>CALGTD010000196.1 GCA_937901895.1 uncultured Spartobacteria bacterium | reverse complement strand
CGACGCCCTGGTGGCCGGCGGTCTCCCGGTTGCGGAGATCACGTTTCGAACTGCAGCAGCGGCAGAGGCAATCCAGACGATGGCGGCGCGCGGGGACATGATTGTTGGAGCGGGCACGGTGCTCTCCATCGACCAGGTGCGGCAGGCGGTGGACGCCGGGGCAACTTTCATGGTCTCGCCGGGCTGCAACCCGAAGGTCATCGAGTATTGCGTGAGCCGGGGCATTCCGATCACTCCCGGCGTCGCAACCCCCACCGACATCGAGCTGGCGTATTCCTTCGGGCTGTCGCTGCTGAAGTTTTTCCCGGCCGAGGCTCTCGGAGGGGTGGAAATGCTGAAGGCGCTCTCCGCTCCCTACGCGGGCATCCGATTCATCCCCACCGGAGGCATTCACGCCGGCAACCTGCGGAGCTACCTCGATCTTCCTTCCGTCGCGGCCTGCGGAGGAAGCTGGATGGTGGCTCCGAAGCTCATTGCTGCTGGGGATTTTCAGCAAATCCGCGATCTCACGCGGGAAGCCGTAACCCTGGCCCAAGACTGACTCATGCCCCTGTCCATTCGCCCCGCCAATTCCTGCCAGTTCGATTGCATCTCGCTGGGTGAGGTCATGCTCCGGCTCGATCCCGGCGAAGGCCGCGTCCGCACGGCGCGCGAGTTTCGTGTCTGGGAGGGCGGCGGCGAATACAACGTCGCGCGCGGCCTGCGCCGCTGTTTCGGGCTTCGCACGGCAATTGTCACGGCCTTTGCCGACAATGATGTCGGTCGCCTACTCGAGGATCTCATCCTGCAGGGTGGCGTGGATCAGCGATTCGTCCAATGGAAACCGTTCGACGGAATCGGCCGCACGATTCGCAACGGCCTCAACTTCACCGAGCGCGGTTTCGGTGTGCGTGGCGCCCGGGGAACCTCGGATCGCGGAATGACCGCCGCCAGTGCGATGAAGCCCGGTGACATCGACTGGGACGAAGTGTTTGGTCGCGCGGGCACGCGATGGTTTCACACGGGAGGCATTTTCGCCGCGCTTTCGGAATCCACTGCGGAAGTGGTGGTGGAAGCCTGTCGCAAGGCGCGGGAACACGGCACGATTGTCTCCTACGACCTCAACTACCGCCCGTCGTTGTGGAAGTCGATCGGCGGTCAGGCACGCGCACGCGAGGTGAATCGTGAAATCGCGAAGCATGTCGATGTGATGATCGGAAACGAGGAGGACTTCACCGCCTGCCTTGGATTCGAGGTCGAAGGCGTCAGCGAACACGTTACCGGTCTCAACATCGACAGTTTCAAACGAATGATCGAACGCGCGGTGGCGGAATTTCCAAATTTCCAGGTGGCCGCCACCACGTTGCGCGAAGTGCGCACGGCCACCGTCAACGACTGGGGAGCGGTTTGCTGGCATGCAGGGAAATTCCATGAGGCGACGCACCGGCCGGGATTGGAAATCCTCGATCGCGTCGGCGGCGGAGACAGCTTTGCGTCGGGATTGATCTACGGATTTCTCACATTCGGCGACCCCGCCAGGGCCGTCGAATATGGCGCGGCGCATGGTGCGCTCGCGATGACGACGCCGGGCGACACTTCCATGGCAACCCTCTCCGAAGTCGAAAACCTCGTTCGCGGCGCGGGCGCCCGCGTGGACCGATAACCCCCTGCTGTCATGAAAAACCTTCCGCTCACCCTTCTCGCCGTCGTCACCTGCACCGCCTCCGTCTTTGCTCAATCCAATGCCGGACCCCGTGCCTACGCCCGGGTCGTTCCGGAGCGGAAGGGCGACCTCGCATGGGAAAACGATCTCGTTGCCTACCGCATCTACGGTCCGCCGCTGCGCGACAGCGTCGAGGACAGCGGCATCGACGTATGGGTCAAGACCGTGCCGTATCCGGTCATCGACAAGTGGTATAAGGACGATCTGGCCGGCGTGCGCAGCTATCATGAAGACCACGGCGAAGGATGCGATGGCTACAGCGTTGGAGATTCCCGCGGATGCGGAGGCACCGCGCTGTGGATCGACAACAAGCTCGTCACCTCCGATGTCTACCAGTCCGCGGAAATCGTTTCGCCGGGTCCGGACGAAGCGAAGTTCGTGGTGCGTTACCGTTACGAGACGCCGGACGGCCTCGTGGAGGAGGAAAAGACCATCACGCAGAAACTCGGAGACCGTTTCTTCACGAACCGCTCGGTATTCACGCGGGACGGGAAACCGCTCGCGGATGTTCCGGTCGCGACGGGATTGGTGACACAGACCTCCGAAGCCCTTGTCGAGCTTCTCCCGTCAAAAGGCGTCGTCGCCATGTGGGACAAGGTTCAGGACCACGGTCTCGGCACGGGTATCGTCGCTCCAAAGGATCGCGTCGTTGAGATGCTCCGGCAGCCTGCCGGAGACGGAAAGGAACACGCGCTTTGCGTGATGCGGACTGATGCGGACGGTGCGGTGGAGTTTCGTGTCGCATCCGCATGGGCAAAAGGCAGCGACATCCAGTCATCCAGAGACTGGATCGCCTTTCTGGAGCAGGCTCAGTAGACGCGGCAGGGACTCTGCGAGCGAACGCTGTGCGGCTCGCGAACCTCGAATCATTCGAAGGAACGCGCGCCGCGGGCCTGCTCGTGTGAGAAGCTGCCATGCAACGGCGGGAGCCGCCGCGAGTGGCCGCGTGGCGAGACCCCGGAGCAGTTCGGGAGGCAGGCCAATGTCTTCCGTCGCGCCGTCGCTGATCGCACGCGCAATGACAAGTCGGACGCCCGCCTCCTCACAAGCCGCCCGGATTCCGTCGGTCTCCATGTCCACCGCGCTGGCACCGGTCCTTTCGCGCAGCGTGACCTTTTGCTCCGCCATCACGAGGACATCCTCCACCGTGATGAACGTGCCGGGTGGAAATTCCGATGCGGGTCCCCCCTCGACAAGGAAATCACCCGTCTTCAATGAAGGGTCGAGTCCTCCCGCAAATCCTGAGGAAAGAACGAGGGATGGCGCATGCTTTGCGATCGCGGCCGCGACCGCGGCGCGTGCAGGCCCGGCTCCCATTCCCGTGTGAACAACGACCACGTCACGCGCTGCACGAGTCCGCCGGAAGCCGGCGCTCTCGAACGGCAGCGCGAAGGTCACGAGGATCATTTACCCGCTTCCTTCGATTCGATCCTCACCTCGAACAATCCCTCATCGTCTCCTGCGGGCGGATCAATGTTCAGCGCCTTCGCGAACGCAGCGGAGGTTCCCTTCGCTCCGCTGACGAGATAACGCCCCTCCTCGAGTTCCAGGAGACTGGCGCCAAGCGATTCCGCGAGGGGCTTCAACGACTCCACGGAATGCTGTTCCCGCTCCAGTTTCAACACCAGACGATCCGACACGATCGCCTCCACCGGCAATGCCTCCTCCGCGCTTCGCTCGATCGACTCCCGCAGCCCGATCACCGCGCCCGTGGGCTGGGCGCTGGCAGGCTTCGGCGCCCGGAAATAATCGCGGCCCAGCCAGACGACGCACAGCAGAGGAACAAACAATGCCGTCATCGTCACAAGGATCATCATCGCGACCTTCGGATTTGGTCGAAATGGCTGGGGTTCCCCGGATTTCATGCCCCTATCTCCCCCGCATCGGGGAAATCGTGTCAATCGCTTTCCGAATCCCGCAGCCGCCGGGCAAGGAACGACTGTTCGCTCTTCAGTTCCGCCAGCTGGAGCGCCTTGCGAAAATGCTCCGCCGCCTTGCGATGGTTTCCGCGCCTCGTCTCGAAATCGCCACGCACCGCATGCGTGAGGTAATAGCCGTCGAGCTGTTCGCGGGCCGGAATGGCCTCCACGGCGGCGAGCCCGGCATCGGGACCGGAAACGTTGGCAACAGCGACGGCACGATTCAACGCGACCACCGGCGAGTCGGTGATGGCCACCCATCGATCGTAGAGCGCGAGAATGCGCACCCAGTCGGTGGATTCGTAGTCCCGGGCGAGGCAGTGGCAGACGGCGATGCCGGCCTGCAGGTGATATTCACTCACCTCGTCCCCCTCCGCACCTTTGGCAAGGTGCTCGAGGCCACGGGCGATCATCCCTCGGTTCCACGTTGAACGATCCTGATCCTGCAGGCGCAGAATATTTCCTGCATCGTCGATCCGGCTCGAGAGGCGCGCCGCATTCAGCCACATCAGCGCGGCGAGCGCGTGTGCACGGGGACAGGTGGTTGCCGGATGACCGGCGACCAGCTCGGTGAGCCGGATGGCCTCCTGACAAAGATCCTCCCGCACGAGGCTGTCTCCGCTGGATGCCTTGTAGCCTTCGTTGAAGAGGAGGTAGAGGATGTGGAGCACGCCATTCACCCGCACGGCAAGCTCCGGTCCCGCGGGAATTTCAAAGCGAATCCCCTGCTCCTGGATGCGCTGTCGGGCCCGCGTCAGCCGTTTGGTAATCGCGGCCTCCGACGAAAGAAACGCCGCTGCGATCTCGGCGGGACTGAATCCGCAAAGGGTCTTCAATGCCAGCGCCGCCTGCGACTCGGGCGGAATATCCGGATGGCAGCATGCAAACATCAATCGCAGCCGGTCGTTGGTGATCTCCTCGTCAAACCGGGGTGACGCTTCGTCACGCTCGTTCCACGCATCGAACGACGCGGAGATTTCCGGCTGCTTCTCGTGAAACCGCTTTTCGCGTCGAATCACATCGAGCGCGAGATTCTTTGCGGTCTGCATCAACCACGCCGCGGGATTCTTCGGCGTGCCGTAGTAGGGCCATGTCTGCAGGGCGCGAATCATCGCCTCCTGCACGACATCCTCCGCGAGCTGAAGACGCTCGATGCCAAAGATGCCCGTGAGCATGGATACGAGCTTTCCGGACTCTCTCCGGAAAAGGTGCTCGGTAAGATGCTGCACACCCGCGTCGGGGGGCTTCACCGCATCGCGGTTCATCGACATTTCGTTCGGAGCGAGAGGCTACGCAGAGGTGTTGTCCAGAACGACCCTCTCCATCGCCGCGCAATTCGGAATCACGGGACGAACCTCGACCTTGATTCCATGCGCAAGAGCCGGACAGTTTCGGGCGATCGAGATGGCCTCCTCCATGCTGCTCACGGTCAGGAAAAAGTAGCCACCCACGGCCTCCTTCGCCTCGGCAAACGGTCCGTCCGAAACCGTGGCCGACCGACCGGAGACCACGGCACCGGAGTTTCCCAGCGGATGTCCGCCCTTGCATTTGCCTTCCGCAACCAGTCCGTCGAACCACGCCATCCATTTGCTCATCGTGGCCTGGATCTCCTCCGGGGAGAGGTTGTGGTGCCAGTCGGTATTGTAGAACAGCATCAGATATTCTTCGGAAGGACGCTCGGTGCTCATGGTGTCGGAAACGATGGATGAAATGTCGGGTTCTGTCAGGCGCCTTGCCGGTCGGCGTGGAAACGCCTGAGGGTTCATCGGTGTGACGAACAAGCCCCGGCGCGCAGGACAACCCGGCGGAATTTTTTCGCAAATCTCCGGTCGATGCATCGCCCGTTCGGAGTTCGATTGACTTGCGACGCAGGGTCGCGGATCGTTTTCGGCTCGCGATGTCCATCGAACGCACCCGTAACTTCTGCATCATTGCCCACATCGACCACGGGAAGACGACGCTCTCGGACCGTCTCCTCGAGTCCACCGGCACCATCTCCGAACGAGAAAAGGAGGATCAGCTGCTGGATTCGATGGATCTCGAGCGCGAACGCGGCATCACCATCAAGAGCCATCCCGTCACGATGAAATATCGTGCCAAAGACGGGCAGGACTACCGGTTGAACCTCATGGACACGCCGGGCCACGTCGACTTCACCTACGAGGTCTCCCGCAGCCTTGCCGCGTGCGAAGGCGCGCTCCTCATTATCGACGCCGCCCAGGGTGTGGAGGCGCAAACGGTCGCAAACGTCCATCTCGCCGCGAAGCAGAACCTCGCGATCATTCCCGTGATCAACAAAATCGATCTGCCGAACGCCGACGTCCCCGCCGTGCAAAAGCAGATCGAGGACATCCTGGCGATTCCCGCCGAGGAATGCATCGCCGCCAGCGCGAAGGCGGGCATCGGCATTCACGAGATTCTCGAGGCGATCGTTCATCGCATCCCGCCGCCAAAGAAGATCGACGACACATTGCGAGCCCTCGTTTTCGACTCCGTGTTCGATGCCTACCGCGGCGTCGTGGGCTACGCCCGGGTCTTTTCCGGTCGCATCGCCCCTGGAGCGGCGGTGAAGCTGATGTCGACCAACAAGAACTACGAGATCAAGGAAGTCGGCGTCTTCACCCCGAAGATGCACGCCCAGCCGGTGCTCGAGGACGGCGACGTCGGCTACTTCATCGCGAACATCAAGTCGACTTCCGAGATCAAGATTGGCGACACGTTGACCGACGCGAAACGCCCGTCGGCAGAGCCTCTGCCGGGCTTTCAGGAAGTCCATCCCATGGTCTTCAGCGGCATCTATCCGATCAACACCGCCGACTTCGAGCATCTCAAGACGGCGATGGGCAAGCTGCAGCTCAACGATGCGGCCTTCGTGTTTCAGGCGGAGAGCTCCGTCGCGCTCGGCTTCGGATTTCGCTGCGGCTTCCTCGGCCTTCTCCACATGGAGATCATCATCGAGCGGCTGCGCCGGGAATACGACATGGACATCATCTCCACGTATCCGAGCGTCGTCTACGAGGTCGTAAAGACGAACGGCGAGGTCATCGAAGTGGACAACCCCGCGAACCTTCCCGATCCCAGCATCATCGAGGAGATCCGCGAGCCGGTCGTGAAATGCTTCGTCATGGTTCCGAACGAGAACATTGGCGACATGATGCAGCTCATGATGGACAAACGCGGAATCGTTGAGCACACCGAGTCCATTGACACGCGACGGGTGATGATCACCGCCATCATCCCGCTCAACGAGATCCTCGTGGACTTCCACGACAAGATCAAATCCCTCACCCGCGGCTATGGTTCGATGGACTACGAGCCCGCCGGGTATCGTCCTTCGAAGCTCGTGAAGCTCGAAATGCTCGTCAACGGCGAGCCGGTGGATGCGTTCAGTTCGATCGTCCACCGTGACAAGGCCGAGTTCCGTGGTCGCGCGCTGGCGACAAAGCTCAAGGACGTCATTCCGAAACAGCTCTACCAGGTCGCCATTCAGGCCGCGATCGGAGGCAAGATCGTTGCGCGCGAGACCGTGAGTGCCATGCGAAAGGACGTCACCGCGAAATGCTACGGCGGTGACATCACGCGAAAGCGCAAACTCCTCGAAAAGCAGAAGGAAGGCAAAAAGCGGATGAAGGCCATTGGATCGGTCAACATCCCGCAGGAAGCCTTCATCGAAGTGCTGAAGACGAGCTGACCGGCGTGCCCGTCTTCGGAATCCTCCCGGATGGAGGTCAGCGCTTTTGCGCGATCACGACGACGTGCTTCTCCGGCCACTGATCGTATTCGACGTGGCGGCAGAAGCAGCCTGCGTCCGCAAGGATCGCAACAAACCTTTCCACGCCGAGCGTGCTGTATTCGAAGGTCTGCCCTGCAAACGCACCCGAGATCTTGTCGGGTTCACCGCCCCCGCACGTGAAAAGCAGAACGCCTCCCGGCGCGAGCGCGGCGCACAATTTCCGCAGCACGGGCTCCTGCCGGTCCATTGGCAAATGGAATGTGCTGTCCCATGCGGAGATGAACTCGTAACGCCCGACCGGCTCCCACTCGCAGATGTCGACCGTGTGAAACACGGCATCCGGGCACGCCTCTCGCGCGAGGGCGATCATCTGCGGCGAGATATCCAACCCTTCCGTGGTGTAGCCGTGGATGATCAGACGCTCGATAAAACGGCCCTGACTCCCGCATCCAACATCGAGAGCCCGGCCATGTTCCGGAGCAAAGCGCAGTGCGCGATCGAGGGGCGCGAGGCCGTAGGTCGGTGAGACGTTTTCCCGATACCATTGGGCAATCGCATCGTAGTTCGCGCGGGTGACGAAAGGTTCCATCCCGCATCCTGCGCTGCGACGCGGTGAATCGGCAAGCATCGTGGATTGCCGTTGCTCCGCATCAACGATGTCGGTGGCGCAGCACGGCATGGTGGAGTCATGTGGACCGTCAGCCGTGATTTCACCTTCGAAGCGGCGCACGCGCTTGCGCATCTGCCCGAGTGGCACAAGTGCCGCCGGCTCCATGGCCACAGCTATCGCATGCGGGTGGAGGCACGCGCCACGCGACTGGATTCCAGCGGATTCGTGGTCGATTTCGCGGAGATCGAGCAGGTTGTCTCCCCGATCGTTACGCGACTTGATCACCGCAATCTCAACGACGTCTTCGACTTTCCGACGACCTCAGAAAACATCGCCGCATGGATCTTTCACGAGATCCGGAAACAGCTTCCCTCGGTCATCCGCGTCACACTGCATGAGACCGCGGAGACCTGCGTGAGCTTCGAGTTGCCGGAACGATGAAATCCGTCGGGGCTTATGACAGGCTCCTGAACAGCGGGCGCAGCAACCACGGAATGCCGATGAGGATCGCCACGAGCGACAGGCAATTCCACAGAAGAATCCGGCGATACTTCAATGCGTCGGATGCCGCCTTCTTGCAGCGCACCCAGCCGATGTGAGCGAGCGCGACGGCGATGAACATTGCCGTCGTGTGCTCGACGAGGAAGAAACGGAGCTCCTTCACCTTCATCGCCGCACCCACATCCATCCACGCGGAACGCACGACGGGGCTCAGAAACAACAGGCCGATTCCAATCAGAAACTGCATGTCGATGGCCGCCACATACAGCACGCCGGCCTTGCGACCACCGGGTGCAAAGGGCCGCCCGCCTGACAGTCCGCGAATGGCAACGATGATGGATGCCACCGCCGCCAGCAGGACGACCCAGCGCCAGTATCCGTGAATGGAGAGAAGTGTCGGGTAAATCTGCATGATCTGTGAAGTCTGACGGACAGCGAATCATGGAATCGCCCCGGGTGCACCCAAATTGAGTCTTCAGGCGTCCCAATCGCGCACGATCCGCCCGTCGATCTCGTATTCGACCTTTTTCAGATGCGGAAAATTCAGGCGCAACGTTCCCTCGATTGCTCCCTTCACGAATTCCTGAATCGACACGGTGTTGTTCAGATAGCGCATCGCCTCCCCATCGAAGGACAGGACGATTGTCGTTCCCTTCCACCGTGCGCCACGAAAATATCCGGCAAGCGGCCCTGCACCCTCGAAGTGGCTCGAGGATCGGAGCAGATCCGGAAAGAACGGCGTGGAAAGCGTGGGATTTGCCGGTCTCATTCCCGGTGCGAGCAGAGCGCGCAGGATGGCATCGGGCGTCGCCGCAGTTCCGGGCATCGTCGTCTCGACGAAAAAATCCGAGCCATCTCCCTCTGCGAACGCCTCACTGTCCGGCAGGAGAATCCTCACATCCGCGAGCGCGGATGTCGCGACCGCGAGAAACACCGTCAGAATTTCCCGAAGGCGTGCGCTCATTCGTCGATGGCAAAATACCGCCGAATGGCCTCGTAGGTCTTCGGTCCAATGCCACTGATCCGCATCAACTCGCGAAGACTCGAGTATGGGCGTCCTTCGATGATGCGATTGGCCATTGCCTCTCCGATTCCTGGGATGCGCATCAACTCGTCACGCGGAGCGGTATTGGGGTTCAGCGGTTTCAATGGAACTCGTGATTTCGCCGACAGCGCCGACCGCAACTCCTCCGTGTCCTCCCGCTCCTGCTGTCGCTGGGCAAGGAGCGTTTCCCAGTCCGTATGCGCCCACGCACCGGCCCCCTGTTTCGCCGCCCACAGCTCGAGATCCTGAAGTTGCGAGCGATACGAATCCGCCGAGAATCCCCGGGGTGTCTCACGATAAACTCCGAAGGCCCGGGCGAGGCCGAGCTTCACAAGCCGCGCTGCGAGATCCTCGCCCTCAGAGGTGGTCACGAACGCGTAGACGCGGGCAAAGCGGCCATCTCCTTTTGCATCGGCAAACGCGGTGTCGACGGTGAACGGCTTCGAAAGCACCCGGGCGGTCTCGGTTGCAGCAGCCTTGCCGATGCCGACGGCAAGTTCGATGGATGCCTGGGCGGACCCGCCCGCCTCCGTCATCCCGAAATACCGGCGCTGTGCACGGATCCGTCGCGCATCCGTCTCGGTTGAAATACGAGTCTCGATGCAATCAGCACCGTAGAGACGAACGGTATGGCGCTTCCCATCCGGCGTCTCCACGAGAAAGCTGTCGCCGTCGGCCCAGTCCGTGGGCACGAAGCGACAGCCATCGATCCGCTGCAGCGGAGTGGCCGCGATCAGCGGGCCGGCGGCGATTGCCAGAACCACTCCGAGAATCCGCCGCAGGATTCCCGGCAAACATCTGTCGGGGGACATTTTTGCGAACGTGCGGGCACGCGGCCGCGCTGTCCATGCAGAAAACACGCCGCGTTTCTGTGCGTGGCGCATGGCTGAGCGGGCCGGTCCGGGCACGCTATTTACAAATGCGCCGACGCCAATCTGCGCAGTCGACGCCTCAATGCTCCGCCCCGCCCTCGCCGTGGGCGTGGCCGTGCGAGAGTTCCTCGGGCGTTGCGTCGCGGACGTCGCGAATCGTGACCGAGAAATGGAGTTCCTCGCCTGCGAGCGGGTGGTTGCCATCGATCGTGATTTCGTCGCCCTCGATCCGCTTCACAAAGACCGGGGCCGGCTCGCCGTCCTCGCCCTGTGTGATAAGCATTGCGCCGACTTCGAAATCCTCGCCCTCGACCTGCTCTCGCGAGATCACCTGAATCGCATCCTGATCGATCAGTCCGTAGCCATCCTCCGGCTGCACGACGACGGTGAATTCCTCCCCCGCACGGCGGCCTTCCATGGCGGCCTCGAGTCCGGGGACAACCTGCCCGGCGCCCTGGATGAACGCGAGCGGTCCGCTCTCGCTGGAGTCCTCGATCACCTCCTGATCGGCGTCTCGGAGCACGAAATCGAAGAGGACAACTTTGCCGGCGGTAATTTGCATCCACGGACCATCGCCGAACACTCCGTCCGGCGCTAGCATCAATTCGCGTTTCCGGTGGACTTCCCGAAAAACTCCGAGAGCCAGAGCATCTGGTGGACGATCGAACGCCGCCAGTAGTCCCAGTCATGCGCGCCGGGCCGCTCCGTGTAGTCGTGACCGACCTTCTGCTCCAGCAGCTGCGCATGCAGCGCGCGGTTGATATCGATGAAGAAATCATCGACGCCGCAATCGATCGAAATCGCGATCTGCCCGTCCTTCAACGCCTTTGCCTGGGTGACAACCGCCAGCTCGTCCCAGCGGTCCGGATGCTCCTCGATAGGACCGAGCGCCTTCGCGATTTCCCATTTGTTCGGCGAATGCCGGATGTCCACGCCGCCACTCATGCTCACTGCCGCGCCGAAGACCTCCGGATGCCGGATCGCGAGGAACAACGCGCCATGCCCGCCCATGCTCAGCCCGGCAGTGGCCCGCGCTTTGCGCGAGCGGATGGTCGGATACCGCTTGTCGATGAAGTCGACCAGCTCCGACGAAACGAACGTCTCGAACCGCATGGACGGGTCCGCGGGCGCATCGAAATACCAGCTGTTGTCGGCGTCCGGGCAGACGACGAGCACGTTGTATTGATCCGCCAGGTCGCCGATCGTCGTGCGCGTCGGCCACGCCGTGTCGTTGTCGGCGAATCCGTGAAGCAGATAAACAACGGGCACCGGCTTTTTCGACGACCGCAGTCCTTCGGGGACGATGACCGTTGCCGCGACGTTGCGTTTCATCGACGCGCTCGGGACTTCGAGTTTCCGGGTTTCGAATGCGGGCGCCAGGGAGCAGCCCAGCACCACCAGTGCCGCGAAGATCGAGAGCGTTCGTTTCATGTCGCGGCTATTCCACCGAGACGTTCGAGGAAAAGTCCAGCTCGGTCATGTTCAGCTCCTCGAGCGTCTTTGCGGGCGTCTCCGAGCCGGGCATCCGGATGTTCACGAAGCGGAGATTCTCGATCTTCGCGTCCTCGCTGAATCCGCGCACGAATCCTGCAGTCTCTCCGGCGTCGCGCACGCGAACATTTTCCACCAACACGTCGGATACGGGGCCACCGCCCTTCTTGTCGCCATTCTGCACGCGGAACCACCCCCAGACGCGGTTGCCGTCGTTCTTCATCTTCACGTTCTCGATGTCGATGTCGCGGAACTCGACGTTCTTCACGGACGACGTTCCCCACTTGTGGTGAATGCCAATGCCGATCGCGCAGTCATAGACGACGCAGTTGCGCACGACGACGTTCTCCTGCGGCTGCTTCACGCCCTGCCCGACCTTGAACGCATAGCAACGCGTCCACGAAATGCAGTTCTCGAACACGACATTGCGCAGCGGTTCCGGCTTGCCATACCAGTTCCGGCAGATGTCGGTCTCGGCATCCCATGTCTTCGTCGAGAACGGGTCGTCGAGGCTGATGCAGAGGGAATCCTTCACCAGCACATCCTGGCTCTCGCAGATGTCGAGTGCGTCGTCCTCGCCGGTATTCAGTCCGTTGAGCATCTTGAAATTCGAGATCGTCACGTCGTTGCTGCGGGCAATGATGTTCGCCCACATGCCGGAGTCGCGCATCGTGATTCCGTCCATCACGAAACGCTCGCTGTCGCAGATCATGAGCAGCGTCTTCATGAACTTCCGCTCGTGCTCCATCTCGCGTCCCACGCCGTCGACGGTGCCGCGACCGTAGATGCGGATGTTTTTCGCGCCTTCCTCGTTGTGGATGAACCACGTTCCATCGAGATTCTTGCTGTCCTTGCGGAAATGCTTCTCGTAGTCGGACGGGTTTCCGGTGCCGACGAGGACCGCTCCGCCCGCCAGATAAAGGTCCACGTTGCTCTTGAGCACGACATTGGCGGTCTTGAACACGCCGGGGGGCACCACGACGACACCCTGCCCCTGCGGCCCTCCGCGCTTCGCCGACGCCTCATCGATCGCCTTCTGAATCGCCTGGGTTGAGGCCCGGCCACCGGTGGGGTCCGCGCCGTAGCGAACCACATTGTAGATCCCGGGTCCCGACGCAGCCGGCTTGTAGGTTTCCTGCGGATCGGCGGTGATCACGAGTTTCTTGGCACCGCGCACCCACACGATCAGATACTGGTTTTTCTCGATCTTGAACGTGATGCGATTCCCCTTTTGCTCGGATGGAATCTCGAGCTTCAGCGGAGAAATCGAATACGCCTCGATGTCCCGCACGTTCTTCGCGACGATCTCGATCTCACACGTGCCTTCCGACATCGAGAACTGCGCGTAGTCGTATTCGCTGACGTAATCCACGACCGGCACTTCGACACCGTTCGCTTTCACGGTGTAGCTCTTCGAAGGTTTGTAGATCGAAGGCAGTGGCACCGGCTCGACTTTTGCCGGCGCGGCGTGGAGGACGGATCCCGCCGCCAGGAGGAAACCAAGGCATGCGGCAGCAACGGAGGGTGAGGAGGGGTGAGGCATCCGGAGAGACTATTCGCCCTTTTTCGGGGATGACAACCCCGCGGAACGTTCCCCTCGCGTCGGGCGTTGCGATCTCCCACACTTGCCCGCATGTCCGACTTCGCCGCCCGCACCGAAGCGATCCTCCGCGATACAAACGCGATCCTCGAGGACGACCATTTTGTCTCGGTCAACGGCCACCATTCCTCCGGCTGGATCGACAAGGACGCGATCAATCCCCATCCCCGCCTCGTCTCGGAACTCTGCTCGATGCTCTGGCAATCGGCCTCGCATCTCGAGCCGGAGATCATCTGCGGGCCGGCCGAAGGTGGACTCGTTGTCTCGCTCTGGACGGGATTCCACGCCGGACTTCCGGCGGTCTACGCCGAGCACGAGGCCGCACACGGCGCCGAGTTGCGGGGCCGCTTCATTCTGCGCCGCGGTTACGACCGTTGGATTGCCGGCCGTCGCGTCCTGCTCGTAGACGACATTGTGAACACCGGCCACTCCGTCCGGCAGACGGGCAAAGTCGTTCGGGCCGCCGGCGGGATCATCGCCGGCATTGCGTGCTACGTGGATCGCGGCAACAAACCGGATCTCGGCTGTGACGCAGCATTCGTCCGCCTGCTCGAGTGGCGCATCCCGAGCTGGCCGGAGGACGAATGCCCCGCCGAAATTCTCGCCCGGCCGGTGAACACCCGACTCGCCCATGGTGCGGAATGGCTGGCCGCACGCGAGGGGAAGTAGCGCACGTCAATCTCCCGCTCGCACAAGGCGGCGTCCGATCACGCCCGTTGCGACGAGGATTCCCAGCCCGGCGAGTGCGCAGCCCCACGCCGGCATCCACCCAGCGCCTGCCGGCACGAATCCCGCGGCAATCGCAACTCCCGCCGCGAGCAGGGCATATGGAAGTTGCGTGCGGGTGTGGTCGAATGTGGACACGCCCGTCGCCACCGCTGACACGATCGTCGTGTCGCTGAACGGTGAGCAGTGATCCCCAAACACCGCACCGCTGAACACCGCCGCGACCACCGCCGAGAGCAGTTCCCCCTCACCCAGCGGAGCATTCGCATGACCGCCCAGCGAGAACACGAGCGGCACCGCAAGCGGCATGAGCAGGCCCATCGTTCCCCAGCTCGTGCCCGTCGTGAACGAAATGAAGGCCCCTGTTACAAACACCGCCGCAGGCAGCAGCGCGACCGGCAACCGTCCTTCGAGGATCCGGCCCGCGTAGGCTGCCGTGCCAAGCCCGGCGATCACACTGCCAAGCACCCACGCGGCGATCAGCACGCCGAGCGGCACGATCAATGATCCCACTCCTCCGGCAAAGACCGGCAGCGCCTTTCGCGGGGCCGTCGTGCGGGGATAACAAACCCACGCCGCCGCGACGCCGATCACGCTGCCAATGACCAGCAGCCACGCGCCATCCGCGCTGGAAAATGCCATCGCCGTCCGCTCCCATGTGGGCGGCCACAGCGGGCGCGCCTCCCAGCCGTAAAATAACCCCAGGATTCCCAGAACCAGCACGCCGAGGGGAACCAGCGCCGTCCATGCTGGCACGGCTTGCCCGTCCGGTGTCGCCACCACCGCCGAACGCCGTCTGGCTGCATTCTCCGCCCTCCGCATCGGCCCGAAGTCCCAGTCCGAAAGGACCACGACGAGAAGCAGCGCGAGCGTGAACAGCACGTAGAAGTTCAGCGGGATCGACGCAAAAAATACGCCGTATGCGGGAAAGTCCGCCTCGCGTCCCACGGCCGTCAGCCCCTCGCGAATCAACGTGAGTTGCGTCGCGATCCACGTGCTGATGAATGCGATGCAGGCCACCGCCGAGCTGGTTGAATCCACGAGATACGCGAGCTTTTCGCGACTCACCCGGCAGCCGTCAGCGAGGCTCCGGGTCACGCGCCCCAGCAGCACGCTGTTTGCCAGTCCGTCGAAAAAGCAAACGAACCCGAGTCCGATCGTCGCGAGCTGGAGATGCCGGCGCGGATCGCCCCTGCGGAGAAACCGCACGACGAGCGATTGCAATCCCCCACCCGCCTCCAGCAGGGCGGCAAAGCCGCCGAGCAGCAGCGTGAAAAGGAGCGCGCCAATCTTCCACGAGCTCGTGAAGTTTGGCAGCAGGTGCGTCCCCACCAGCTCCGGGATCGCCGTGAGCCAGTTGCCCCCATTCATCAGGACGACGCCACTCCACGCGCCGAGGAGCAGTCCGAACGTTACGCGCCGCAGCACGACCACGGTTGCAAGCGCGAGCACCGGCGGCCAGAGCACGCGCCACTCCGCACCACCCGACGCGAGCAGCGAGGTGACCACGACCGTTGCGCCCAATAGCGCTCCCCATCGCAGGCTCGAACGAACGCGCATCGCACGCCGGGATTCCATCGCGCGAGAGGAACGAATCCGCCGCCCGCAGTCAACGCCCGGCCACAGGCGATCCCTCTCCAACAGGTCCGCGAGCTTCCGCAGCGATCGCTGGAAACGGAGAGGACCGGCCCTTTCGAGCCGGCCCAATCCTGCCTCCCCCCGCACCTGGGGTCGCAAGCTCCTGCCGCGCGCTACGGCGCGTCTTCCAGCCCGAGCGGCACGCGATTCTGGAGCCCCGCCCGCCCCGCTGGATCACGCGTCTCCATTGGAAAGAGATTCCGCCGGCTGTCGTTCATCGTTCCTCGACCAGCAACTAAAATGCCAACAGACAATGAGCGACTGACAATTATTCACGATAAAGCGCCCGGTGGTGCGCCCGTTTCATGACACACGCCCTCCTTTCAGGCAGTCACCCGCACAGGCATGTTCCCCGCATGAAGCAGCTCGTGTTTCTCGCGGGGAAGCGGTCCGGGGAGAATTTCGACGCCTTCAAGAAGAGGGTGATCGAAGACCTGCGGCGACGCGGATTCTTTGCCCAAAGTGAACGACGGGAATCGAAGGCGCTCATCCGTCGGACAAACGACGACGCCTCGCACGGGCACTGAGCCCGGCGTCGACTGCGCGGTGATCGCGCGATTGCGGCTTACGAATCTTCGACGTCAGCCTTGAGGTCGTTTGTGTCGCTGATGAGCCAGGAGCCGTCGACGTTCTTCAAGCGCACGTCGAAGCTGTGCTTTATCGGATCTCCCCGACTGGTCATGGGCACCGTCGCGCGGTCACCGTCGATTTGCGGAGAACCGGCGGCGAAGCCATCGTCGGGATACATCTGTCCGCAGATCACGGGATCGGATTCGAACCCAATCTTCATCATCTGCTCGTAGGCCGCCTTGAATCCCTTGGTGAGCAGATTGGAGTCGAGCACGTAAGCGTCGCGATCGCCATTGGCGGCGACGACTTTCATGTAACCATCGTAAAAAGTCTGTGCGATCTCGCGGGGGCCGGAGTCGTCCGCGGCGTGCAGGGCGGGAAGGAGGAAAACGGTTGCGACGACAATCTGGAGGAGGACTCGCATGGACAAGGGTGAACGCCAAAGCGTCCGCGGCGTCAAGGGCGATGGGGCAGCTCGGCGAGCCGGTCGAGAATGCGGTGCAGCGCCGCGGAATTTTCCGCGCACCTGGCGATGCCCTCTCGGATCGCAGATGCGTCCTGGACGAACGGCCCGGCATCCGGGGCGGGCGGGCAGTTTTCCAGGAGGTTCGCGACGCCTTCGGGCGTGCATTCGAGATGGCATTGCAGGCCGAGCACGCGGTCGCCCATGAGGAAAATCTGGTTCGCGCATGCCTCGCTGCCAGCAAGTCGCACCGCTCCGGCGGGCAGATCGAACGTCTCGCCGTGCCAGTGCAGCACCTCGAGCGGTCGCGTGCAAATGTCGCGAAGCGGCGAGCGGGAGGCGGCGGGTGTGAACGCGATGGGATGCCAGCCGATCTCCTGCCAGGTATTTTTCCGGACGGCGGCGCCGAGCACGCGGGCGATCAACTGTGCGCCGAGGCAGATCCCGACAACCGTCTTGCCGGCATCGATCGCCTCGCGGAGGATCGCCTTTTCCGTGCGCAGCCAGGGATGAACCGCCTCGTCGTGCACGCTCATGGGTCCGCCCATGACGACGAGCCAGTCGAAGCTGTCGGGTGGCGGCGGGACTTCGCCCGCATAAAGGTGCGTCGTCTCAATCGTGTGGCCGCGCTCGTTCGCCCAGTCGGCAATGCTTCCCGGCCCCTCAAACGGCGCGTGCTGGAAGACGCGAATCCTCATGCGCGCCAGCGTAGTCCCGGGAAGTCTCCAGGCAAGACTGCGCCACGGACACGGGTCGCCGACAATGCGGCGGCCATTATGCGCGTCACTTCAGCGCGTCATCCACCGCGTCGAGCACGGTCTTCACGGCGCGCACCCGGGCGAACCACTTAAAGTTGCCCGGGATGATGGTCCACGGCGCATTCTCGGTGGACGTCTTCGCGAACATGTCCTCGGCGGCGCGGTTGTGATCGTTCCACTTCTTGCGGTTGCGCCAGTCCTCGTCGCTGATCTTCCAGTGCTTGTAGGGATCGGCCTCGCGCCGCTTGAAACGAACCAGCTGCTCGTCCTTCGTGATGTGGAGGTAGAGCTTCACGAGAATGGCTCCGTCGTCGGTGAGTTGCCGCTCGAAATCCACGATTTCGCGATAGGCGCGCTTCCATTCCGCCTCCGTCGCGAATCCTTCGACGCGCTCGACGAGCACGCGTCCATACCACGAGCGGTCGAAGATTGCCGTCTCGCCGTATGCGGGAAGTTTCGTCCAGAACCGCCACATGTAGTGATGGCGGTATTCCTCGGGTGTGGGCTTGATGATCGAGTAGACGCGGACCAGGCGCGGATCGAGTCGCTCAACGATGCGCCGGATCGCGCCACCCTTGCCCGCGGCATCGGGACCTTCCACGACGACGATGAGCGATCGCTTCGTCTCGCGCAGCTGGAGCTGATGATTCAGCAGCCGGAGCTGATACTTCTTGAGCTTCTCCTTGTATTCAGCCTCGGAGAGTTGCCGTTCCTGATCGAGTTCATCCAGCCGGAGGTCGGGAGTCGCTGTCGCCATGGGGAGCGGGGACGTTCTGCCGGAAAAGGAGGCTGCACACAACCCCCAATCCCGACCGTCCCGCAGGGATCAATACTTCACGCCGCAGCCATAAGGCTTCGTCACGGCGGGATCGACCGGTCTGCCAGCCTTTACCGCCTCGATTGCGGCGCTGACGTAATTTTTCGCCGACGCGGGGTCGCCACGAGGCGAGTCGTCGATCGCACCCATGTAGGCGAGCGTCCCGGCGCCATCGATCACGAACATCTCCGGCGTCACCTTGGCATTGTAGGCGCGCCCGACCTTGCCGTCCTCATCGAGCAGCAGCGCAGTGGAACCGAGATCCGCCTTCTTCGCGGCGGCCTTCTCCGCATCGAGGTGCCCCTGTTTGCCCGGCGCGGACGAGACGATCGTCAGCCAGACCACCCCATCCTCGACGGCCGCCTTCTGCAACTTCTGCATGTGGCCGGATCCGTAGTGCTTTTTCACGAAGGGGCAGCCTTCGTTCATCCACTCGAGGACGACGATCCTTCCCCGGAAATCGGAAAGCGAGACCTCGGCGCCGGAGCTGTCCTTCACGGTGAAGTCGGGCGCGGGCTTGCCGATCTCGGGCGCGGCGTGGGCGACAGCGGCGACAAGAAGCAAGGTGCAGAGGAGGGTTTTCATGGCTTGTTGGTCGTTGAGGATTCAACGCCCCGCGGCGCGGAAAGTTTCTCCAGCACGATCGACTCGGTGAGAAGCTCGGGGAACGTGACCGGGTTCTTCGCGTCCCCCGCCGGGTAGTAGACGTAGAACGGCACGCCGACGCGGCCAAACGCCCTGAGTGCCTCGGTGATCTCCGGATTGGTATTCGTCCAGTCGGCCTTGATCGGGACGATGCCCAGCTCGCGAATGCGCTCACGCACGGCCGGTTTGTCGATCGCGACACGCTCGTTGTATTTGCACGTCAGGCACCAGTCGGCCGTGAAGTCGATGAACACCGGCTTTCCCTCGGCAAGGAGTTCGTCCACGCGCGCCTTCGAATACGGTTCCCACGGAATGCCTCCGCGGGTCTGAGCGATGCGGCCGGTTTCGGCGGGTTCCGGGGATGCGGCGAAGATCCCTCCGATGAAGAACCATCCGCCGCCGATCGCGACGACCGCCGCCGTCACGAGCGAAACGATCCGCGATCGCCCCGTCGCACCGGGCTGTGTCGCGAGTCCATAGAGCCAGCATGCGAGTCCCACGCATACGAGGAATGCGGCCGATGCGATGATCCCATCGATTCCGAGCTGACCTCCGAGCACGCTGAGCAGCCAGACCAGCGCCGCAAGCAACGGGAATCCCATGAACTGCTTGAGCCGTTCCATCCAGGTGCCCGGCTTCGGAAGGAAACGGATCCAGTCCGGCTGCGCGGAGAGGAGCAAATACGGCAGTGCCATGCCCGCTGCGATGCTGGCAAACATCGCGAAGACGACGCCCGCCGTTTGTGAAAACGCATACCCCAGTGCCGATCCGAGGAAGGGGCCGGTGCAAGGCGTCGCAAGGAGCGTTGCGAACACGCCCTGGAAAAACGAGCCCCCCAGACCCTCGTGTCCGCCCGCCTCGGCCATGCGGGTCGTCGCACGGCCCGGGAGCGTAATCTCGAACACACCGAACAGATTCAGCGCAAAGACGAACACGATGGTCGCCATCGTCAGAATGAACCACGGGTTCTGAAACTGGAACGCCCATGTCGCCTCGCCGCCACCGGCCTTGATGCCGGCAATGATCGCGGCGAGCCCGAGAAACCACGCAAATACGCCGGCGGTGAATGCAAGTCCGTGTCGGAAGATGACCTGTCGGCTTTGTCCCGCCTGCCGCACGAATCCAAAGATCTTCAACGAAATGACCGGCAGCACGCACGGCATCAGGTTCAGGATGATGCCGCCGAGAAATCCAAAAAGGAGCATGCCCGCCAGACCTGCACCGGACGGTTCCTGCCCTCCTCCGACGGAATCCCGGACATCACCCGCAGCGGCGGCATCTGGAGTGCTGCTTGCGGACGGGCCGGCGTCGACGCGCCACGCGCGCTCGCCTTCCACGGTCCTTGCGCCGAGCACACCGGCGAGTGATCCGTCGCCGGTGACATCGATCTCGATCGTGAAGCCCTTGCTGGCCGAACCGCCAACCTTCGGATGACCGACGATCTGACCGTCGGAGGGCAGCGGGAAAAACTGCACCTCCTCCACGCCCGGCGTTGCCGCGATCTTGCCCGAGATGCGATCGCCATCGCGCATCCACTCCACGGCAAACGGCGGTTCACCTGTCGTGGGAACACGCGTTTCCCATTTCTCGAAGAGCGCGGTGTTCGTCGGTTCGGCGGTGGTCGCGACGGGCAGCTCGAGCGAGAGTTCGGCGCCGCCCGGGATGCAAATCTCCGCACACGCGAGCCATGACGCCTTCGCCTTCAGTTCGATCGTGCCCGGGGGCAAATCGTCCGGCGCGCGCAGCGTCTGGATCAGCATCACCTCGCCCTTGTAGGCGTAAACAAGGATGTCTCCGGGTTCGAGGATCGCCTGGGGAACCGGCCATTCGATCAGTCCCACCGCAAATCCCTCAGGAAGCTCCCACTCGATGCGAGTGGGCGCGCCGGCGTCGCCGCCGTATTCCCAATAGGTGTGCCAGCCTTCCGCCATTTCGAGGACAAGGCCGACCCGGAATGGCTTGCCCGGAACGATCGCGGTCGTGTCCGCAACGAGTCGAGACTGCACGACCGTTTTGCCCTCGTAAACCTGCGAGCGACCGACCGACGGGAAGACAAGCAGAAGGAAAACAACCCAGAGTGCGCGAAATGGCATGGCCGACTCTAGCCGTGCCTCGCGGTTCCGGCAATGGCTCGCGGCTGTTTGACGCGGCAGTCCCCGCCTTACAGAATGCGCGCATGGCGCAGCCTGCGACCCCGACTCCCGAAGACCCGGCCCGTCCCGAGGAATTCGACATCCTTCCCGATCACACGGAACTGCTCTCGCCCCAGTGGTGGCACGAGAAGTTCGCCGATTTCCTGGAATGGCTCATGTCGTCGGGGCTGCATGTCCTCGTCATTCTCGCGCTGCTCTTCATTACCCTGCGGTTCACCCGTGCCTTCGTTCGGCGCACCGTGAAGCTCGCCGTGCGTCCGCGCGGCAAGGACGCGTTGCTCGACCTGATGGTGAGCAAGCGGCAGACCACGCTGATCAAGCTCTTCGACGCGGTGGCGACGATTGCATTCACCATCATCGCGATTCTTATGATCCTCCAGGCGGTCGGAGTGGCCGTGACCCCGTTGCTCGCCAGCGCGGGCATTGCCGGCATCGCCATCGGCCTCGGTGCGCAGAGTCTCGTGAAGGACGTGCTCGGCGGGGCGTTCATCATCATGGAGCAGCAGTTCTCCGTTGGCGATGTGGTCAAGATCGGCACCCTTTCCGGCGCGGTCGAAGCCATCAATCTGCGCACCACGATTCTTCGCGATGGAGACGGCAGCGTTCACATCGTGCCCAACGGCCAGATCTCGCAGGTCACCGTGCTCACGCGCGACTGGTCAAAGCTCGTGCTCGACCTCGACATCGCTTACGACGCCGACATCGATGCCGCGTCAGCGATCGTGAAAAAGCTCCTCGAAGCCTATGCGGCCGAGCATTCCGACCTCGTGATCGAGCCACCCGAGGTGCTCGGCGTGCAGACCCTTGCGGAAAGCTCCGTGCAGATCCGAGCCTCGATGAAGATGCTCCCGGGCAAGCAATGGGCCGCCGGCCGGGAACTCCGCGCCCGCATCAAGAAGGCGTTCGACGCAGCAGGGATCGAGATCCCGTTTCCGCAGCGAACTCTTTGGCTCCGTCATGAAAAATCGACGCCCGATCAAGCCGCGCTTTACTCGCGCCCGGAGGACTCTTAAGAACGTGTTTTTCATCCCCTGTAACTCTCCCATGAAACTCCCCACCCTTGCCGCGGCCGCGGCACTCTCGGGGCTCCTGCTCGCAGGATGCCAGACCACCCAGACCTCAAACGATAAGATGACCGTGTCCGTCGCTCCCTACGGCAAGACCAAATCGGGCAAGCCGATCAACCTCTACGCCCTGCGCAACGCCAACGGCATGGAAGTCGACATCATCAACTACGGGGCGATCGTCACCTCGATCCGGGTGCCTGACCGCAACGGCAAGGTCGAGGATGTCACGCTCGGTTACGACACGCTTGCCGGCTGGGAGAAAGGCACGTCCTACTTCGGCTCGGTGGTCGGCCGCTATGGCAATCGCATCGCCAAGGGCAAGTTCACGCTCGACGGGAAGACCTACAGCCTTCCGATCAACAACGGCCCGAACTCCCTCCACGGCGGCAAGCTCGGCTTCAACCAGCGCGTCTGGTCCGCGAAGCCGATCGAACGTCCCGGCGCCGTCGGTGTCGAGCTCACCTACGTGAGCCCGGATGGCGAGCAGGGCTATCCCGGCACGCTCACCACGGTCGTCACCTACACGCTCAACAACAAGAACGAGCTCGGCATCGAATACAAGCTCACGACCGACGCTCCGACGGTCGCGAACGTGACGAATCACACCTACTTCAACCTCCGCGGCGAAGGGAACGGCAACATCCTCGGCCACGAGATGCAGATTCTCGCCGACGCCTACACGCCGACTGACGACACGCTCATCCCGACCGGCGAAATCGCGTCCGTCACCGGCACTCCGATGGACTTCCGCAAGCCCACGCCGATCGGTGCGCGGATCAACGAGAAGTTTGCCGCCCTCATCGCCGGCGGTGGCTACGACCACAACTACGTGCTCAACGGTTCCGGCTTCCGCAAGGTCGTGAAGGTCAGCGAACCCGAGAGCGGCCGCGTGATGGAGGTCTACACCGACCAGCCCGGCGTGCAGTTCTACTCGGGCAACTTCCTCGACAACGAGCCGGGCCGCGGCGGCAAGGTGTATCCGTATCGCAGCGGATTCTGCCTCGAGACGCAGCACTTCCCGGACAGCCCGAACCAGCCGAACTTCCCGAGCACCGTCCTTCGCCCCGGCGAGACGTTCACGTCGAAGACGGTCTACAAGTTCTCGGCGAAGTAACGCCGCGACCTTTTCCGGAGCGCCCGGCAACGGGCGCCTGGATTCCAAAAGAAAAGGGCCACCCAATGCGGGTGGCCCTTTTTGTTTCCGGGGATGGCGCGGATCTCCGCGCGCTCCCGTCCGGGACTATTCCTTCTTCGCCTTCTTCTTCTCGGTGACCTTGATGCGACGGGCGGCGTCCTTGCCTTCGTCGGCATGCACGCGAATGCGAACACCTTCCTTGATCGTTGTGATCGCGATCTCCTTGCCGTCGTCGTCGACGACGTTCGTCTCCTCGGAGAACGTGAACGTGGCTTCCTTGTCGCTCTTCGCGTTCTTCACCGTAAGCGTCTTCGCGGCGGGGTCCACCTTGGTGACGACTCCGACGAAGCCGTCGTTCTTGCCCGCCTTCTCAGCGGACTTCTCCGCAGCGCGGAGATTGGTGGGAACAATCGCCAGCGCAGCGCCGGCGAGGATTGCGGTGAGACAGATGAGTTTCTTCATGGAGAATTAAACGAATGGATTCGCACCTTTCTTCAAAACGGTGCGCAACGATGATCATACACGAAAGAGAGCCGTCGTCGTGCGGATTATTCGGAAGGAGCGCAGCAAGAGCCTGAGGATGCGGCCAACCTCGAGGGGCCGCATCTCGAAGATCACCCCCCTCACGGTCACACGGCCATTGACGGAAATTCCGAGGCCTTCGGTTGTTCGGCCGCGAGATTTATCTCAAGAGTCCAGCGAAAGCGTCTGACCGTCCTTCTGGAGCTGCTCCTTGAGTTTGCGATAATCCACCCGCTGGACGGGCACCTTGTCGTCCTGCGCGATCGCGGCTGCGGCGGCCGCCGATTGGCCAAGGATCATGAACACCGGCTCCATGCGGATCGACCCGTAGGCGATGTGGGACGCCGACAGGCAGACGGGCACCAGCAGATTCTCGCACTCGGATTGCTTCGGCACGATCGCGCCGTAATCGATCTGGTAGGGACCGCGTGCGGACTCCTGGACATCGCCCTCGTTGATGAGATCCCCGTTCCTTCCGACGATGCGCTGAACGTGGTGGGAATCCATGTTGTAGGAACCCATGCCGATCGGTCTGGAGACGCCTTTCTTGTCGTGGATCGTGCGCTCGGTCATCACAAAATCGCTGACCATCCGCCGCGCCTCACGCACGTAGAGTTGATGAGGCCAGTGGCCGTTGTCGACAAACTCGTCCGCCGGCAATCCCCATTTCGCGTGGGCGTTGCGGATCGACTCCGGCACGCGTGGATGGTTCTGCAGCGTCCACAGGATGCCGAGCTGCCAGTAGCGGTGGGCGTCGGCAATCCGCTCGCGCGTCTTGTAGTCGCCCTCGGGATACTCGTAGTTCATCCCGATGTAGTCGCACGAGATGCCGGAGGCATTGTTCGAGTCGGTCTTGCGATTCGGGACGGCGTCGACCTTGAAGAAACGATCCTTCTGCCCCGCTTCGATCGCACGAAAGAGAATCTCGAAATCCTTCTCGTCGTAGCCCTCGGGCTTCCGGATCGGAATGCGATTCTCGGGATGTGAGGTGAGCACCATCCGGTAGCAATAGGCCTGGATCTTTCCGTCCCCCGCCCCGTCTGCGCCGCCTGCGTTCGCGTTCACGCCGGGGAGCAGGCCGCTCTTCGGGTCTCCGGGCACGACATACGGACTGATGCCGGGAGGGAGCTGATTCTTCTTCGCCTCGCGCTCCTGGATGCCGTTGAACTTCTCCCCGTATTTCGCGTTCGGTTCCCTGCCGATCGCGTAGCTCACCCCGGCCTTCGCCATGAGGTCCCCCTCGTAGGTAGCGTCGATGAACATGTCCGCCGCAAACACGCGGCCGTCCTCCGTCCGGATGGCCTGGATGCGATTCCCCTTTCGGGCGACTCCGGCATCGAGATTCAACCGGCCATGTTCGACGCGCACCCCGTGCTCCTCGATGAGATCATCGAAAATCTTCTCGGCCACGTGCGGCTCGAAGATCCACATCGTCTCGTTCACGTCGTCCATCGCCTTCGTGCCCTGGGCCTGCCCGCCGAACGACTCCCGCGGCTGCCACTTCCACGCGTCGGGTTGCTGATAGTGCTTGTAAACGCGGTGATAAAACTCGCGGCTCAATCCACCGATCGTCCGTGGATCCCCCAGATCCGTCCATCCAAGCCCGCCGCTCGTGAGCCCGCCGCGATCCTTCTCGGGGCTGAGCAACACGACACTCTTTCCCATCCGTTTGGCCTGGACGGCCGCAGTAACCGCGGCGGACGTGCCGCCGTAGACCAGAATGTCCGAGCGAATCACTCCATTCGCCGATGCCGTGTCCTTCGCGGGCTCGGATGCCGGGCCATCGGAAATCCCGAGCGCGGCGAGCAATGCCGGCGTCACGACCTCGCTGTAGCCCTCCGGAGTCGGATGCAGACCATCGGGCACAAGTTTCCGGAAGGCGGCCTCGTCAGTCTCGAGCAGCCGGCGCCACGCGGGCTCGTTGTCGATGAGCCGGGTGTTCTTTGCCGAGGCAACCTTGCGAACGGTTTCAAAGCGCTTCTCGAGATCCGGCCGGTGGCCGTCGTGCCCCTTCGGACGGTCGAGCACGGGATTCGTCGTTTGAAGAATGATCTCGATGTCCGGGTTCGCCCGCCTTGCGCGGTCGATCATCGACTCAAGATTGCGGCGCGACTTCGCCTCGGGAATGCCGAACCGCTCGACGGCATCGTTCACCGCAAACTCGAGGAAAAGCACGTCCGGCTTCTTCGCGACCACCCGCTCGTCGAAGTTCTCGACGCCCCATTCCGAGGTCATTCCGCCCTTTGCGGTGTTTTCCAGCACGATCTGCCCCGGAAACTTCGCGTCGAGCGCCGCCTTCATCTGCGGCACCCAGCCGCCGCCGGCGGTGAGGCTGGTTCCGTAGGTGACGATCTTCAGATTTTCACCGGCTTTCAAACGATCGCCGATCGTGTCCGCGGAATGGCCCTGGAGGGCGGTGGCGAGGAAGAGAACGGAGGCAATACAGAATCGGAGGGACATGCAATCGAGGGGGCGGTCGGCGCGAGGGGTGGCCGGCGCCCTAAGGCAAAGGTCGGGCCGGCACGCCCGTGAAGGTCATCTTCACGGGTTTGATCGTGCCGTCCGCGTTGAATTCCATTTTGTCGATGCACGTGACACGGTGATTCGCGTCGGTGCGATCGAGTGGCCGGCGGTGGTAGATGATATACCACTCATCCTTGCCGGGAATCTGGAGCACCGAGTGGTGCCCGGCGCTGGTGGCGACTTCCGGATCCTGCTCGAGGATCGTTCCAATTCGCTTCCAGGGCCCGTGAATCGAGTCCGCCATCGCATAGGCGACCTTGTAGTCGGGCGTGCCCCAGCCTCCCTCCGACCACATGAAATAAACCTTCCCCTTCCGTCCGAACATGATCGGCCCCTCCACGTAACCCTCCGGCGTGATCTCGCGGAATTTCGAGCCGTCCTCGAACGGCACGATCTCCGTGAAGTCGTCGCTGAGCTGGGCCATGTTGCAGTGGCCCCAGCCGCCGTAGATGATCCACCACTTGCCATCGGGTCCCTTGAAGACCGCCTGGTCGATCGGCTGCGCGCCGTTGACGATCTCATTGATCAGCGGCTTGCCGAGATAGTCCTTGTAGGGGCCTTCCGGCTTGTCCGCGACGGCCACGCCAATGCCGCCAACCTCGCCCTCGTGGACGTCATTGGCCGCAAAGAAAAAGTAGTATTTGCCGTCCTTGCGCACGACGCACGGCGCCCACATCGCGCGGCGCGCCCACGACACGTTCTTGTTCTCGAGCACCCGCGGGTGCTTCTCCCAATGGACGAGATCCCTGGATGAAAACGCGTCGAAATGCGTCTGCTGGTCGTAGGGCGCCGAGTAGGTCGGGAAAATCCAATACTGGTCCTCGAACACAGCGACCTCAGGGTCCGCATACCATCCGTCGAGAATGGGATTGGCGGCATGAAGAACCGGGGAAGCGGTCATGGCGGCGGCGACAAGGCAGGGGAGCAGATTTTTCATCGGCACCAACCTGCCCCAGCCCGTGAGCCGGCGTAAAGCCAGACCGGCTCGTGCCCGTCTGGCACGGACGCCTTTCGTCGCACCCCTCACGCCCGGCGGCTGCACACCCCGCGGAAAACCAGAACGACGGCACCCAGACCGAGCAACATCCAGGTTCCCGGCTCGGGAACGGCAACGACCTGAACCATGTTCATGAAGCCGCGACGCTCGCTGTCAGCGTTCGCACCCTCGATCGCGAGAAACAGGGAATCTCCATCTGCGATCGAGACGTTGATCGCGACGTAGTTGTCCTCTTCCGTGAACACGGTGTATTGGCCATCGTATTCCGCAGAGGAGTAGTTCGTGTTCACCTCCATGACCGGGGTGAGCAAACTGAAGTCGAAAGTCTCCGAGGCTGCGCCCACCGACGTGTAGATATTCATCGGAGTGAAGGCCGACGAGGTCACGTTCGTGTTTCGCGCCATCACATAGACGACGTAGTCGCCTGCGGTGAGGCCGTCGACTCGCAGACCGATCGCCGCACCGTCGGACGTTGAGTTCCCACCGCCGAAGAACCCGTCGCGTCCAGGCGTATTGATCGCATTTTCGGCGCTCGCATTCTGAATGTCCCCGTAAATGGAACCCGGCCCCCGGAGGCTTTGCTTGCCTACAGCGGCCCCGGTATTGCCCTGAAGGTCGATTCGCCCGATGGGCCAGGAGAAGTCGATGATATTGTCACCGCCAAACATTTCCTGCCCCATGGACAAGGTGACGCCCGTCGCAACCGAGCCGTCGGCATAGTTCAGCAAGGTCACCGGATCCGAACTCCAGATGTAGTTCCAGAACGTCTCCGTTACCGGCACCCAGCCAGTGGCATGCCCGGGACTGACGGTTTCGGCTCCGGCGGTGACAGGGTTCGGGCCAAAGTCCAGCATCAGGTTCTGCGCGGAAGCGAAGCCGGCGCTCAACGTAAGGACTGCAGGGAGGATAAGGAGCTTTTTCATCGGGGGTTGAAGTGGGGAGTGAAGATCTGAGTGTAGAAGGATGACGGGGGACAAATAAAACTTAGCAGCGGCCCGCAGCGGCCCGGATCGCTCCGATTCGCAAGAAATATCCGGAAGCGATCCGGGGCAAATGAGCCTAGGCCATCTTGCGGCGCCGCACGAGGACGAGCAGTCCGAGACCGGCTGCGACGAGCATGCTCAATTCCGCCGGTTCAGGCACGGCGACGACTTGCACCATATTCAGGAAGCCCCGGCGTTCGATGTCGAGAATCGCCCCGTCGATCGCGAGAAACAGGGACTGCCCTTCTCCAATCGAGACGTTGATCGCGACGTAGTTTTCGCCCGCCGTGAACACGGTGTATTGACCCGCGTATCCCGCGGACGCGTAGTTCGTGTTCACTTCCGTCACCGGATCGAGCGAGTTGAAGTCGAAGGTCCCCGAGAACGCTCCCACGAACGAATAGATGTTCATCGAATTGGCGGCCGATGAGGTCACATTCGTGTTCCGCGCCATCACGTAGACGACGTAGTTGCCGACGGCGAGACCGTCGATTCGAAGGCCGATCGCCGCACCGTCGCTCGTTGAGGCTCCTCCACCAAAGAAGCCGTCCCGCCCGGCCGTGTTGACGGCATTTTCGGCGCTCGCGTTCTGGATGTCCCCGTAAATGGAACCCGGCCCCCGGAGGTTCTGCTTGCCCGTGGCGGCACTGGTGTTGCCCTGAAGAGCGAGGTTCGTGATGGCCGTGGAGTAGTTGATGATGTTGCTGCCGCCTGTCGCCTCCTGCCCCATGGTCAGGGAGACGCCCGTCGCATTGGTGCCGTTCGCAAATTTCAGCGTGGATACCGGAGCAGACGTCGTGATGTGGTTCCAGGCGGTATCCGCGAGCGGAATCGTGCCGACGGCATGCCCGGGACTGGTGGTCTCCGCTCCGGCGGTGATGGCGTTCGGCCCGAAGTCGAGCATCAGTGTTTGCGCGGAGGCGAAGGCGGCGCTCAACGCGAGCACCGCCGGGAGGGTAAGGAGCTTTTTCATGGGGGGGAATGAGGAAGGTATATCTGCTGAACGTAGATGAATGACCGAAGTGCGGGAAAACTTAGCAACGATCAAACCGCACTCCGGATCGCTCCGATTGGCAGGATCCTCACGGAGCGACCCGTCGCGAACGGGCTTACGCCACCTTGCGGCGCCGCAGGAGAGCAAGCACTCCGAGACCGCCCGCAATCAGCACGCTCAACTCCGCCGGCTCAGGGACGGCGACGATCTGAACGCTGTTGAGGAACCCGCGGTTCTCCGAGGTGGTCGCACCTTCGGAAACGAGGTAAAACGCCTGCCCGGCCGTCGAGATCGTAAACGAAATCGCGACGTAGTTGTTCCCCTCGATGAACGAGTTGAACTGCCCATCGTAGTCTGCGGTCGGGTAGGTCGTGTTCGCCTGCTGCACGGCCGTCAACGCGCTGAAGTCGAACGTGCCAGCGGAGGCCCCGACGCCGGTGTAGATATTCATCGGGTTTGCCAGCGAATTCGTGTTCGTGTTGCGGGCCATCACGTAGACGACGTAGTCGCCAACCGCGAGGCCATCGATGCGCAGACCGACCGCCTGACCGCTCGATGCCGTCCCTCCGCCAAAGAATCCGTCACGCCCGGCGGTGCTTCGCACGATGTTCGGAGAGTTTCCTTGACCGTAGATCGAGCTTTCACCGAGCAGCGACGTCCAGCCGGGCACCGAGCCACCCGTGCCCGCGAGTGAGGTGCTCGTAATCGGGACCGAAAAATAGATGGTGCTGTCAAGGCTGCCGCCCTCCTGTCCCATCGTAAGCGTCACTCCGGTCGCCGCCGTGCCGTTTCCGAAGTTCAGCGAGGTGACCGCGACGGACGAGGTGATCTTGTTCCAGGTGGTATCCGTGAGAGGAATCCTGCCCGTCGCATGTCCCGGGCTGGTGGTGAGATCGCCGGCCGTGATGTCCTGCTGACCGAAGTCGAGCATCAGCGATTGGGCGGAAGCCAGGCCTGCACTCAGGGCAAGCACGGCGGGGATAAGGAAACGTTTTTTCATGGTTTGGGGTTGTTTCGGTTGGAACGAAGAGCGGATCCGGCCATCGCCATGTGGGCGGTGGAACGTCCCGGACTTCACGGAAATATGTCCGCTCCCTCGAAAAAATTAGCAGCCACATCTGAAAAGATTTCCAACTCTGCTAACTTTCCCTCGCGTCGCGGCATCCCTACTTCTGGTAAATCCCATCATGGACGCGAAACCGGACGCCCCCCTCACGATCGACGCGCACACCGCCGCTGTTCAGGGACTTTTCCTGAAATACCAGCCGGCCGTGCGAGGCCTGATCCTCTCGATGATCCCGGATTTCTCGCTCGCCGACGACCTCCTTCAGGAAACGTTTCTGGTGGTCACCCGCAAGGCACACACCTTCGAGCTCGGCACGAGTTTCCCGGCGTGGGTGAAGACGATCGCTCGATACAAGGTGCTCGAGACGATTCGCGCGCGCCGGAGCGAGGAGCTCTTGTCCGAGGAGGTCATCGACGCTTTGATGGTCGATCATCAGGACCTTCCGGCAAACGTGGATACCCATCTCCAGCTTTTGGAACAATGCCTCTCGAAGCTGGCCCCGCAGGCACGCCGGGCCATCGATTTCCGTTACCGCAACGACCACCGCCCGCCGGAGATCGCCAACCTCATGGGATGCACGGTGCAATCCGTGAACGTCACCCTCTCCCGTGCCCGCGCATTCCTGCGGGACTGCGTCATTCAGAAGCTGGCGAATCCCGCCGGCTGAAACCGCCATGCTCGACGAGACCCGACTGGAACTGCTGATCAGCGCCTACTTCGACCGGACTCTCGACCCGGCCGGAAAGGCCGAGCTCGAGCACATGTTGCTCGCATCGGCTCGCGCGCGGGAAATCTTCCACGACCGGGCAAAGTGGCACGGGCTCACGCGCGAATGGGCGCTGCGCAGCCACACCGCGCAGTTTTCCGCGCTTGGAGAGACTTCCACCCCACCCGCTCCGGCTCCCGAATCGCGACGCATCGTTCGATTTCCGTTCAACCGCCGCGCTGCGATCGGATGGGCTGCGGCCGCCGCAATCGCCCTCACGTGGCTGGTCGTTCGTATCGTCGGGCCTTCCACTCCGGAGGAGACGGTCGTGGTCGTCGATGAAGAGAAAGTCATCCAACGCGTCCGGGGGCCGCGCGAGGTTGCCATGCTCGCCGAGGCCGTTGACGTGCAGTGGAGCGAAGGCAGCCCCGCTCCCACCGTCGGCTCGGCCCTGCCGAGAGGATGGCTGCGATTCGACTCGGGAATGCTGCGCCTCGATTTCTACAGCGGTGCGCATGTCGTGCTGGAAGGACCCGCGGCGATCGAACTGCTCGAGCCGGACGAGGCGCGTCTGGAGCGCGGAAAACTCACCGCTCGCGTCACACCGCCGGCGATTGGCTTCACCGTTCACCACGACGCGGTGAAGGTCGTCGACCGCGGCACGGAATTTGGAATGAACGTCGCCGGCCCGGGGCTCTGCGAAGTTCATGTGTTCGAGGGCGAGGTCGCCCTGCTCGGCGGAATTCTCCAGACCGGCGAAAAGCTGCTGTTCGGTGGCGACGGCATCTCGATCGCCTCCGGCAAATGGAATCCCATCCGCTCCAATCGCGGTTCCTTCGTCGATCCCGGAGTGCTTCGCGATGCGGTCGTGCGGCTCACCCAGGCACAATGGAACCGGTGGAAGACCTTCCGCGAAAAGTTCCGGGGAACGAAGGACCTCAAGGTGTATTTCGATTTCCAGAAATTCGATCCCGACACCCAGGTCCTCCCCAACAACTCCGTCGCCGACGGAAGATTCGGGCCCGGGACCGTCATCGGCTGCGAGCCGTGTCCGGGGCGCTGGCCGCAGAAGTCCGCCCTTGGTTTCGCAAAAACCAGCGATCGCGTGCGCTTTCGCTCGGAGGGAACCTCCCCGGCGATCACGCTGATGGCATGGGTGCGCGTGGACAGCCTCCCGCAGGACCACAATGCCTTGCTGTCCATGTCACCGGACCAAAAGGGCGAGGTTCACTGGAAAATCGACAATTCCGGACGCGTGCTCATCGGCGTGCGCGCAGAAGCCCGCGTCGGCAGGAATACCTGGGAGCGCCTCGCAAGTCCTCCGGTCGTCGGAGCGCGCGAATTCGGGCACTGGATGCACCTTGCCACGGTCGTCGACTCCGAGACCCTCACGATGCGGCATTACGTGAACGGACGCGAGGTCGCATCCGGCCCGATGAAGCGGCCGGCCGAGATCCAGTTTGGCATGGCGGACATCGGCAATTACGGCAGCCGAAACGAGACCATGCAGATCGAAGATGGAATCCGCGAAATCCGCAACTTCAGCGGCCGCATCGACGAGTTCGCAATGCTGGCGCGGGCGCTGAGCCCCGAGGAAATCCGCGAGGCCGCGTCCCAGTAGCCTCCGTTCTCAGCTCCGTGCCGCGAGGGTTTTCGCCTCGTGCGCCTTCACGGCATCCATCCACTCGAAGCCGGCCGGCACGTTCGAGCGCGCACAATATTCCGCCCAGACGGCCGCCAACGGCAGCGTGCGCGTCTCCTCGAGCAGGGCGAGTCTCGCAGTGAAGTCGTCGGATTCCTCGGCGGCGCGAAGGCGCGAAGCGGGCTCCAGCAGCGCGGCGAGCAGGCACTTGATCACATTGCGGGCGCCGATCGTCCACGCCGCGACGCGGTTGATGCTCGCATCGAAGAAATCCATGCCGATGCACGTGCGCGGCAGGAAGTTTCCGCGCACCACCTCCTCGATCATGGCACGCGTCGCATCGTCCATGAGCACCACGTGGTCGCTGTCCCACCGCACACCGCGGCTCACGTGCAGGAGGATTCCCGGAACAAACTGCAGCACGGAGCTGATTTTGTCCGCCACGCTCTCGGTCGGGTGAAAGTGTCCGCCGTCCAGGCAGAGCCATTTCCCGCGTCTCGCCGCATAGCCGAGATAGAACTCGTGCGAGCCGACGACGTAGGACTCCGAGCCAATGCCGAAGAGCTTCGACTCGACGGCGTCGATATTGCCCGCGAACTCGTCCGCAAAAATCACGTCGAGCGAGGCTTCCAGCCGTTCGCGAGGGGACTTTCGGTCGAAGGGCAGATCCTTCGATCCGTCGGGAATCCAGAGGTTCGTCACGCAATCCCGCCCCAGTTGGCGCCCCATCTCGGCGCCGATCCGGCGGCACCGGATGCCGTGTTCGATCCAGAACTCCCGCACCGCCGGGTCGCGATGGGACAATGTGCCGTTGGCCGTGAGCCGGTGCGCGAAGAACGTGGGGTTGAAATCGAGTCCGATCCCCCGCTCCTTCGCCCAGTCGATCCAGCTCTGGAAATGCTCCACCGCGACTTCGTTCCGGTCCACACGCGCACCGCCGAAGTCGCCGTAGATCGCGTGCAGGTTCACGCGGTGCCTGCCGGGAATCAGCCCCAGCGCGACGTCGAGGTCCTCACGCAATTCGTCGATGTTCCGCGCGCGACCCGGATGGTTTCCCGTCGCCTGGATGCCACCACTGAGCGCGACCCGGTCGGGCTCGAAGCCGCAGACATCATCCCCCTGCCAGCACTGGAGGGAGATGGGAATGGTCGCCAGCGCGGAGAGCGCCGCCTCGGTATCGACGCCCAATGCGGCGTAGGTTTCCTTCGCGTGATCGTATGGTGTCATGATTCGAAAAGTTGGAGGGTTTGCATGGCGCGGCGATGCGTCTCGCGAAAGACATCGGCATGCTCGGGGCGTTTGATGTCGATATCGAACGTCGGGATCATTTCCTTGATCCTCGCCGAGCCTTCCGCGCTTTCCAGCAAACGCGGAAAGCACAGCCGGATCACGTCGAGCACGATGCTCACGCTGGTGGATGCGCCCGGCGACGCGCCGAGCAGCGCGGCGATCGAGCGGTCGGCGCTCGCAAGAACCTCCGTGCCATAGTGGACGATGCCGGCTTCGCCGTCGGTCTTCTTGATTGCCTGCACACGGATGCCGGCATCAACCAGTTTCCAGTCCGCGGCCTTCGCCGCCGGATGAAACACGTGCAGCGTTTCGATGCGGTCGGCCATGCGCTGGGTGCCCTGCTGGATGAGATAGCGGACGAGGTCGAGGTTCTTCGCGGCGACTTTCAGGAGCGTCGGGAGATTGTCCGGCCGCACCGAACGCGGCAGGTCGAGGAAACTTCCGTGCCGGTGGAGAAACTTCGTCGTCCATGCCGCGAACGGCCCGAAAAGCAACGCGCGTTCGCCATTGAGCATGCGCGTATCGAGGTGCGGAACGGCCATCGTCGGCGCCGCTCCGAGCGCCTGACCGTAAACCTTCGCGCGATGACTGGCGACCACATCGGGATTCGTGCAGACCAGCCACTGGCCGCCGATCGGAAAGCCGCCCAGCCCGCGACATTCCGGAATCCCGGCCACCTGCAAGAGCGGCAGGCTGCCGCCGCCCGCTCCCACGAAGACGAATTTTGCACGGGTTCGCACGATCCGTCCGGTTGCAGTTTCCTTCGCTTCGACGTGCCAGCCTCCCAGGCCGCGTTGAAGGCCGATGACGCGGCATCCCGTCGCGACGGCGCAGCCATCCTGACGCGACAGCCAGCCGAGAAGCTTGCGGGAGATCTCCCCGAAGTTCACGTCGGTGCCGCCCTCCATCCGCGTGGCGGCGATCGGCTCGTCTCCGCGTCCGTCCACGAGCAGCGGAGCCCAGCGGCCGATCGTTCCGCGATCGGTGGAAAATTCCATCGCCTCGAAGAAATGGTGTCCGGACATGGCGCGATGCCTTGCCTCGAGGAAATCCACCTGCTCCGCTCCGTTGACGAAGCTCATGTGAGGCACCGCGTTGATGAAATCGCGGGGACGGTCGATCATTCCGCAGGCGACCGCGTGGCTCCAGAATTGCAGCGACCGCTCGAACTGCTCGAAGATTTCCACCGCCTTGGCGACATTCACGCTGCCGTCAGGCTCGCGAAACGGCGTGTAGCTGAGTTCGCAGATTCCCGCGTGACCGGTGCCGGCATTGTTCCAGCCATTTGATGCCTCCTGGGCCAGCTCATCCGTGGCCTCGCAAACCTGGATGCGCAGCAGCGGATCGAGTCGCTTGAGCAGCGCGGCGAGATTCGCGGACATGATGCCGCTGCCCACAAGGACGACGTCCGGATTTTCAATCAGATTCATTTCGACTTCCCCGGTTCGAAAACGCGCGGTTCAAACGAACGGCGGACGATCCCCCGCCCTTCGTCGAGCGAGGAGATCTCCCGGTCGGCAATCATCTGCGCGAGGATGTTTCCCGCCGCCGTCGCCTCCACCGGACCGGCTTCGACGCGCAGTCCCGTGGCATCCGCGGTCATTTGGTTGAGCAAGGCATTTTGCGATCCGCCGCCGACAACGTGCAACGTGTCCGGCAGATCGGACATCCACTCGCGGAGTGTTTCCACGCGGTCGCGGTATCGCAGCGCGAGACTCCGCAGCACGATCGCGGCGGTCTCTTCGCGACTCGCGGGCGCGGGATGTCCATCGCGTCCGAGCCATGCCGCAATCGCAGCCGGCATGTCGCACGGACGCTGGAAGCACTCGTCATCGGGATCGATGGTTGCCCCGGTCTCGATTTCCGCCGCCCCGCGGAGGATGTCCTCGAGATTCGTCGCCGGATCCTCCGCGCACCACGTCCGCATGCATTCCTGCAGCAGCCACATGCCGGTGACATTCTTGAGAAATCGCGTCGTGCCGCAGATGCCGTGTTCATTCGAAAATCCCGCGGCAAACGCCTCGCGGGAGACGATCGGAGCCGGAAGTTCCCTGCCGATCAGCGACCAGGTTCCCGAACTCAAAAACAACGCGCCGGACGCCGGCACGCCCGCGACGGCGGAGGCGGTGTCGTGGGCACCGCAAGCAATCACCGGCACCGCAGGACACCCCGTCTCCTCGCAAAGAGCCGGAAGCAGTTCCCCCACGCGCTCGCAGGGCTCGATGAGCGGATGGAAGATGTGCGTCGGGATTCCCGCCGCAGCCGCCAGCTCGACATCCCATTCCGCCCTGCCGGCGCGAAGCAACTGCGAGGTGCTGGCAATCGTCCGCTCGTTCGTCATCCGCCCGGTGAGCCAGTGATTGAGCAGGTCGGGCACGAAGAGCACTCGATCCGCGGCTTCGAAGACATGCGGATGTGCATGGGCCTCCGCCGCGAGCTGGTAGATCGAATTGAAGGGGAGAAACTGAATGCCCGTCCGGTGGTAGATTTCTTCGCGGGATATCGTGGTCGCGACTCGATCCATCCACCCGTCGGTCCTTGCGTCCCGATACATCCACGGCATTCCAAGCAGACGGCCGGCGGCGTCCACCAGCCCGTAGTCGACGCCCCACGTGTCGATCGCGATGGAACGGATGGTTGCGCCGTATTTGGCGGAGGCGGCGCGCAGACCGAGGAGGATCTCCGCGAAGAGTTGCGGGAGATTCCAATGCTTCCCGGTGGGTAGTGTGACGCCGGAGTTTCCGAAGCGGTGCACCACCTCGAGTTCCAGCCCCCGGCCGTCGAAAGTCCCTGCGATCACCCGTCCGCTCCCCGCCCCGAGGTCGACGGCGACATAAGCCTTCGCGCTCATCGTTCCGGGCGCAAAATGTCAGCCGGCGTCAGCGATCCGTCGCGCACGCTGCCGTGGGGAGGAGGGAATTTCATGGAACGCGCAGTGTCTTTGTTTCTTCGAGTTTTTCTATGTTTTTCTGCGTTTGAAATGGACAATGGTCATCCAAAGACGACTCAGAGCTAGCTGGCAACGAGGATGCGCACCCCCTGCGACTGGAGTGCGGCCTTCAGCGACGGGTCGGGTTCTTCATCAGTCAGCCACACATCGATGTCGGAGTTCTTCGCGAAAAAGTGACTCGAGGCGATGTTCGCCTTCGTCGCATCGGCAAGGAGATGCAGGGCTCCGGTGCGTTGAATGATGTGCCGTTTAAGGCGCGCCTGCTCTTCCGTGGCCTCGCTGAGACCGTCCATCGGATCGATCCCGCGGCAGGAAATGAATGCCGCGTCGATCCGGAACAGATCGGAAACCATTTCCGCCGCATATCCCACGCAGGACAGCGAACTCGGACGAAAACTTCCCCCCACGAGAATGACCTGGACCGACGGCTTGTCCACGAACAGTGGCGGGATCTGGAGCGAGCTCGTGAGGATCGTCAGCGGTTGATCGGGAACGATTCGCGCGAGCTGCTGCACGGTGGTGCTCGGGTCCATGAACACGGTCTTTCCCGGCTCGATGAATTGCAATGCCGCGCGCGCGATCACCCGCTTTGCCTGCGCGTTCTGCACCGCGCGGTCCCGCACCGGCACCTCCCGGCGCGGCAGGTCGAGCCGCACGGCGCCTCCATGCGCGCGCAACAGCGCACCCTCCTTCTCGAGCTTCTCGAAATCCCGGCGGATGGTCTCCTCCGTGACGTTGAGCGCTTTGGCGAGTTCCGTGGTGCGGACACTTCCCTTCTCGTTCAGATAATCCAGAAGGCGACGGTGGCGTTCGATGGCAAGCATGACGGGAGTAAGGGGAAATGTTGGTTTTTGCTTGTTTGTTTTTGGCTTGTCGCGCGAATGTGGCCGCACGATGCCTGTCGGTCACACCGTTTTTCGTTATGTAGAGGATTTGTGGGATGAGAACAAGGCGGCTGCGCTGGATCCTGTCGGCCGCCTGATCTACCGCTCCAACCTTCTCGGAAGCGATCAAAGAATCACCAACACCGGCGGGGGAAACACCTCGTCGAAATTGATCGAAATCGACCCGCTCACCGGCGACGAGACCGAGGTGCTTTGGGTGAAGGGATCCGGTGGCGACCTCCGCACCAGCAAACGCGAGAACTTCGCATCGCTCTACCAGCGCAAACTCCTCGCCCTCCAATCGCTCTACGCCTCGCGTCCGGACAAGGGACTCAAATCCGCCGCCGAGGACGACATGGTCGCGATGTATGCGCACACGACATTCAATCTCAATCCGCGCGCCTCGTCGATCGACACGCCGCTGCACGCCTTTCTCCCGGGCCGGCACGTCGACCACATGCATCCGAACGCGATCATTGCCATCGCCGCGTCGCGAAACTGCGAGCGCCTGACGCAGGAAATCTTCGGCGGCGAAATGGCGTATGTGCCATGGATGCGTCCCGGCTTCGAACTCGGCCTCGCCATGCAGCGGATCGCCGCGGAGAACCCCGGAGTGCGCGCCATCATGATGGGCCAGCACGGCTTCATCTCGTGGGCGGACGACGACCGCGAATGCTACGTGCGCACGCTTGAGTTCATCGAACGCGCGTCGGAGTTCATTGAGACCCGATACGCGGAAAACGGCGGCGACGAAGCGGCGTTTGGCGGCGCGAAATATCGAACGCTGGACGACACCCGACGGCGCGAGGTCTTCGTGGCGATCCTGCCGTGGCTTCGCGGCCGCGTGTCGCAGCAGCGGCGATTCATCGGCACGGTGCAGGACGACGCCAGGATCCTGCGATTCGTGAACTCCCACGATGCGCCACGCCTTGCGGAGCTCGGCACCTCCTGCCCCGATCACTTCCTTCGCACGAAAATCAAGCCGCTCTACGTGGACTGGAATCCGCAGGCCGAAGACCTCGCGAACCTGAAGGAGAAGCTTTCCGCCGGACTCGAAAAATACCGTGCCGACTACGCGGCGTATTACGAACGCTGCCGGCATCCGAACTCGCCCGCGATGCGGGATCCGAACCCAACCGTCATCCTCATCCCCGGTCTCGGCATGATCGCCTGGGGCAAGGACAAGAGCGAGT
>CALGTD010000195.1 GCA_937901895.1 uncultured Spartobacteria bacterium | reverse complement strand
CCCGATGAAAAAGTGGCGGCGGTGAAATCACTCCGCGAACAACATGAAATCGTCGGCATGGTGGGCGATGGGGTGAACGACGCGCCTGCGATGGCGACCGCTACGGTTGGGATCGCGATGGGTGTCGCTGGCACGGATGCGGCCATCGAGACGGCTGACATTGCACTGATGAAGGATGACTTGGCGAAAATCGCCGAAACCGTCCGACTCGGACGCCGCACGCTCGCGATCATTCGCTTCAACATCGCGTTTTCACTGGGCCTCAAACTGGTGTTTCTCGCGCTCACCCTACTCGGTTTCGCCAGCCTGTGGCTCGCAATCCTCGCCGACACCGGAGCTACCCTGCTGGTAGTCGCAAACGCGCTCCGTCTCCTGCGGATGCCAAACGTCTGACAGATGAACGCGACTTCGCCACAAATCAGCATCGCGGCTGCGTTCACCTGTGCAGTCCTCATCTTAGGCTACGTGCTGCTTGGCCCCTTGCCGGCATTTCTCTTCGCTTTCGGCTTCGTGGGAGGCTTTGTGCTCTGGTTGCTCATCCCGAGTCGCGCTCGGTTTCAGGACATCAAACTGCCGTATTTTCTCACCTTGGCAGCCTTCGTCCTGCACAAGATTGAAGAGCGCTATTGGGACTTCTTTCCGGCGTTGTCTCGAATCACCGGCAAGCCGATGCCTGAGCCAAATTCGTTTCTCGCGTTGCTGCTCTATGCCTTCGCTGGAGCTTGGCTGTTGATTCCACTGTTGGTCGAGCGGGGCCATCCCTTGGGGTATTACCTCGCGTGGACGTTTTTCACGTCGATGGGCGTGATCGAGTTGGCCCACTTCGCGTTCCCGTTCTTCACACCAGAACCCTATGGCTATTTCCCGGGGATGACGACCGTTGTGCTTTTGGCGCCGGCGGGCTGGTGGGGAATGGTGCGACTCCGGCAGCGAGAAGACCTTCGTCTACGTGGCGAGCGCCCGCAAGGCCGCGCGTCAGGCGGAGCAGGCCACAGATGAATCCGTTCTCTCATCCCAAGCTACTGCGCACGGACACTAATCATCGGCGTATTCCTAAAAACCATCGTCTGGTTCTAAGCATGTCCGGTTTGCGCTTGTTACCCTGCTCTAGAAACGCCCGCGTCCCCGCCGCGCGGGCGTTTTGTTTGCATGGCCCAGCAGTCCGAATCCAGCCTCAAAAATGATTTTCCCGGCACGGCGCACGAACTCTCCGCTCCAACAGTTCCCGCCGGGCGCTGGGTTATGCCCTGCCGCAGCCTGTCGGTCGGATATGGGCGCGTAGGGCCTCTTACCGGAGAACGTCAGAGTCATGCCGAACTCAAGCTGGCCGCAGTTTTCGATTCGGCCTTCGGCCTCGTTAGCATCTCGTCTAGTAATGGCCGCCCCCGCGAGCTACGCATAGTCGGGCGGCAAGTTTACTGTGTGGCTCCCGGCGTGGAGCACGCCGCGCATTGGACGGCGGAAGCGCCGCTGGTCGAAATCTTCCTCAAGCCGGCATTCCTCGAAACGACTCCCGCCGAGCATTTGAAGGCGGTGCTCGCGCGCGAGTCACTGGATGGCGCCGCGCATGATCCCGTCCTCTGGCTGCTGGCGACCACAATTCGGCTGCTGTGCTCACACCGCGACCCTCCCGCCGCAAGCTTGTTGGACCCGATGGCGGCGTGTTTCGCGCGTCGGCTCTTCGCCTGCCACGGCTCCTGCTATGCCCCGCTGCCGGGCAGTCGGCTTTCAGAAGACCGCACCCAACTCGTGCACGACTTCATTGAGGAGAATCTGGACCAGAAAATCCGCGTCGTCCACCTGGCGAAACTGGTCTCGCTGAGTCCGCCGCATTTCACGCTGCTGTTCCGCAACCGCACAGGCAAAGCGCCGATGGATTACGTGCGCGAGTTTCGTCGGATCAAGGCGCACGAAATGATTTTCAGCGGTGAGCATCGCATGGGCGAGATCGCCGACGCCTGCGGTTTCTGCGATGAGCCGCATCTGAATCGGGAATTCAAAAAGTTTTTCGGTTATACAGCGAAGCTTCTGCGGACGCGCGGAGCATCCTCGGCGGATTCAGAAATTCAATAGACGGGTTCTGGTCTGTTGGAAGCCGGTGCAGGTCGATGGCGGAAGCACGGAATGCTGTGCGGCAATCACGCTGCGGCGGCCTTCCGTGAAACCCAAAGGAGACCCCACGCATGAACTCATTGCTTTCGCTGTTCGGCAGCATCGGCGCGGGATGGCCGGTGCTCGCACAAATCCCGCCCTCGCTGCGCAACGGTTTTCAATCCGGCCTCGGCATCATGTTTCTCGCCGGATTCCTGTGGGGCGTCATCAAAATCTGGAACGGGGCGGATAAAATGTCGAAAGGCGATGCTGACGGGAAAATGGGCATCGTCTCCGGCATCATCATCGCCGGTGCAGCGGCGATCATGGGCGCCCTTTTTACCATCTTCGGCATGGGGGGCGGCGTCCTGGAGCCGACGTTCTGAACGCATCCGCAATCCGAGGGAACCAGCCATGAGCGAACTTCGGATCACTGATACGAACAGCGCGAATGACAGCCGGGGCCGTGCGTTTGGTCTCGAAGGCAACGATTTCATTTACGTGCTGATCGCCTTCGTCGTCGCGTTGGCGCTGTATCTGGTGTTTTCGTTCGTGCTGCGCGTGGGCATGGCCTTGGCGCTGCTATTTTCAGCGCCCGTGTTCCTGGCAACGGCGGTTTGGGTGTTGCTCTTCCGGCACAATAAGCCGGACGGGTATGCGGAGGATTTTGTCGACGATCTGGTGAACGGCGAAGGTTGGTCGCTTATGGTGCAAAGCCAGCCGGCGCGGCCGAGGAAGGAGCCGCATGCGTAGCG
>CALGTD010000194.1 GCA_937901895.1 uncultured Spartobacteria bacterium | reverse complement strand
TGTGCAACTTGCGTCAATCTGCATACTCCTTAATCGATTTTGAGATAGCTTCTAATATCACCGAACAAGGCGCTGCAGCTAACCCCTAGCCGCCACGCGTCACTTTTTCACGACCGTCCATCCTTTCCATTCACGCCATCACAGAGCTTGTGCGCCCGTTCGGGGTAGCTGAGCTTGGCGTTCGGCATCCCGCGCACATGAAAACATTCGCGCTTCTTTCGATTTTTTGGATGTTCCTCCAACCGCTCCACGCGGAAGAGCAGAAGCCGACGTTCGTTTACAAGCCGGCAGTGATGTCTGTGATGATTGGCGGGGCTTTCGGTCAGAGCTACAAGGTCACCTACGACCAGCGCGAGCTTCGTTACTATTCCGCCGAGAACTTTTTCGCACTCAAAACGGCGACACCCGTTGTCATCAAGCCGACCGACGAGCAGTGGCAGGCATTCTTTGACGAGTTGGAGAAGCGGAAGGTGTGGAAGTGGAAGCGAGACTACACGAATCCCGACGTGAACGATGGCGTTTACTGGCGCGCCATTATCAGTTACGAGACCCGCGATGCTCGCGACTTGGTTTCGTCCGGCAGCAATGCTTACCCGGCGAACTTCAAGGAGTTCTTGGCAGCAGTTCGAAAGCTGATTGGAGAGCGGCCCTTTGAATGAATCCGATGCCTGACCGTGTGCTGCAGTGACCCGACTTGGGCGTTGCGGTTGCAATCAACGCCTCTCATTGGCCGGGTCGATGAGTGAGGTCGTTAGGCCATTCATTGAGTGGATTCATCGTTATGATTTGGTAGCGGGCATTTCAATCTGCTATCCCTGGAGGCAAGAGCAGCCTTTTGCGCCGAAGCTCGTCCATTTGCCACTGCTCCTTACCCCCCTCTGGATTGCCTATGAGGTTCTAATGCCAGACTACATGGATATCAGGGTAGATCTTTTCTCATTCCTCCTCTTCTCCTTTTCGTGATCGTGATCTGGGCAGCCAAGGTCGCCAGATTTCGCAAGCTTGAACAAAAAGCCGAACAGGCCGCGTCACCTAACTGCCGCTCTGTTAGAGAGTTCCGTAACTGCGACGCTAAAACGGTGTGCAACTTCGGTTCCACCAGTAGCGGCACGTGGATTTATTGTTCGGCCATGACATGGGAATACACCTCTCCTTATTGTTTCCTATGGCTTGATAGTTACCGCTGCATTTGCCACCGCTTCTTCTTGGGCGACCGGATGTGCTATGCTCTGTTCGTTTTTACGTTTCTTCCGCTGTAATAACGTCCAAGAAATTCGAGACCTCACACGATAGACACAATGCCGAACGGGCAGCTGAGCCTGACCTTCGACCTCATCGCTACCGCTTTCCGCAATGACCTCCGCAAACCGTGACTTTTTCACTGAGAACGGATTTCTGAAGCTGCCGGCCTTCCATTCTCGTGCGCGACTGGCGGCAATCAAGACGAGTCTTGTCAATCAACTCAGGAGCTCATTCGACGGAGGCGGAGCTGCGAAGTCATTTCGCAAGCTTCCAATCTTTCAGCAAATCGCACGCATGTCTTCACGCGTAACAGTGCATGGTGCGCAAGAGACTTTGGTGACCCCGGAATTGCTGGACATCATCAGCGAAGTATCCGGCCGACAACCGTCCGCAATTCAGCAGATGCAGTTTCTTCTCTCGCCGCCGAATCAAGGGGAATGGACCCTGAAAGGGTTGAACTGGCACGTTGATGTCAAAACAGAAGGCCCGGACCATATGCCTGGAGTCCAGGCGTTCTTTCTAATCGATGATGTGAAGCCTCACGGAGGCGCGACGCTGGCACTGGCAGGATCTCATAAGCTCAAGCAGGGCGGCCTGGGCTCGCAGTCTCGCCTGCGAGAAGCTTTGAAGTCGCATGTCCATCTTGAGGAAACTCTCCGGGAGTTCGGCTTGAAGGTGATCGAGATGTCCGGGCAGGCGGGTGATGTATACCTGATGGACATGCGGACGCTCCACACGCCAGCCATCAACGCTTCCAACAAGGTCCGGATGATGGCCACATGTCGCTGCTTGATGGACAGGCAGTCGGGATGAGGCCCAACCCACTCTGATGCTGGGGCGGCGGGGCACGGCGGCATCACGCTCTAAACGAGTTTTCTGACAGGCTTAAGCCCGTCCTGTAGCCAGAGAGCTGGCTGCCGGGCGGGCTTTCTGCTGCCCGGACGTCGGAGCGGAGCGTCCCGTCCCTTATCCGTGAAATAGTCAACCCGCGTTGGATGTGCGCGACCTACGGCGTTCTTTGTCGTCGTTTGCTGGGAAATTTCCGTTCCGCCGCACCTGATAAACACTTGCCGGCGGCGGGACTCGAACCCGCACTCCGCTTTCGCGAAAACGGATTTTAAGTCCGTTGCGTCTGCCATTTCGCCACGCCGGCGCACGCGTGCCACTAAACCATCACCGGCGGGGCCGGCGCAACCGTCCTGACACGGGGGGCCTCATGGATCCGACAGCCGTCCGTCGCAGGTGCGCACCACCGCGCGCACCACGCCCTGCACGACAAGTTCGTTCAGCGGAATCAAATCCGGGTATTTCGGATTTTCCGCCTGGAGGAAAACGTCGCCGTCGCGGGCGACGAAGCGCTTCAGCGTCGTCTCGCCATCGATGAGCGCGGCCACAATGTCACCCGGTCTCGGCTCGCGGGCGTCGACAATGACGATGTCGCCGTCGGCGATGTTCGCGCCCTCCATCGAGTCGCCCCGCACACGCAGCGCGAAGACGCGGGAGTTTTTCCGGATGCGGAGTGCTTCGAGATCGACCGGGAGAGTGCCAAGATCCACACGCTCCGAATTATCTCCCCGGCCCGCCGGCACCGCACCGAGGATCGGAAGCGTTGTAAAAAACCGTCCGCGTTTGGCGGCGGAAAAGACGCGGCCGTTGACGCTGACCCTTCCCGGGCTGCGCCTCGAATTCCGAAGAGCCGCACGGGCACATTTCCTGCCGAGTTCTGCGAGGACGTCGTCGCGACCTGTCGTTTCCCCACGCGTAATCATCGGGCGAAAATGTTTGCCTCCGTCGTGACAAATGCAAGCTCTCCCTAGCGAAACCTTGCCCCCCGGACCGCGGCGGACAATTCTCGGCCGGCCCATGAAATCCACAGCCCGCCGTCTTGTCGAAACGCTGCGCGCGGCAGGGCACGAAGCTCTGCTGGCCGGCGGCTGCGTGCGCGACCTGCTGCTCGGCCGTGAGCCGAAGGACTACGACATCGCGACGAGCGCAACACCGCAGCAGGTCGCGGGGCTGTTTCCGCGCACGGTGGGTGTCGGCGCACAGTTTGGCGTGATGATGGTCATCGAGCCGGATGGTGAATACGAAGTCGCGACGTTCCGCACGGATGGCGAATACAAGGATGGCCGTCGACCGGAAGGTGTGACCTTCGCAAGCGCCGCGGAGGACGCGAAGCGCCGCGACTTTACGATCAACGGCCTGTTTCTCGATCCGGTCACCGATGAGGTCATCGACCATGTGGGCGGACGGGCGGACCTCACGGCGCGCCGGATTCGCGCAATCGGCGATCCCCGGAAACGCTTCGAGGAGGATCGTCTTCGCGTGCTGCGTGGCGTGCGGTTCGCCGCGGCGCTGGATTTTGAGATCGAGCCGGTAACGTGGGACGCGATCCGCGACTTTGCGCCGCGCATCCATGATGTCAGCCCGGAACGCATCCGCGAGGAACTCTCGCGCATTCTCACGCATCCGAGCCGGCTGCGCGGCTTCGACCTGCTCGACGCGAGCGGACTGCTGCACGAGATCCTGCCGGAAGTCGAGGCGACCAAGGGTTGCGAACAGCCGCCCGAGTTTCATCCGGAGGGCGATGTCTTCGTGCACACGCGCATCATGCTCGGCATGCTTCGATCCGACGCGTCTCTGCCGCTCGCCCTTGGCGTGCTGTTCCACGACATCGGGAAACCGCCGACTTTCCAGCGGGATCCGACCGGGCGAATCCGGTTCAACGGACACGAATACGTCAGCGCGGAACTCACGCGCGGCATCATGACGCGATTGAAGTTTCCGAACGCCGTCATCGATGCGACGGAGGCGCTCGTCAGAAATCACATGGCGTTCAAAGACGTGCAGCGCATGCGCGTCGCGAAGCTCAAGCGCTTCCTCGCCCGCGAGACGATCGACGACGAGCTCGAGCTTCATCGCGTGGACTGCGCCTCGAGCCATGGAATGCTCGACAACCTCGACTTCCTGATCGCGAAGCGCGAGGAGTTCGCCAACGAGCCGCTCATTCCGCCCCCGCTCATCACGGGGCACGATCTCATCAAGCTTGGCTGGAAGCCGGGTCCGCGGTTCAAGATCGTGCTCGACGCGGTCGAGACCCGTCAGCTCGAAGGCTCGCTGCAGACCCGCGAGCAGGCGCTCGCGTGGCTCGCGACGAACCCTCCCGAGATTCAGGAAGACACTCCGGAGTCCTAGAAAAACAGCGGGATGATCAGGATCGCGAGGATGTTCGTGACCTTGATCATCGGATTGATCGCGGGGCCGGAGGTGTCCTTGTAAGGATCGCCCACGGTGTCACCGGTAACGGACGCCGCATGCGCGGAGGAGCCCTTGCCGCCGAAGTTTCCTTCCTCGATGAATTTCTTCGCGTTGTCCCACGCGCCACCGCTCGAGGTCATCGCGATTGCCTGGAACAGCCCGGTAATGATGGTGCCGACAAGCACACCGCCGAGTGCGATCGGCCCAAGCCCGGGAATGGCTGCCACGGCGATCACCACCACCACCGGAAGCAGCGCGGGCACGATCATTTCTCGAAGGGCGGCCTTCGTCACGATGTCAACGCACTTCCCGTATTCGGGAACGTCCTTGCCCTCGAGAATGCCGGGCTTTGCGTCGATCTGCCGGCGCACCTCGCGCACGACGGCGCCGGCCGCCTTGCCAACCGCGTCCATGCTGAATGCCGAGAACGCATAGGGCAGCAGTCCGCCGATCAACAGGCCGACAATGATCTTCGGGTCCTCCAGCGAGAACGCGATCGCCGTGACCGCGTCACCCAGATGCGTGCGCAGCTCGTAGACGTAGGATCCGAAGAGCACCAGCGCCGCAAGGCCGGCCGAGGCGATCGCATAGCCCTTCGTCACGGCCTTCATCGTGTTGCCGACCGCGTCAAGCTCGTCGGTGATCTCGCGCGTCTGCTTCGGCAGTTCGCTCATGACGGCGATGCCGCCGGCGTTGTCCGTGATCGGGCCAAACGCATCAAGTGAGATGATGATTCCCGAGAGCGAGAGCATGCTCATCACCGCGACGGCCACGCCGTAGAGGCCGGCAAAATGGAAGCTGAACAGGATGGAAATCACGATGAGGATCACAGGCAGCACCGTGGCGTGGTTTCCGACGGCGAGGCCCGCGATGATGTTCGTCGCATGTCCGGTCTCCGAGGCGCGGGCGATCTTGCGAACCGGGTGGTGCTTCGTCGACGTGTAGTAATTCGTGATAAAAACGACGGCTCCCGTCATCACCAGACCAATCACCGCCGAAGCGAAGAGTCCGACGGGATTGACTCCCGGAACGTCGTTGAAGAGTGCCATCGTGATCGGCCAATAGGCGGCAGCAGAAACCACCGCGCTTACGCCGACCGCCCCCATCAGCGAGAAGGTGGGGTTGCTGCGGTTGAGATTCACGAAAAAGATCCCGAGCAGCGAAGCGACGAGCGACGCGCCGCCAATAAGGAAGGGGTAGATGATGGCCTGCGGCACCTCCGGCATCGCGAGGAAACCGATGAGCACGGCGCCGATGAGGCTCACCGCGTAGGTCTCAAACACGTCCGCCGCCATGCCTGCGCAGTCACCGACATTGTCGCCCACGTTGTCCGCGATCGTGGCGGGATTGCGCGGATCGTCCTCGTCCAGGTTCTGCTCGATCTTGCCAACGAGGTCCGCGCCCACATCCGCCGCCTTCGTATAGATGCCACCTCCGAGACGGGCAAAGACGCTGATCAGGCTGGATCCGAGCGCCAGGCCGACGAGGCTCATGATCGCGGGTTCGTTGCCAAGCTGCGAGCGGGCGACGAGGAAATAGACACCAACGGAAAGCAGCGCGAGCGCGACAACCAGCAGGCCGGTGACCGCTCCGCCGTTGAACGCGACTTTCAACGCCGGGAAACGCCCGATCGTCGCGGCCTGCGCCGTGCGGACGTTCGCCATCACCGCGATGCGCATGCCCACGTAACCGGCGGCCATCGAGCACACCGCACCGATGAGGAAGCCGACTGCCGTCGGGGCACCGCGAGCGACAAAGAGCGCGATGACAATCGCAACGGCAATGATGCCCACCGTGACAATCTGACGATTCAGATACGCCTTCGCACCCTCCTGAACGGCTCCGGCGATCAACGCCATCTTTTCGTTGCCCGCGGAGGCGGAAAGAATGGACCGAATGAGAACAATTGCGAACAGCAGCCCCAACACCCCGCATCCCAGCGAGATCTGAATGCCTGAATCCAACAAGAAAGCCGCAGCGAACATCATACTTTGGGGAAAAAGGACGCGAGTGTATCGAAACCTTGTCCGTGCGCAACCTTCGAATCACAAACCGTCTGCCCCCAAACTCCAACGCTTCAGCGCTTCCAGACGACCATTCGGATTGCTTGAACCCCGGACGGACGCTCCCTAAAACCCGCGAATGCTGAACTACATCTGGCTCGGGCTGGTCCTCGCTTCGATCGCCCTTGCCGCCGTCACTCTCGGCGAAAATCCGGAGAGCCCGATCGTGAAGGAGATCGGGGACGCGGCCTTCGCCGCCTGCGAGACGGCGGTGATGAAGCTCGCGCTCCCGCTGGCCGGCCTGATGGCTCTGTGGCTCGGCATCATGCGACTCGCGGAGAAATCGGGACTGGTGACGATCCTCGCACGCGCGTTGCGGCCGGTGATGACGCGGCTGTTTCCCGATGTGCCCGCCGAGCATCCGGCCATGGGCGCCATGCTGATGAACATCGCCGCCAACATGCTCGGCCTCGCAAACGCCGCCACGCCGCTTGGACTGCGCGCGATGCAACAGCTCGAAAAACTGAACCCCCGTCCCGGCACAGCGACGAATGCGATGTGCACCTTCCTCGCGATCAACACGAGTTCCGTCCAGCTCGTGCCCGCCACCACGGTCGCCTACATGGTTGCGGCCGGAGCGACCACCGCGACGACCATCATCGGCCCGGCATTTCTCGCCACCCTGTGCTCAACGATCGTGGCCATCATCGTGGTGAAACTTCTCCAGCGACTTCCCGGTTATGCGTTGCCGCCGGTTTCGCCTGCGGTTCACACGGCGGCTACGGAGGACGACGAATCCGTTATCGAGGAAACCTCGACACCGCTTCCGGCGTGGGGAATCGCCGTGCTGGCCGTCTTTACTGCGACGTTCGGCTACCTTGGCTACCTCCTCGCGACCCGCAACAGCGACGCGTCGCCGCTCGTGCGGGCGGTCGAAGCCGTCTCGCTGCTGGCAGTGCCGTTCATGCTGTCGTTCTTCCCGTTGTTTGCCGCGCTCAAGCGCGTGCCCGTTTACGAGGAATTCGTCGAAGGCGCGAAGGAGGGCTTCCACGTGGCCGTGCGGATCATTCCGTTTCTCGTCGCGATCCTCGTCGCGATTGGAATGTTCCGCGCCGCGGGCGGCATCGACCTGCTCGGTCGCGCGCTCGGCCCGACCCTTTCGGCAATCGGGTTTCCGGTGGAACTGTTGCCGCTGGTCCTGATAAGGCCGCTCAGCGGCAGCGGCGCGAGTGGCATCTTCAACGAGCTCATCCGCGAGGTCGGGCCTGACAGCCTCATTGCGAAAACCGCCGCCTGCATCATGGGCAGCACGGAGACGACGTTCTTCGTGATCGCGGTGTATTTCGGATCGGTCGCCATCCGGCGCACACGCCACGCCGTGCCCGCCGGCCTCGCCGCAGATCTCGCGGGCGTCACCGCGTCGATCATCATCTGCCGGTTCTTCTTTGCCTGATCAAGGCTCCCTCCGGCGGGGCTGCGTGATGTGGACGGGCTTCAAATAGAACGGCTCGAGCAGTCCCCGTGCGGGCGGTTCACTTCCGCCGAGGCCCGCAAGAATCACGGCATCCGGCGTCGCGATCGAAATCCCGTCCGCGAGAAATACCGGGGAAAACACGGGCGCCGATTCCGCCGCCAGCCGTCGGTGCAGTTCCCCCGCAGGGATCAGCTCCACCTCCCCGACCAGCGTGCGGTTCGAAATCCTCGCCCACGAAAACGTCCCGCCGCGTGCATCCGCCACGGCGACATACTCCGGCGCGTCGCACGGCAGCGCCCGGCCGGACAACACCC
>CALGTD010000193.1 GCA_937901895.1 uncultured Spartobacteria bacterium | reverse complement strand
TCCACTCGGCGTCGCGGCGGGCGAGGTAGTCGTTGACGGTGACGACGTGGACGCCGCGGCCGGTGAGCGCGTTGAGATAGACGGCCAGCGTCGCGACGAGGGTCTTGCCTTCGCCCGTGGCCATTTCCGCGATGCGGCCCTTGTGCAGAACCATGCCGCCGATGAGCTGGACGTCGAAGTGGACCATGTTCCACGTCACCGGCTGGTCGCATACCGTGAACGAATGCTTGCGCTCGGTGAGACGGCGCGCGGCGTGTTTCACGACGGCGAATGCCTCGGGCAGAATCTCATCGAGCCGGGCCTGCAGCGCCGCGGAATCCCCGATCTTCGAAAGTTCGGCCTTCCATGCCGCAGTCTTTGCCCGCAGGTCGTCGTCGCTCAGGGATGCGAGCTGAGGCTCGAGTTCGTTGATGCGACGAATCGTTGGCTGCATACGACGCAGCTCGCGCTGGTTTTTCGAACCCAGGAACAGCTTGATAATCCAGTTGATCATGACGGAGTCCGCCAAATGGCCTATGGCGGAACGACGAATCAAAGGCCGTTCCGACCGAATGTAAATCGGAAATCCGGGGTTCCTATCGAGGGGCGAGCGGATGCGACCCGTCGGGCAGCACGTCCGTGGTGGAGATTTCGACCTCCCGTTCGATGCCCAGCATCTCCAGCAGCACCGCCACCCGCTGGCGGGCCGGCAGCACACGGGAGACAACCGCCCGGATGCCGCGCATGGCTCCCGCGACCACGCGCACCTCGCTGCCCGGGACGATCTCCTGGGGAATGATCACGACTTCGTTGCCCGAGACGTGATCGCGGAGTTCCTTGATGATCGCCTCATCCACGACCGTTGGTTGCCCGCCGAAACGGACGATGGAAACCACGCCGGAAATCGACGCCACGTGACGGTGTTTTTCGGAAAAGGCAAATTTTCCAAATACATAACCGGGAAACATGCCCTCGGTCACCCACATGAGACTGCCGCCGCGGGGCCGTTTGAACCGGATGAACGGGCAGAAAACCTCGATCTGCGCGTCCGTGCGGAGCATGCGGGCCGTGACGGATTCCTGCTTTGGACGCACGCGCAGGCAATACCATGCGGGATCGATTGGAGGAAGTGGCTGCGCGGGCATGAGAACCAGTCGTCGACCGACAAATTAGGCGGCCGGTTCGTCTCTAGGTGAATCCGTGCTGGGGCAGATTTCGTCAACCTTTTACTCTGTCCTGCAGCCCGAAACCTGTTGCGGGAAGGTCAAAAAATGCGCGTTCCGCAAGAACGAGGCCGCGGGCGACCGGCGGCCCGTGCCGGCTCAGCGCGAGCGTGGGCGTTTCGGCTTCGACGAAGCGGGGGCCGGCGCCGGGGCTGGAGCGGGTGTGACGGACGGCGTCGGCGAAGGCCGGACCTGGGTGCGTTGCTCGGCCTTTTTCCGAACGGTCTCCGTCAGGCGAAGGTTTGGCTTTTCGACGGTGTCGATCCGCTTGAGCACCTCGACCCGGACCGGAACCACCCCCGCCTTGATCATGTCAATTTCCCGGGCGGCTCCGCGGGCCAGATCGATGATGCGGCCGCGGATGAACGGCCCTCGATCATTGATGCGCACGATCACGGACTTTCCGTTTCGTTCGTTGATTACGCGGACCCACGTGTTGATCGGCAGCTTGCGATGGGCGGCGGTGAGGCCCTCGGGATTGAATCGCTCGCCGTTTGCCGTCCGCTTGCCCTGCCAGTAATAGGATGCCTTTCCATGCTGCACCTCGACCGGTTTCGGGTCGAAGATGGCCGGCGGCCTGCCGGGTCGATCGTCCTGCCGAACGATGAGTTCCGGTCCTGCGCAACCGCCCAGCAGCAGGGTGAGCACGATGGCGATCCGGGCGGGTGCGGGGAATGGAATGGATCTGAACGGACGACAACTCAAGGGGTGGGAGTCTCGCAGGCCGGGTCCGCTTTGGGAAGTCTGCGCGAAGCGTGACGCCGGCCAGGATCTCGCGCATCTTGTTCCGGTGACCACCGTTGACTCGCGTCTGTCGCCCGCGGACCGGCTTGGAAAGGAGCGCGCCGCGCTCCGCCTTCGCCGGGAGGACCGGCTCGCGGCATTGAAGCGCGAAAGGGGGCTTTGCTACTGGCGGCGGTGGAAGGAGCCGCGAACGATCGTGCGCTGGGGGTTGGGACTGATCGGACTCCGGCAACGCGCCTACGAGGAATTTCTGGACGTGCGCATCGTCGAAAACGAGGTGTCGTTGCGCAGGCTGCCGGCGGCGTTTGAGGGTTTCCGTCTGGCGCAAATCAGCGACCTGCATTGCGACATTGATCCCGCGCTCGTTGCGCGGGTGATCGAGCGTCTGCGCGGTCTGCGGTTTGACCGTTGCGTCCTCACCGGCGACTACCACGACGTGATCGGCCGGCCATGGGACACGTCGCTCGAGCTGATGCGGACGCTTGTTCCGCACTGTGGTCCGGAGCCGGTCGGCATTCTCGGAAATCACGACTTTCTCGCGAAGGTCGTGCCGCTGGAGGAAATGGGCCTGCGAATCCTGCTCAACGAAAATCTCCCGATCGAGCGCGGCGACGCGAGGATCTGGCTGTGCGGCATCGACGATCCGCACACCTTTGGCACGCACGATCTCGCGCAGGCGATGGCGGGAATCCCGGAGGACGAATTAAGAATCCTTCTTGCCCACAGTCCGGAGGTGTGGAGGGAGGCCGCGCGGATGGGCTTCGACCTCATGCTTTGCGGACACACCCATGGAGGTCAGATTTGCCTGCCCGGCGGATTTCCCATCGTCCGCAGGGCCAGGGTCCCGCGGCGCATGATCGCCGGTCCATGGTCGGTGGGAAGTTTGCGCGGCTACACCTCGCGAGGCACGGGAGGATGCAGTGTGCCTGCCCGGCTGAACTGTCCGCCGGAGATCACCGTTCACGTGCTTCGGCGCGGTTGAGCGTGGATCAGACCGGAACCACGCCCGGAAACCAATTCGCCAGGTAGCGGCGCAGGGCCTCGCGGTCCGCAAGCGGCGCCCGGAAGCCGATGTAACCGTCGGGTCGCACCAGAAACAGCAGGGGACCTTCCGCCCCGTAGGCATCATGCGCGATGCCGTCGGGATCGACCGCGCAGCCCGGGACAAATCCTTCATTCGTGATCAGCAGGACGCGCAGGAAACCCTCGAGCCCGCCGAATTCCGCCGCGATCCCGGCGAGCTCCGCGAGTTGCTCCGCCTTCGGCTTCCTGCCGGAAAAGAGGAGCAGCTGGTGGCGGCTGTCGCCCGTCCAGAGCTCGAACAACCGCCGCGGTGTGTCGTCCCCGAACAGGAGGTCCTCCGCGTCAGGCGCCCGCTCACCGGCGCGCGGCCCACGATCCAGCCAGCTCGCGCGGTGATCCTCCACCGCCGGACTGTTGGGATATCCGACGCCGAGCATGCTGAAGTCCCGAGCAAGGGTTGCCCCGAATCCGAGCTGGCCGACCACGCGGATGACCATGTTTCGAAGCTCCACGGCCACCGGCTGCCGGAGGTTTACCATTTTCGTCATCGGGCCGACCTTCTGCAGCAGGGCCCGGGCATTTGCGTGCCGTTCGGCGTTGTAGCTTTCGAGCAGTGGTTCGCCGGACTGCCCCTTCAACACCGCGGCGAGCTTCCAGGCAAGATTCAGCCCGTCCTGGATGCCGGTGTTCATGCCCTGCCCGCCCACCGGACTGTGGACGTGCGCGGCGTCGCCCGCGAGGAACACGCGCCCAACCTTCATCGTCGGAGTCATGCGGGTGTTGATGTTGAACGGGCTGATCCAGACCGGATCGTAAAGCGGAGCCTGCACCCCCAGCCGATCCCGCACGATCGTCTGCACGTCCTCGAGCGTGATGGCCTCGCCCTCCGCCTTCGAGAGCTTGTGAAGATTCACGATCACCCGCCAGCGGTCACCGTTCATTGGTGCAATGAAGGCCAGGCCCTCCGGCGAGAGAAAGGCGACCGCCTCGTCCGGATCGCGGTCCCAGCGGATTTTCACGTCCGCGGTGATCCACGTCGCGTCGAGCGTCTCGCCCTCGAGCTTCAATCCCAGCGCACCACGGACGGTGCCGCGCGCGCCATCCGCACCCACCACGTAGGAAAATTCCTCGATCCGGGGGGCGTCGGTTCCGCTTCTCAGCCGCACCGTCACCGCGGAAGCGGACTGCGCCAGACCGATGAATTCCACCGGCCGTTCGACCTCCACACCGAGCGCACTCAGCCGCTCGCGCAGCAGGCGCTCCGTCGTCGCCTGGTCGATGCCCAGCATGAAGGGGTAGTGCGTGGGCAGGTGATCGAGGCTGGGCCGCGTGAGCAGCGTCTTGTTTGGGCCGTAAACCGCCGCGCCGTGGACGCGCACTCCAATGTCCACAAACTCCGACGCGATGCCCAGTCGCTCGAACATTTCGAGCGTCCGCGCGTGGACAACCGCCGCCCGGGATTGATTCGTTGGCTCCGCCAGTCTGTCGATGATCCGGACCGCGATGCCGGATTGCGTGAGAGAAAGCGCGGTGGCGAGTCCCACCGGACCCGCTCCGACAATGAGGACGGGGGCGTGCTTCATGCCCGTAGCACAATCGAAGGCCCACCCCCGCGCAATTCGATTCTTGGGAGGAATGGCCTCGCTCAAAGCGTGTCCGGGCTGCTCCGGACCGCGGCAGTCGCGAAGGCCATGCAACTGAGCGCGATGGACCCGGGTTCGGGAACGATGCGATGTGCTCCGAGGTTGGTGCACCCGCGCCAAGCGCAGAAATCACAGCCACCTCCTCACTGGTGAGCGCCCCGCTGTAGAGGCGGAAATCCGAGGTGCTGCCAACAGGGGAACGATCGCTCCAGGGGCTTTGGTCCCTCCCTGTCCACCCGGAACTCGGGCATCACCGCCAGCGTGGGCAGCTCGAAAGTCGAGTTGTTGACGAGCACCCCCGATGAGATCAACACCCCGTTGATGACCGAGGAGGGGCTCGGCCAAAGGTCTGCGAAGGCACCGTCCCGAATCCCAAATGGTGAAATGGAACTCTTTCCCGGGTTGGTGGACGTAGACCACGACTCCACGGAAAGTTGCTTTCCAGATCCATCGGGCTGGATGCGGGATTATGTCCTCTCAGCCCATGCCCTCCGGGTCCGGGAATGAGCGGCGCAGCGGGTCAGCGGTGGGCGAGAGTCGCGATGTAGTAGCCGGCAATCACGGCGGTGCCGATGACGCCAGCGACGTTCGGGCCCATGGCGTGCATGAGGAGGAAGTTGTTCGGGTCGGCGCGCTGGCCTTCGACGTGGGAGACGCGGGCGGCCATGGGGACGGCGGAGACGCCGGCGGAGCCGATGAGCGGATT
>CALGTD010000192.1 GCA_937901895.1 uncultured Spartobacteria bacterium | reverse complement strand
TGACCGGGCCGCCTTGAAGCGGTTCGGTGAGACCGCCGCTATCTCAGCATTCAGTTCGTGGATTACCTCATCATCAGCACATGGGGCGACCTATGCCGACTGCTCTTCCATTCGTGGAGGAAAGATGGTCAGGATCAAAGAAACAGGCTTATCCGCGCAAATTCTGCTCAAAACTTGATCTTTCTGTATATACGTGCAGTATTGTCATGTGCTCCTGCAATTTTCATTCTCCAATTTCCGGTCTTTCCGGACTCAGCAGACGTTAAGCCTATCGGCTAATAACCGCTACAAGAGCCTCATTGGTAGCACGTTCACGTCAACGGCTCCCAGCTTGGATAACACGCGCTGGCTAAAGGGAGCCATCCTGTATGGCCCCAATGCGAGCGGGAAAAGCTCAGTTCTCGATGCCCTACGGAATCTAGCTGATCTGGTCATGAATTCGGCCACGATCACCGATCCAAAAGAACCAATCCGCCAGATCGAGCCCTACGCCTTGGCGCCAGATGAGCCGGACACTCCTACGGCGTTCGCGGTGACTTTTGTCAGCGACAACGTCCGATTTGAATATCGCGTCGCCGCGACACGCGAACGGATTTGGCACGAATCTCTCCGGGCTTTTCCCAAGGTCCACGAGCAGCTCTGGTTCAGCCGCGATTGGGATCACGCAAGCCAGAGTTATGACTGGTCTCCGGATCGACCAACTGGATTCCAACGCGATGCTGCATTGGAGAGCTACACGCTGCCGAACGGATTGTTCCTTTCCAAGGCCATCGCGAACAACAAATCCGAATTGGAACCGGTGTTTCGCTGGTTCAAGGACCGCCTCAAATTCATCGACCTCAGCAGCCGCCGCGGCGGCTTGGGGCAGAATTTCACAATGCAGCAACTGGCGGAAAAAACTCCGCTAGCTTCCAGCATTCTGGAACTTCTACGTCATGCTGATATCGGCGTGACCGACGCGGCCGTTTACGAGCGCAAGCCGTCGCCGAACGATCTGGAAAAAGTCCTGCCGTTGTTTCCTGACACTCTGCGCGAACAGGCACGCCGGTCCCGCTGGATGACGCCGGAGCTTTCCCATCGCGGACCCAACGCCAAAACATTTCCACTGCCGTGGGAAAGCGAATCGGCGGGCACTCATCGCCTGTTCGCAGTCGCCGGCCCATGGCTCGACATCCTTCGCAGCGGCTATGTGGTTTGCATCGACGAATTGGAAACCAGTATGCACCCCCTCATCGTCCGGGAACTGCTCCGCCTGTTCGCCAGCGAGCAACATAATGCGAACGGCGCCCAGCTCATCATGACGACGCATAGTCCGTTGCTGCTCGAACCCACTCTGGTTCGGCGCGATCAAGTCTGGTTCAGCGACAAAGACGATGAGGGTGCAAGCCACCTGTATTCGCTCATGGATTACCAGCCACGCCAGGGCGAATCGCTCACGCGCGGCTATCTCGCCGGCCGTTACGGCGCTGTTCCCTTTATTCCTCACGGCCTCCTCGGGTCGTTCGAAGCGACGCAGCAGGCAGTCACGGAGGTCGCGAATGAGTGACCCGGTTGCCTACGACCCAAACTGGTGGCGTGCTGCCAAGGCACTGAGCTTGGAGCGACGAGAGCGTGAAGCCGAAGCGGCCGCCGCGGCGTTGGCCGGCGACAGCTTCCTCATCGTCACGGAAGGCGTCGTCACCGAAGTATGCTATTTTCAGCAACTCCGCGCAGCGCTCCGACTCTCTGCGGTCAAGGTGGTGGTCGAGCCCGGCGATGCTTCCGAAGCTCGTCACGTTATCGAAACAGCCGCCCGGCTAGCTCGTGAACAACGCGAGCGGGCTGCGCGAGGACAACTCGCGATGGATGAACCCGCTGGCTACGACCAGGTATGGGCGGTGCTCGATACCGATGTTTCGGAGCGGCACCAGCGCTGGCCGGACATCTCGGCCCTCGCCGCGCAGCGGGGGGTGCGCCTCGCGTCATCGACGCCCTGTTTCGAGTATTGGCTGCTGCTCCATCTGAAGCATACCACCGCACCTCTGGCCAACGGTGCCGCCGCCAAAGGCCGGCTGGGAGATGACTTAGGCGACTATTCAACCAATGCCGACGTCAGCGACGCCGCAATCCGGCGAATTCTGCCAGCGTGGCCTATTGCCGTAAAACGGGCAGGCCAAGTGCGGCAATATCATCACGCCGCCAGCTCGCCCGCTCCAGCCAATCCGTCTACGGAAGTGGATCGCCTGGCAATCGCCCTCAATTACTCCGCGCCCGTTTACGCGCGCAAAATTCATCCATCCGCCAACTGACATCCATGCTTCGCCGCCCATGAAACTTATCGCCGTTCAGGTCAAAAATTTCCGCTGTATCAACGACTCTCAGGAGTTCCAAGTGGGCGATGTCACGTGCTTGGTGGGCAAGAACGAGTCTGGCAAGACATCCGTGCTCAAAGCGCTGGAGCGCGTCAACTCGACCGACGCTGCCGTGCGCCGGAAATTCGACCGCGAGCGCGACTGGCCCCGCAATCGTTACGATGAATACGATCCGGGCGCAACGGCCGTGCGCACCCACTGGGAAATTGAGCCGACCGACCGCACCGCCCTCGAACAGGTGCTCGGGGTTGGTGCATTGAAGCAAACCTCCTTTTGGGATACGCTCAGTTATGACGGCGGCGGATTCTGCGAGGTGAGCCTCGATGCAACGGCCGTCCGCCAACATCTCTATTACGCCGCAGGATTGGATGAAACCGAGCGAGGGCAGCTTGATGCCGAGCCGGCATTGGAAAAACTCGCGGCCTACATCACGACCCAAAAATTGCAGACTTCACCACGGGTGCAGAACCTCTTGACGAAGCTGCAATCTTTCCGCGACCAGAACCCCGATCTCGCTGCCATTGACCTCCTCACCGAGCGGATGCCGAAGATCCTCTATTTCGACAGCTACGACAAGATGAGCGGAAAGGTGCCGCTGAATCGGCTAAAAGGCGACATCCAGAACAAACGGGTCAGCCGGACGGACACCATCTTTCTCATGTTCTTGGAGTATGCTGGCAGCACCCTCGACGAGTTGAGCAATATCAAGAAAGCGGAGACCCTGTTTGCGAAATTCGAGGGCGTCAGCAACACGATCACGGCAAAAATCTTCAAGTATTGGCGCCAGAATCGCCATCTTGAGGTGAAGTTTACGCAGAACCCCTCCTTGCCTGACGATCCTCCGCCGTTGAACGAAGGCACGGTTTTCCACACGCGTATCTACAATCGCCTACACGGCGTGACGGTGGAATTCGACGACCGCAGCGCCGGGTTCACGTGGTTTTTCTCGTTTCTTATCCAATTTTCTCTAGTCAAGAAAAAGCACGGCAACGTTATCATCCTGCTCGATGAGCCGGGGCTGAATCTCCATGGCCGAGCACAAGCCGATCTGCTGCGGTTCATCAACGAACAACTCAAGCCCAACCATCAGGTCATCTACACGACCCATTCGCCTTTTATGGTGCCGGCCAACAACCTTGCCGCCGTGCGGACCGTCGAGGACGTTTTGATTGAAGGCAAGGACGAGGAGCCCCCGGAACTCCTGGGCACCAAGGTGGGCTTCGACATTCTCAAGACGGATCGGGACACCGTCTTTCCCCTCCAAGGAGCGCTGGGCTATGAGATCGCGCAAAGCCTCTTTATCAGTCCCAACACGCTACTCGTCGAAGGCCCTTCCGACATTCTCTACCTCCAGATCGCCTCCCATGAGTTGCAGCGCCGCAAGCGTGAGGGCCTCAATTCGCAGTGGACGCTTTGTCCGTCCGGAGGCGTCGATAAGGTGAGTGCATTCATTAGTCTTTTTTCCGGCAACAAGCTGAACATCGCGGTGCTCACCGACTATGCGCATGGCCAGAAGGGCAAGGTCGAAGGGCTAAAGAAATCTGACATTTTGGCGAAAGGACGCGTTTTCACCGCAGCCGATTTCGCCGGCCAGCCGGAGGCCGATATTGAAGATTTGCTCGGGACTGAGTTGTATGTAGAATTGGTCAACGCGATGTATGGCCTCGCCGGAACCGCGCAAATTTCGGTGGCCGCTCTTCCCACGATCTCGGGCCGGATTGTTGCTCGCGTGGAAGACTATCTCCGCCCCAAGACGGACCTCGCTCCGTTTACGCATTACGCTCCTGCGAACTGGCTCCTCCAGAACCCCGGCTTTCTACAGCGGGACACGCCGCCCGTCACGGCTGC
>CALGTD010000191.1 GCA_937901895.1 uncultured Spartobacteria bacterium | reverse complement strand
CGATTGGTATCACAGTCTGGTGGTGATGGGCGCGCGGCAGAACAATTTGCCCGCTGGTTACATTGCGGCGATCGAGGCTGCTCACTCCATTCCTGACCCAATGCTCAGACGGAAGACGCGGCTTGAAGCCCTTGAGGTGTTGGCTGCAGCGGCGCGCCAGCCCTAGCCGCGTAGCGCCGGGAGGTATTCCCCTAAGTCACGAATGCTGACTAAATGTCGGCGTGGGACATAGTAGTCCCGCACAGTCTTAATTTCTGGCGGTAGCTTGATCGCTGCTTCGCCAAGTTTTCGATTGTTCTTCGCGATCTGCGCGATGCCGCGACCTGAGTTGAAAAAACGTGTCGGGTGATCGAGGCCGGCGACGTAGAGTTCTTTTCGCTTGGTCGTGGGATGTTCGGCCAAAAAGTAGAAATCCTTAAACACCTTGTTCTGACGGATGGATTCGCTGCCTCCCTGCCATTGGATGAAGGTGAATTCGGCAATACGGCGATTGGTCTCCAGATCGAAACCTTTGCCGGTATTGCCTGCCGCCAACGACAGGCTTTCGACAATCTCGCCGGGCTCCAAGATTACCGGCAGGACAAGAAGAATTCCGACGGTATGAATGATTTCGGAAATCTGATTCGAGTGCTTCTTGATCAGAAGAGCCGCGAGCATCAACTCCGCGCTCACACCAAGCGCGCTGAGTTCGCGTCCTGCATCCGAGTGACCGACACCAACGAGCTTTGCCTCGATTTTGGAGACCGCCTTTTTCAGCGACCCAGAGCGGAAAAGGCTCAGTGCTTCGGACGCTTTTGAAAGGTCGGTCATGTTGGGATCAATCTTGTAGCGTGCTTAGCTATGAATTCCAAAAACAAAACACCCCACCTCTGTCGTCTAAGCATACCCGTTGAGACAGGAGTCAATTTTCCGCAGTCTTGTAAACATGACGTAGTTTTCATCAGGGGTCGCGACGTCCTAGTGTCCTACCTCGCGTGAACACTCCTCACAAAAAAAACGCCAAAACCACGGTGTGCCGCTTGCGGTGCACCTTTTGTCCCGGAACCCAGGTCTGCTGGCCGGCAGAAATTCTGCAAACGCCCTGATTGTCGGAAGGCCAGCCGTCAGGACAGCCAGCAACGCTGGATCAAGAAGACCGGCAACGGAGCCTATCATTCTGGTCCCGAGCACGTCGCGCGTGTCAAAGCCTGGCGTGAAGCCAACCCGGGCTACTGGCGAAAACAGGATGCGCCACCTGGCGCCGCTACTCCACCCGCGATCACGCCAGAAAGCTTTCGGGAAATGCTCCGAGACTTTGCGTTACAAGATACCTGCGGTGCGTTACAAGATCCCTGGAGCCCGCAACTCGTTGCGCTGCTTGGTATTTTGGCGTGGCTCCGTGGCTCTGCGTTACAAGAGACCATCGCGGAGGACCTGCGCGAAATCATGCTCACAGGATATGCCATCCTCGAAGAGCTTTACCCTTCCACCTCCACTGACCCGTCGCTGCGGACCCCAAAACCCGACTAAATCCGATCCGATTCAGTGAACGATGGGCGGGCAGCATCAACTCCCGCTCGGCCCACACGATGCCGCTGCCATTCCGGCGGCGGCATACGTGCGCATGTCCACGGAACACCAGCAGTATTCGACTGAGAACCAACTCGACCGGATCAAGGAATATGCCGCCCGCCGGCAAATGACGCTGGTCCGCGTATTCGAGGACGCGGGCAAAAGCGGGCTGAACGTGCGCGGGCGTGACAGTCTGCGGCGCATGATCGAGGAGGTCGAAACGGGGCGCGCCGACTTCAACTGCATTCTCGCTTACGACGTGAGTCGCTGGGGGCGATTCCAAGACGCAGACGAGAGCGGCTACTATGAATACATCTGCAAACGCGCCGGGATTGCGGTCCACTACTGCGCGGAGCAGTTCGAAAACGACGGTTCGCCGACGTCGAACATCATCAAGAGCGTCAAGCGTTCGATGGCGGGCGAATACAGTCGCGAGCTGTCCTCGAAGGTTTTTCAGGGTGCGTGCCGGCTGATTCAACTCGGCTTCAAGCAGGGCGGCGCGGCTGGCTACGGGCTGCGGCGGATGCTGGTGGATCAATCCGGCCAGACCAAAGGCGTGCTGCGCATCGGCGAACACAAGAGTCTGCAAACCGACCGGGTGGTTCTCGCACTCGGTCCGGATGAAGAAATCGAAACCGTGAAATGGATCTACCGAACCTTCCTCGATGAGGGGCTCACGGAGCGCGAAATTGCCGAACGGCTGAATGGTCGCGGACTCCGCACCGATCTCGGCCGGGCGTGGACGCGTGGGACCGTCCATCAGATTCTGACGAACGAAAAGTATGTCGGGAACAACGTGTATCACCGGACTTCCTTCAAATTGAAGCGGAAGCACGTCTTGAATCCGCCGGACATGTGGATTCGCGCGAAGGGCGTTTTTCCTGCGATCATCTCCACCGACGATTTTCTCCGGGTGCAGGAAATCATTATCGCTCGTGCGAAGCGTTTCACTGACGAGGAAATGCTGGCGAAGCTTCGGGAGCTACTCACTCAGCACGGCCGTCTTTCCGGCGTCATCATTGATGAGCGCGAAGATTTACCCTCCAGCGCGGCGTTTCGTCACCGCTTCGGGAGTTTGGTGCGCGCCTATCAGCTGATCGGTTACACGCCGGAGACGGACTACGGCTTTATCGAGGTCAATCGCTTCCTCCGCCAGAAGCACCCGGAGGTAATTCAGGAAGTCATCACCAAGCTCACCTCCCAAGGCGTGCGCGTCGAGCGTGACCCGGCGACCGAACTGCTCGTTCTGGACAATGAATTGATCGTCTCGCTGGTGCTCTCCCGCTGCCTCCGCACCCCGGCGGGCTCGCCGCGGTGGCTGGTGCGATTCGAAGAGCGCCACCGGCCAGACATCACGATTGTCGCGCGCATGGACGAGGCCAACCAGGCGGTTAAGGACTACTACCTCTTCCCCTCGCTTGATCGTCTAGCGCTGCGCCTGCGTCTCGCCGAATTCAACAGCGCGTTCCTGGACGTCTACCGTTTTGACGATCTCGGGTTCTTCTACGATCTCGCCGAGCGCGTCTCCATCGAGGAAGTCGCATGAAATCCGAATCCGAACATGAAGTCATGATGATCCCGGTCCAATCTGTGCGGATTGCCAATCCACGCGTGCGAGACCGCCGGAAATTCGAGCTGATCATCCGAAGCATCTCCGAGCAGGGTTTGAAACGCCCGATCACGGTCACGGAGGCCAGCAGAGTTCGCCAAGAAGAAGATCGGTGGCGCTTTGCAGCTGGCCCACCCGGGAGTCGAGGTGAACGTAGGCATCTTGGCGCCAAACTCTCGGGCCGATAACTCCGAGGCTCCCCTCGCCTTGGTCTGTGAGTTCCCCCGCGGAGCATCGGATGCGGAGCTGGCATTGGCACACCGTCTGGCGTGGAATTTCTCGCGCACCACGCTCCTTATCACCCTTGAGCCCTCCCGTCTGATTGCTTGGTCATGTCTTCAAAACCCGCAGCAGGCTGAATCGTTGCGCAAGGTCGTCGAAGTGAATGAGGCGACGGCGGAAAGCGATCAGGATGAAATTCGGAGCCTACTGCATTGGATCGGGCTAGTTACGAATCAGCTTCAGTCGGCCTGGCTCAGGTCCACGAGGACGCCGTCCTCGATGGCTTGGGCGCGGAAGTAGGAGTAGATTGTTTCCCCGAACGGATTTTCACAGGACATGGTTTCGTGCCGTTCGGCCCGTGGGGCGTGCGTCACGTCTCGTGACCTTATCGCCTACTGCCGATTGGCGATTTTCGCCCCACACCCGAAAGTCAAAGCGGTGGACGGAGCGCCGAGGCCGTGTCCTGCGTAGCAGGACCAACAAGGGGGAAGCGGAGTGATTCCGCGAGGTGGAGATCGCGCAGCGATACTACCTTGACCGGGTG
>CALGTD010000190.1 GCA_937901895.1 uncultured Spartobacteria bacterium | reverse complement strand
CGACGAGATGAAGGGACTCGAGGGGGCGGCCGAGTGCAAGGGCCGCGCGCCCGGAAACATATTCGTGGCTCGTGCCGTGCATCCCGTAACGGCGCAGGCGATGCCTTTCGTAAAGTTCTCGCGGAACGGCATACATCCACGTTCGGCGGGGCATCGTCTGGTGAAATGCGGTATCGAAAACCGTGACGTGTGGAACGTCCGGGAAGGCCTTTTGCGCGAGCTGGATCCCGACGATGTTCGCCGGATTATGCAGCGGAGCGAGTTCGTTGCATTGCTCGATCTTGGCGATCACCTCCTCGTCGACGACCGTCGCGGAGCGAAGAAATTCTCCGCCATGGACGACGCGATGGCCGACCCCGTCAACGGGGAGCGGTGCTCCAAAGCGTCTCTCCAGCAGCGCAACGGCTTCCGCGAGCGCGGACTCGTGCGTCGCGTCGGGGACATTTCTCGCCACGGTCTCGCCGGAAAATGTGCACCTCACGCAGGCATCGGGTCCGCCGAGCCGGTCGAACAGGCCGTCTGCGAGAAAGACGCCACCCTCCAGATACGCGAACTTCAGCGACGAACTGCCGCAGTTCACCACGAGAATCCGATGGGCCATGGCGGGAGAATATGCGATGCGGGATCGACGGCCACGAAATAGACGCGTCATCGAGGATGGAATGTCACACCCGCCAGCCCTGGAGGATGCGCATGTAATTTGCGCGCTCGAACGCGGCGGGGTCGGGACAATGCTGCATGCTCATCGACCCCCGGAGCTGGTCGATGGACTCATATTCGTGCTCTTCCATCCACTGATGGAACTCCGTCAGCACGCGGGCGAGATGTTCAGGTCCGTGCTTCAGCAGACACGACACCATTTGCACGACTTCGGCGCCCGCCATGATCGCCTTGATGGCATCCGTTGCGGTGTGGATGCCACCGGTCGCGGCGAGGGGAGTGGGGATTTCGCCGTGCAGCATCGCCAGCCATCGCAGGCGCAGGCGGAGCTCCGAGGAACGGGAGAATTGCAGGGTCGGCAGTGCTTCCAGCGATTCGATGTCTATATCGGGCTGATAGAAGCGGTTGAACAGAACCAGTCCGTCCGCACCGGCTTCGGCCGCCTTCTTCGCGAAATGAGGCAGTGACGAGAAGAATGGGGAGATCTTCAGGGCGACGGGAATGCCCACGCTACGGCGAACGGACCGGAGAATTTCGACCGCATCCGCCTCGATCATCTTTGCCGTTTGCATCACCGACGACGGAACGACGTAGTAGTTCAACTCGATGGCGTCGGCACCCGCGCTCTCCATGTGCCTTGCGAAGGAGGTCCATCCGCCGACGGTCGTTCCGTTGAGAGAGGCGATCACGGGGATATCCACGGCGCGCTTCAGACGACTGATTTGTTCGAGATACTGATCGGGACGGAGCGTGAAATCGCCGGGTTCCGTGAGGAATGACATCGCTTCGCTGAAGGAATCCTGAAACGACTCGACGTTCTGGAAATACGCATCCTCCTCGAGGCGGATCTGCTCCTCGAAGAGCGAGTGCATGACGATCGCCGAGGCGCCGGCGTCCTCGAGCTGCCGGACGACATCTAGGTTGTCGACCATGGGAGACGCACCCGGCATGAACGGATGCGCGAGTGGAAGACCAAGCCAGGTGGTTGCGAGGTTCATGGGGTTTCTCCTTTCATGGCGGCGGCAAGTCGCTCGTGAGCCTTCCAACGTGCGGTGGCGTCCTCCTGGGCGGCGGCCTGGAGCTCGCGGAAGCGGTCGGGGTTGCTCTTCTCGAGAACCCCGAACCGCAGTTCACCCGCGAGATACTGGGAGACCGGTATTTTTGGAGGTGCGCTGTCGAGCTGGAAGGGGTTTTCGCCCGTTTGCGCCCGGCGGGGATCAAATCGGTAGAGCGGCCATGTTCCGGAGCTTACGGCGAGCTTCTGCTGCTCGAGACCGCGGTGCATGGCGTAGCCGTGGGCGATGCAATGGCTGTAGGCGATCACGAGCGAGGTGCCGGGATAACTCTCGGCCTCCGCGAATACCCGGACCGTCTGCGAATCCATCGCGCCGAGCGCGATCCGCGCGGTGTAGACCGATCCGTAGCTCATCGCGATCATGCCCAGGTCCTTCTTCGGCCGTGTCTTTCCGCCGATCGCAAACTTCGCGCTCGCGCCAAGCGGGGTGGACTTCGACTGCTGGCCGCCGGTGTTCGAATACACCTCGGTATCCAGCACGAGGATGTTCACGTCGCGGTTCAGCGAGAAGATGTGGTCGAGTCCGCCGAACCCGATGTCGTATGCCCAGCCGTCGCCGCCGACGATCCATACGCTGCGGCGAACGAGGGCGTCCGCAACGGCATCGAGTCGCATCGCATCGACGAGAGGCAGCGATGGCAGGATTCTCCGCAATCGCGCCACACGCTCGCGCTGGGCGGCGATGCCGGCGTCCGTCGATTGATCGGCGTTGAGGATTTCACCGGCGAAGGAATCGCCCAGGTGTGGAGCCAGGAGTTCCACGAGTTCGCAGGCGATCTCGTGCTGCTTGTCGATCGCGAAGCGGAGACCGAGTCCGTATTCGGCGTTGTCCTCGAACAGCGAGTTCGACCATGCCGGGCCGCATCCCGCCGCGTTCGTCGTGTATGGCGTGGTTGGCAGGTTGCCTCCGTAGATCGACGAGCAGCCGGTCGCATTCGCGATCACCGCCCGATCGCCGAAGAGCTGGGTGAGCAGTTTGAGATACGGCGTTTCGCCACATCCTGCACAGGCTCCCGAGAACTCGAAAAGTGGTTCGAGAAACTGGCTGCTTTTCACCTCCGGCTTGATGGACGCGCGATCCGGCAACGGGAGACGGAGGAAAAACTCGAAGTTGTTGCGTTCCGCCTCGCGCAACGGAAGCTGGGGAGCCATTTCGAGCGCCTTGCGACGGGGGTTTGCCCGGTCCTTCGCAGGGCAGACCTGGACACAGAGCGTGCAGCCGGTGCAGTCCTCCGGAGCGACCTGGAGTGTGTATTTGCGCCCGGGAAACTCGGCGGAGCGAAAGTCCGCGGACTTGAATGTCGGGGGGGCGTCGGCGAGCAGCTCGGGATCGTAGAACTTCGGACGGATGCAGGCGTGCGGGCAGACGAGCGCACACTTGTTGCACTGGATGCAGAGAGTGGGATCCCAGACCGGAATTGCGTCGGCGATGTTCCGCTTCTCCCATTTCGCGGTGCCTGTCGGCCAGGTGCCATCGACGGGGAATGCAGTGACCGGCAGCGTATCGCCGCGTCCGGCAAGCATCGTGGCGGTCACCCGCTTGACGAAATCGGGAGCCTCCTCCGGCACGGAAAGCATTGGCACCGTGCCGGAGGGCTTCGTGGAGGAAAAGTCGGCCTCCCGCAGGGCATCCAGGGTGCGGTCGACGGCCTCGAAATTCTTTCGCACGATGGCCTCGCCTTTCCGACCGTAGGTCTTTTCGATCGCGTGCTTGATCTTCGCGATGGCTTCGTCCCGCGGCAGCACCCCGGAGAGCGCGAAGAAACAGGTCTGCATGATCGTGTTGATGCGACCTCCCATTCCGCACTCGTGGGCGACCTTCGCCGCATCGATCACATGCACGGTGAGATTCTTCGACGTGATGTGCTCACGGGCGGTGTCGGGCAGACGGCTCCAAAGTTGATCGGGCGCGAACGGGGCGTTCAGCAGCACGGTTGCGCCCGGCGCGGCGCAGTCGAGCACGTCGTATTGCCGCAGAAAGTGAAAATGGTGACAGGCCACGAAGCTCGCCTGTTTGATCAGATAGTGCGCGGCAATCGGCCGCGGTCCGAAGCGAAGGTGCGAGATCGTGACGGCTCCGGATTTCTTCGAATCGTAGACGAAGTAACCCTGCGCGTAGTTGTCCGTCTCGCCACCGATGATCTTGATCGAGTTCTTGTTGGCACCCACCGTTCCGTCGGAACCCAGTCCGTAGAACACGGCACGCACGACATCGTCCTCTTCGATGTCGAAATCATCGTCGACCGGCAGGGAGTGGCCGGTGACATCGTCGTAGATGCCGACGGTGAAATGATTCATCGGCGTCTCTCGCAGCAATTCGTCGAAGACGGCCTTGCACATTGCCGGGTCGAATTCCTTCGATGACAGCCCGTAGCGACCGCCGATCACCACCGGCTCGACGTCGAACGAGGACAATCCGGCAGCGCGGGCCTCCGCGAGGGCGGAGACGACATCGAGGTATAGCGGCTCGCCCACGGCGCCCGGTTCCTTCGTGCGATCGAGCACGGCGATGCTTCGCACGGTGGGCGGCAGCGCGTTGATGAAGTCCGGAACGGAAAACGGCCGGTAAAGCCGGACCTTGAGAACGCCGACTCGGGCACCGGCGGCATTCAACACGCGCGCAGTTTCCTCAGCCGTTTCCGCACCCGATCCAATGACGACAATCACGCGGTCGGCGTCCGGCGCCCCGCAATACTGGAACAGTTCGTAGCTGCGACCGGTCAGCCGCGCAAAGCGGTCCATCAGGTCCTGCACCACGCCGGGGACGCGGGCATGGAAGGTGTTCGCCGCCTCGCGAGCCTGGAAGAAGACGTCGGGATTCTGTGCGGTTCCGCGAATGGCCGGGTGCTCCGGGGTGAGCGCGAGCGCACGAAATGCGGCGATCCATTTTTCGTCGATCATCGCGCGCAGCACATCGTCGTCGAGAAGCTCGATCTTTGCGATCTCGTGCGAGGTGCGGAATCCGTCGAAAAAGTGCATCACAGGCACACGCGAGGCGAGCGTCGCGGCGTGGGCGATGCAGGCCATGTCCTGCGCCTCCTGCGGTGAATTCGACGCGAGCATCGCCACGCCGGTCTGGCGGCAGGCCATTACGTCGGAATGGTCGCCGAAGATCGAAAGCGCATGGGTTGCGACCGTGCGCGCAGTGACGTGAAAGCAGAACGGCAGCAGTTCACCGGCGATCTTGTAGAGATTTGGAATCATCAGCAGGAGTCCCTGCGATGCGGTGAAGGTCGTGGTGAGCGATCCGGTCTGGAGCATGCCGTGGATTGCGCCCGCGACGCCGGCCTCGGATTGCATCTGCACGAGGTGGGGGACGGTGTTCCAGAGATTCGGCTGGTCGGCGAGGGACCATTCATCGCAGAGCTCGGCCATCGGCGAGGAGGGTGTGATCGGATAGATCGCAATCGTCTCGCTGAGCCGGTAGGCGACGGACGCGACGGCTTCGTTCGCGTCGATGGTGGCGCACTTCATATGCCGTCAGTTAACGACGGATTGCGCAACGCGACTTTGTAACAGTTGGCCGACGCTGGTCGGATCTTGCCAAATCTGCGGGGCCGACGCGGCGCGCCGCTCAAAGAAACACCAGCACGAGGATCTGGGCGCACACGACGCGCAGAAGCATCGTGAGCGGGTAGACCGTCGCGTAGGAGATCGAGGGCGCGTCTGAACCGCTAACTGTGTTTGCGAAGGCTAGGGCGGGCGGATCGGTCATGCTTCCGGCGAGCAGACCGCAAATCGAGACGTAGTTTGTGCGGAGGAAGACCCGCGCGAACAACCCGACGAGCAAAAGCGGAGCGGTGGTGATGATTGATGCGAGGAGCATCCATTTCACCCCGTCGCCGTTCACGAGGGTGTCGATGAACTTTTCGCCGGAATGCAGGCCGACGCAGGCAAGGAACAGCACGATGCCGATCTCGCGGATCGCGAAGTTTGCGTTGTTTGGCATATACCAGAGCAACGGTCCGACGCGGCCGAGTCGGCTGAGTAGAATGGCCACAATGAGCGGTCCTCCCGCGAGTCCGAGTTTGACCGGAGCTGGGATTCCGGGAAACGCGATCGGGATGCTGCCCACAAGCACGCCCAGGCCGATGCCCACGAAAACGGGGATCAGCTCCGTGTGGTTGAGTTGCTTGAGCGAGTTACCGAGCAGCTTCGCGGCATCGGCGATGTCCTCCTCGCGGCCGACGATGACGAGCATGTCGCCGAATTGCAGACGTTGATCCGGAGTGGCGCTGAGCTCGACCTCGGCGCGGGTCAGGCGGGTGACGGTGACGTCGTGCCGGGCGAGGAAATTCAGCTCGCCGATCGTTTTTCCGAGGATCGCCTTCTTCGTCACGATGACGCGGCGCATGACAAGATTGCTCTCGGCCTTGTGAAGGTCGAGTTCGCTCTGGACGCCGAGAATGATCCGCAGCTCCTCGAGCTTTGGCGCAGGGCCGATCGCGAGAAGCGTGTCACCGACGTGAACGACGTCCTCGGGTTTCGCCAGATCGACACGCCCGTCGTGATGCATGCGGGAGATGACGACGCCCAGCGATTCCAGCATGGGGAGCTGATCGATGCGAAGACCCTCGATGTTCGAATTGGTGACAAGAATGTTCAGCCGGGCGAGTTTGGACGCGCGCGTGCCGCTGGCGGCGAGAAGACTGGCGGTCTCCTTTTTCAGATCCACGCGAAACAACGCGCGAAGCAGGAGCATGGTGAGAATGATGCCGACAATGCCAAATGGATACGCGACCGCGTAGCCGAGACCGGGAAGCGCGCTGGCGTCGGCCGCGGCGTCCGGCAGACTGCGGATGGCCTCCTGCGCGGCACCGAGGGAGGGGGTGTTTGTCGTCGCGCCGGAGAACAGACCCACGGCGGCGGCCATGGGAACATTTGCAAGCTTCGCGATGCCGAGGGCGATCAGCGCGCCGAGGACGACGATCGACGCCGCCATGAGATTCAGCGGCAGTCCCTGCCTGCGGAGGGACGCGAAAAAGCCGGGCCCCACCTGGATGCCGATCGTGTAAACAAAAAGAATCAGTCCGAACTCCCGCGCAAACTCGAGCACTCCCGGAGAAATCCGGATGCCGAAGTGGCCGATTGCGAGGCCGGAAAAGAGGACACCGGCGATGCCGAGGCCGATGCCCTTGATCTTGAGGCTGCCGATGGCGAGGCCGAGCGCAGCGACTGCGGAGAGAACGAGCACCGCGTGCGCGATACTTTCGCCGTGAATGAGTTGAACGAGCCAGTCCATGAATGGGCGTGGAGGGGCGACAGGTGAACGGTTGCCCCGCCCGCATTGTAGCTAGAGGAAATTTTCGCCGGAGGCGAGCGGCTTGCGCCTGGTGCGTGACGCAAACCGCCGATTGCCCCCAAGGCAAATCCTAGAGTCGCGAGATGAGCAGCTCGCGCTGGAACATCAGTTCCTTCGGAAGATCCGCGTGCAGGTCGATGAAGAGTTCGTCCTGCAGCAGAACCTCACGCTTCCAACCCTGGACATCGATGGCGAGCACCGCCTCGAGATCCCCCCGGGTGTAGTTCTCCATGCCCTCGATGTTGATGTCCTCGGCTGCCGGCATCCATCCCAGCGGCGTCTCCTCGGCGTAGACCGTGCCGTGGCAGCGGTCGATGATCCACTTCAGGACGCGCATGTTGTCGCCGAAGCCGGGCCACAGGAAACGGCCGTCGGCGCCCTTCCTGAACCAGTTCACGTGAAAGATTTTCGGCGGACGGGCGATGTCCTTCCGCATCTCCAGCCAGTGGGAGAAATACTGGCCCATGTTGTATCCGCAGAAGGGCAGCATCGCCATCGGGTCGCGGCGAACCTGGCCGGCTCCGCCAACCGCGGCGGCGGTCATTTCCGAGCCCATCGTCGCGCCGAGATACGTGCCGTGCATCCAGTTGAACGCCTGGAAGACGAGCGGCATCGTGGTGGCGCGGCGGCCTCCGAAGATGATCGCGCTGATCGGAACGCCGGCGGGATCGTCCGCCTTGTCGTCGAGCACGGGATTGTTCGCCATCGGAGCGGTGAACCGGGCATTCGGGTGCGCGGCGGGGCGGCCGCAATCGGGCGTCCATTCCTGGCCGGTCCAGTCGATGAGCTTCGCGGGCGGCTCCTTGGTAAGGCCCTCCCACCACACGTCCCCGTCGGGCGTGAGCGCGACGTTGGTGAAGATGGTGTCCTTCTCGCAGCACTTCAGCGCGTTGGGGTTCGAGTGTGCGGAGGTGCCGGGAGCGACACCGAAGTAGCCGGCCTCGGGATTGATCGCGTAGAGGCGTCCGTCCTTGCCGGGCTTCAGCCAGGCGATGTCGTCACCGACGGTCGTGACCTTCCAGCCGGCGAATTCCTTCGGGGGGATGAGCATGGCGAAGTTCGTCTTTCCGCAGGCGCTGGGAAAGGCCGCGGCGACATAGTCCTTCCTGCCCTCGGGCGATTCGACGCCGAGGATGAGCATGTGCTCGGCCATCCAGCCTTCGTCGCGCGCCATGCAGGATGCGATGCGCAGGGCGAAACACTTTTTGCCAAGCAGGGCGTTGCCGCCGTAGCCGCTGCCGTAGGACCAGATTTCGCGGGTCTCCGGGAAGTGGACGATGTATTTGACCTTCGGATTGCACGGCCAGCGAACGTCCTTCTGCCCCGGCTCGAGCGGCGCGCCGACGGAGTGCACGCAGGGAACGAACTCGCCGTCGTCGCCGAGCACGTCGAGCACGGCGCTGCCCATGCGCGTCATGATGCGCATGTTCACCGCGACGTAGGGCGAGTCGGAGATTTCCACGCCGATATGGGAGATCGACGAACCGAGCGGGCCCATGCTGAAGGGGATGACATACATCGTGCGGCCCTTCATGCAGCCGGTGAAAAGAGGCTTCAACGTGGCGCGCATTTCGTCTGGCGCCATCCAGTTGTTCGTGGGGCCGGCGTCGCGTTTGCGCTTGCTGCAGATGAACGTGCGATCCTCGACACGGGCGACATCGCTCGGATCGGAGAGGCAGTGGAAGCTGTTTGGCCGCTTCTCCGGATTGAGGCGGGTGAGCGTGCCGGACTGGACCATCTGCTCGCAGAGGCGGTCGTATTCCTCCTGCGATCCGTCGCACCAGTGGACGCTCTCAGGCTGGCAGAGAGCGCGAATTTCCTCGACCCATGCCAGCAGGGCTTTGTTCCGGGTGGGGGCGGTGGTGGGATTCGAGTCTTTCATGTGTGCGCACAGTGTCGCGAAAGCCCCGGGAGCCGGATACGCACGGATTGTCCGAAGCCGCTCCGTTTTTGCGAATTCGACGCTGACGGTGAATCGTCAGACGTTCGAGAGCCGACCGCGATACTCGGTGGGCGACTGGCCCACGACCTTTTTGAAGACGCGGTTGAAGTGCGTCAGGGACTGGAAGCCGACCTCATAGGCGATCTCGCTCACGCGGAGATTCGGATTCAGCAGGAGGTTTTTCGCCTTCTCGACACGGACGCGGGAGAGATACTCGGTGAAGTTCAGGCCGGTCGCCTTCTTGAACATCTTGCAGAAGTAGAACGTGCTGGTGTTCACCGCCTTTGCGACCTGTCCGAGTGAGAGGTCCTCGGTCTGGTTCTCCTTGATGAACTCCTTCGCGCGCCGAATCATCGGCGCCTCGGCGTTATCGCGCTGGACGATGATCTGGTTCGCGACGAGCGAGAGATGCTGTGCGAAGATGCCGAGCAGGTGAACCATCGCGTCGTATTGCTCCGGGGACATGACGCGGGTGGCGAACCAGGATTTCTCGAGCTTCGAGTTCACCGGAATGCCGAGATGCTCGAGCCGTTCGGAAACGCGCTGAAATTGTGCGGCGGTTGGCTTTTTGCAGAAGACCTGTCCGGTCTGAAGAAATCCGACGAGCTCGTCTCCGATCTTGATCGGAACCGCGGTATCGAGCATCTCGAACTCGCACTTCACGGTGCGTGCACCTTCGCGGGCACCGTCCTTGAGCTTTTCCTGCGTGCGCAGGCAGGCGGCGCACGTGCAGCTCGTCTCGGCCATCATTTCGCAGAACGGGTTGCGTCCGCGTTTGCCGACATGGGGTGGTTTCCACGCCTCGATGGCGTCGAGGGAAAGCGGCAGTCCGGTGGCGTCGCTGAAGGCACGCTCGTAGTCGCGGTAGATCTTCGAGTTCGAAAGTGCTTCGATCAGATCCGCCGTCACGGCATTTCCTCCGGTTTCACATCAGAAAGGTAGATCACTTGGACGGTGAGATCGAGTGATTTAGAACACTTCTGCGGACAGGCCGCTTACCTTGCGAATCGTCTTTGCGATCCGGGAAAGACTGCGCAGGGGAAGATGGGCGCAGGTGGCGTCCATCGCCGGCCGGTGGGCGGAGTAGATCTGCACGAGCGGGATCTTTGCGCCGTCTTCGCGGAGCTCGCGGAGGCGGGCGGCCAGCTCGAGGATCTCGTCGTCGGGAGGCTCGCGGCCGTTGATCAGGGGAATGAGGCTCTGAATGATCACCGGCCTCCGCCTCGCCACGGAGAGAATGTTCTCCATCACATCCTCGATGGAGATGTTCGGCCGGTTGACGATGTCCATGTATTCCTGGGTGCCGGCGTCGAGCTTTGCCCAGATCTCGTCCTCGGCGGCGAGAAGTTCGATTCCCTTGCGAACCTCCGGCAGCGGAAGTCCGGTCGTATTCGTGATGAGGACGATCTTGAAAAACGGAAAACGGTGACGCGCCCGAAGGTGCACGATCGCCTCGACCGCCTGGCGAAACTCCGGGCAAAGGGTCGGCTCCCCGTCGCCACTGAGTGCGACTTCCTTGAACGGGAGAAGCTCCGGGGCGGCCGAGTAGCCGAGTTCCTCGAACCGGCCGGAGTGGACGAGGCCGAGCATCGACTCGAGCTCGGCGATCATCCGCGGGATGTGCAGCCGCCTGTGCTTCGGCCGGGCGGACCGATCGATCTCGCAATAGACGCAATCGAAGTTGCAGTGCTGATCCGGGTTCAGATTGATGCCGATGGACAGCCCGCCCGCGCGCTGCGAGAGGACGCAATAGACGTAACGGTTTCCAAGGAATCGTCGCGGAGGCAGCGGCTCACACGCCGGGGGATGCGGCGCGGAAGTCTCGGTGGTGGATGTTGGAAACACGAAGGCAACGTAACGGTCGCCAATCGGTGCCCGCCCAACCGGGATTGCCAAAATTTTTCCGAATTTTGCCGGGGGGAACCTCTCGTCTCCGCGCGCGGTGTTTGCTATGCAAAGCATCCGGCATGGCGCAGGAACACCTCGCTTTCTCCACCGCGAAGTCCTTCCGCACATGGCTCGGAAGGAATCATTCGCGGAGCGACGGCATCTGGCTTCGGATCTTCAAGAAGGCCTCGAGAGTGAAATCGATCACCTACGCCGAGGCGCTCGAGGAGGCCTTGTGTTACGGCTGGATCGACGGCCGGAAGGAGTCGCTGGATGCGGAGTCGTGGCTGCAGAGATTTACGCCCCGTCGGCCGCGCAGCGTCTGGTCGAAAGTGAATACGCAGCATGCCGAACGGCTGATCGCGGAAGGCCGGATGCAACCGGCGGGCCTTGCGCAGATCGAGGCGGCGAAGGCGGATGGACGATGGGCGGCCGCCTACGACTCATCGCGCACCGGTGTCGTGCCCGAGGACTTTCTCGCCGCCCTCGCGAAGAACCCGAAAGCGGCGGAATTTTTTGCCACCCTCACGAAGTCGAGGATTTATCCAATCATCTATCGCTTGCAGACGGCGAAGAAGCCGGAGACACGCGCCCGTCGCATGGCGGCGATCCTTGAAATGCTCGCGCGCGGAGAGACGTTCCACGGCTGACCCGCGGGGCTGGAGCGGAGAGGCCCCGCGGGGCACCTGTCAGGCTCCACGGATCACGCCTTCGGGAGTGTGATCACGAGGGCGTCCTGGGACTTGTCGACCTGGATCTTGTCGGACTGCACCGGTCCCGGGAGCGTGAAGACCTGGGTGAAATTTGCCATATGGCGGTGATTGGCGCTGGAGGACTCGTCGTTTGCCGTGATCTTCAGCACCCGTTCGTTGTCGACGCTGACGTTGACGTTCTCCATCGCGCCGCCCGGCAGGCTTGCGCGGATCACATACTCCTTGCCCGTGTCTTCGAGGTTGAGTCCGCCCATCGCAGACATCCCGCCGAGGGCCGGGAAGTTGGAGAAGGAATCAAAACCGCCGAAGTTCGCCATTGCGCGGCTCATCATGCGGTCCATCTGCCGTTGCATCTGGCGGATGTTTCCGAACATCTGGTCCGTCAGGTCATCGGGATCCGGCGCTGCAGTGGAGCGGGGTGCGCGTCCCGTCGAGGCTGTTGGAGCGCGGGTGCCGGTGCGCTTGGAAACGGTGACGACGAGCCGGTCTCCCTGCCGCTCGAACGTCGGAGCCTGCATCGGATCCGCTTCGGGAAGCTTGAGCTGCTGCTCGAGAGTTGCCCCGCCCGCATTGTCGGCTGATCCGATAACAAGACTGCGTCCGTCCATGCGGACACTCAGCCGTGGCTGCTCACTCTCGGGTGCGGTGATCGTCACGTTGTAGGACTGGTCGGTTTCCTTCAGGTCGATCTTCGCGCTCCCCAGTGACGAAGAGGATTCCCGGGAAGCGCCGATGCCACTCGCCAACGCGCCCGCAAGACAGATGGCAATGACCCCTGCCGCGGTCGCTGTGCGTCCGTGAGTGGAAAGCCTTTTCCAACCGAGTTTCAGCGTTTCGAGTTTCATGGCGACTGTCAGTGATTTCGATTTTTTCGAAAAAACTGACACGCTCCGGTCGTGTCGCGTTCAACGGAAAATCGCCGCCAAACCCGTGCCCGATGAACGCGCCGGCCTACTCGCGAACGGTGAACGGTTTGCCCCTTTCGCCGGTAACAAAAAGGACCAGTCTTGCCGTGGTGTCGCCGGTGTTCGTTCCGTTGTGCCAGAGGTTCACGGACTCGACGAGCGCGTCGCCGGCTTTGACGACGTTGGTTTTCCCGCCCTCGATCTCGACCGTGAGTTCGCCCTCGAGCATGTATGCGTAGCAGGGGAACGGATGCTTGTGCCATCCGGTCTTCGCGCCCGCCGGAACCTCGACAAGAAGCGCGCGAACCTCGGGCTTGTCGGTCTTCGGATATTCAATCGGTTGTCCGGCCGAATCTGTCACCGCCATGGCGAGAGGCGTCACCTTCACCGCCGGGAGGTAGGCGTCTGCATCGGCAAACGCGGCGGCCGGCAGCGAAAGAGCGAGGATGGCGGCGCGGAGGTTCACGAGGAGAAGAGCTCGTGCCCGAGCACGCTCAGGCAGTAGATCGCAGCAGTCTCGGTGCGGAGAATGATTGGACCGAGCGTGATTGGACGGCAGCCGTTGGCGAAGGCGAGGCCCAGTTCCGCAGGGGTGAAATCGCCCTCGGGGCCGATAAGCACGGTCACGTCCGTGGGACGGCCATGATCGGCCTCGAACTCCGCGAGCGTTTGCTTGATGGATTTCGCGCCTGCCTGCAGCGACCCCACGAGAAGCAGTCCGGTCGGTCGCGTCTGCTCGAAAAACGTCTTCGGACTCACCGGAGCGGCGACGGTCGGAAGCCAGTTCTGCCCGCATTGCTTGCACGCCTCGCGCGCGACGGTCTGCCATTTTTCGCGCTTCGATTCCGCCTCGACGGCATCGAGCTGCACGACGGTGCGTTCGGAGAGAAGCGGCGCGATCGCGTGCGCGCCGAGTTCCACGGCCTTCTCGATGATGAGGTCCATGTTCTTCCCCTTCGGAACGGCCTGCGCGAGCGTGATCCGGCAGGCGAGCGGTGGCGTGCTGGCCCGATGCAGAATGCGAAGCCGGGCCTCGCGCTTGTCGGCGGATTCGATCTGCGCGGTGGCCTCGTTGCCACGGCCATCGAAAAGAACGACCCGGTCGCCGGGAGCGTGGCGCAGCACGCTGAGGCAGTGGTGGGCCTCGGATCCCGCGAGAGTCGGAGAATCCGTGAGAAGCTGGTCGGCGGAGACAAAAAACCGATGCATCGCGGAAGACTAGACGCTTCTGACGGGCTGCGAAAGCGGGAACGCGAACGGGCTGCGGGCCTTGCCAATCCGGCCGCCGGCACCTACTGGTTCCCGATGCGCCTGCTCCTCCTGAACGCCCTGCTTGCCGGGTTCGTTGCCACCGCCGCCGCCGCCGATTTCTCGAAATACAACACCGACTCCGAGGTTCAAGTGTCCGCCGAAGGCGAGCGGATCGTGGTCGAATGGCCGTCTCGCGAGGGCGAAACTGCGGCGATGGAGATCGATCTGGATGGCACGAATCCGCTGATCCGTTCGATGTCGCTCACGAAAGACGGCAGGACGTCCGTCGTTCTGGAAAAGGTCAATCCGGTCACGACGCTCACCGTCGGATCCCGCGACCTCACGCGGAAACAGGGCTGGCTCGCGTTCTTCGACAACCCGCCGCTTCGTCCGCACGAGACTTTCCTCGTGGAACTAAAGCCCGGGGATGCTCGCGTGTGGTCGGAGGGAAATCGCGTTGTTGTGTCGGTCGGCGGGACGTCTGCGGGACTGTTTTCGGGCGACTTTCGGTTCACGTTCTATCCCGGCAGCCCGTTTGTGCGGGCGGAGACGGTGATGAGCACCGAGGAGGATGCACGGGCGATCCTTTACGATGCGGGACTTGCTGCGAAGGACCCGTCCTGGAAGTCGACGACATGGGTCGACAACAACGACGTCTTTTGCGAACTGCCGGTTGACCCCGAGCGAAAGGCCGCGCCAATCGCGGCACGCTACCGGACGATTGCGGCGCAGTCGGACTCGGGATCGGTCGCTGTGTTCCCCGCTCCGCACCAGTATTTTTACCCGCTCGATTTCGCGGACAACTTCCGGTTCACCTGGTGCGGCGCGAACTATCGCAATCTCGTGCCCGGATTTGGCTTTGGAATCCGCCAGCCGCCCGAAGGCGACAAACGTTACGTGCCGTGGTTCAACGCCCCGCCAAACACGCAGCAGCGGCTCGCGGTCTTTTATCTCCTGAGCGCGGGGAACGGGCATCAGGTGATCGACGATGTCGCCCGTTACACGCATCGGGATTCCTACAAGCCGATCGACGGCTATCTCACGTTCACGAGCCACTATCACATCGAGCATGTGCACGAGCTGATCGAGAAGCGGCGTGACCAGAACACCGACGGGATTCCGGAGGACATGGTCGATCCCGGATTCGTGCGCACGTTCAAGCGACTCGGGGTAAACATCGTGCATCCTGGTGAGTTTCATTTCGGCGACACGCCGCAGTGGGACCTTGAACGCCGGCTTCTTTATCTGCGCACGCTGCACGAGGAGTGTGCGCGGTTGTCCGACGACAAAATCCTCATCCTGCCCGGCGAGGAACCAAACGTGCACCTCGGGGGGCATTGGATGAGCTTCTTTCCGAAGCCGGTGTATTGGGTGCTCAACCGCCCCGAAGGAGAGCCGTTCGAGCAGGAGGTGCCGGGATTCGGCACGGTCTACCGTGTAGGCAGCGCCGACGATGTGCTGAAGTTGATGGAGAAGGAGAACGGGCTCATGTGGACAGCGCACGCGCGGTTGAAGGGATCGACCGGATTTCCCGACGACTACAAGGAAACGCCCTTCTTCAAGTCGCCGCACTTTTTCGGCGCGGCATGGAAGGCAATGCCCGCCGATCTTTCACGCGACACGCTCGGCTGGCGCGTCCTGGATCTGCTCAGCGACATGAACAACTGGGGATACCGGAAGCATGTGATCGGCGAGGTAGACGTCTTCCGCTTCGATCCCGACTACGAGACCTGGGCGCACATGAACATCAACTATATCGAGCTCGACGAGCTGCCGAAGTTCGAGGACGGCTGGGCTCCTGTGCTCGATTGCATGCGCGAAGGCCGCTACTTCGTGACGACCGGCGAGATTTTGCTCCCGAGGGTGACGATCGGGGGTGCACGCTCGGGCGGGGTTGCGAAACCGAATCACCGAAGCGCCGTGAAGGTCGAAGCGCAGGTGGAGTGGACGTTCCCGCTCGCCTTTGCAGAGGTTGTGTCCGGTGACGGCGAGAAGGTGTATCGCGATCGGATTCCATTAAATGACACGAAGGAATTCGGCAGCCGCACGATCGAAGCGGAGGTCGATCTGACCGGCCGGAAGTGGGCCCGCCTCGAAGTGTGGGACATCGCGGCGAACGGCGCGTTTACGATGCCGGTCTGGTTCGAGGAATAGTGCGTCGCGAATTCGAGCGCCGGTTCGACGCCGTTTCGTGTAGGATCGGCGCATGATCCCCCGTCTGTTCTTCGCCGCGTTCGCGGTTGCCGTTTTCGCTGCCCAGCCTGGATTCGCCGCGAGTGTGCCCATCTCCCAACTCGACCTGGGAAATCTTTCCCAGGGGTGGGACAGCCCCGGCGCCGATATGTCCGTGGACGGAAATCCCCTCACGATTGCAGGGAAAAAATTCTCCACGGGACTGGGGTCGCACGCGGACATGGAGATGTTGATCGAACTCGACGGAAGCGCCCGCCGCCTGACGGCAAAGGTCGGACTCGACGATGAGACCCTTCCCAACCTGGGTAGCTCGGAGTTTCTGGTCATCGTGGATGGCAAGGTTGTCTGGACGTCGGGAGTCATGCGCACGGGCGATCCGGTGCGGGACGTCGATGTGGACCTCTCTGGCGCGAGAATGCTGGTTCTCACGGCCACGGATGGCGGTGACAACAACCGCTACGATCACACCAACTGGGCGGACGCGGTGATTGAATACGACGGGGAGAAGCCGCGGACGGTCACGGCTCCCGTCGAGGAGCGCGTGGTTCTCACCCCGCCGGCAAGTCCGGAACCCCGCATCAACGGCGCGAAAGTCTACGGCGCAAGACCGGGATCTCCGATTCTCTACAAGATTGCCGCGAGCGGGGAGAAACCGATGAAATACGCCGCGGATCCGCTGCCGGACGGACTCGTGCTGGATCCGGACACCGGCATTCTCACCGGACGTGTCGAGAAGGCGGGAACCTACGAGATGACCGTCACCGCAACGAATGCCCGCGGCGAGGCCAAGCGGGAGTTTCGTCTCGTCATCGGCGACACGCTCGCGCTTACGCCGCCCATGGGCTGGAACAGCTGGAACGTCTTTGGCACGCAGGTCGATCAGGAGAAGGTTCTCGCCGCTGCACGGGCGATGGTGGACAGCGGCCTCATCGACTACGGCTGGTCGTTCATCAATATCGACGACGCCTGGACGAATGCGCCAGCCAGCGATGCTCCGCTGATCTCCGGTCCGAGCCGGCACGAGGATGGCACCATCGTCGTGAACAAGAAGTTTCCGGACATGAAGGGTCTGGTGGATGCGATTCACGCGTTGGGATTGAAGGCCGGGATCTACAGCTCGCCCGGTCCGCTCAACTGCGGAGGGTTTGTCGGCAGCTTCGGATTCGAGAAGGAGGACGCCGAGCAATATGCGGCGTGGGGATTCGACTACCTCAAATACGACTGGTGCGGATATTCGAAGATCTCGGACGTTCTGACCACCGACCTTCGCATCCCCCGCGACTCTCTTCTCAATCTCCAGGCGCCGTATCGCGAAATGCAGGGGTATCTCGCGGCGCTGCCCCGCGACATCGTTTACTCGCTCTGCCAATACGGCATGGGCGACGTCTGGAAATGGGGTGCATCGGTCGGAGGCAATCTCTGGCGGACCACCGGCGACATCCACGACCGCTGGGCGAGCATGAGCGGGATCGGATTTGGACAGGCCGGCCTCGAGTCCTACGCCGGCCCGGGGCATTGGAACGACCCCGACATGCTCGTCGTCGGGAAGGTCGGCATGCAGGGCAACTTCTGGAACTACGAATACGACAAGCCGAACCTCTACGAATCACGCCTGACGCCGAACGAGCAATACACGCACATCACATTGTGGGCGATGCTCGCCGCGCCGCTGCTCATTGGCTGCGACATGACGCAGATGGACGACTTCACTCTCGGATTGCTCACGAATGCCGAGGTGATCGACATCAATCAGGATCCACTGGGCAGGCAGGCGTCCCGCATCAGTCGCGATGGCTACGTGGAGGTCTGGGCGCGCCCGCTCGAGGACGGTTCCACGGCGATTGCGTTGTTCAATCGCGGTCCCGTTCCGATTGCTGTGTCCGCCGATCTTGCCGCCTGCGGCGTCAAGGGTGATGGACTGACGGTGCGGGATGTCTGGCGGCAGAAGGATCTCGGCCCCGCGCAGGCTTCCTACGAGGCCGAGATTCCGCGACACGGCACGGCGCTCATCCGCGTCTACCGGAAGTGACCGAACGGGAGCGCGCAAGCGAACATCATTGCACGCTCCCCCTCCGTTCGGACGCGGCGTCTAGAGCGCCTTCGCGTGGATGTTTGCGAACGTGGCCGAGACTTTCGGCGGATCGGTGAAATAGTTCCGAACGCCCACCGCGCCGTGGGTGAACGACGAATCCTCGAGCGAGATCACAGGCTTTGAGCCGCCGTCGAGGAAGACCTCGATCTTTGGTCCTTTCGCGACGACGCGAAGGCGGTGTGGCTTGTCTGCCTCGATTGCGGAGTCTTCGACCGCGAGTTCCGTCCATTCGCCGTCTGCCTTTCCAAAAAGGACCTTCCGGTCGCCAGGGCGGATGCCCACGTAGTAGCCGGAGTAGGCATTTGCACCGATCGACGGCCTGGTGACGCGGAAGATCAGCCCCGCCTGACCGTCGGTGCTGGATGAGACGTCCGCTTCATACTCGAGATCGGAAAAATCCGTCTGCGTGGCGACGACCTTGCCGCCGTTCTTCAGCTCGGAGCCGCCGGTGCCGCCGTTGCGGGCTGCGACCAGCGCGCCATCCTGAACGAACCAGCCGCCGCCGTAGGGAATCCAGTTCGTCAGGCCTTCGGTGGCGAAGTTGGGTTTGACCTCCTTCGGCGCCGGCTTTGGTTTTCCAATCCATGGGAAGCACGTCACGCGGAGCGTTTGTGTCCCCGCCGGCACGAGCTCGATCGTTCTGACGGAGCCCTCACCCGCGACCGGACTGGGCGGTGGGTCGAAGGCGACGCGCTCGTTCCATGCGAGCGTCCAGCCAGGGACGAGCTGAGCCTTTGCCTTCAGGATGCCCGGCGGTGTGTCGGGGTTGAACGGATTCTTCGGCATTCGTTTCGGCTCAAATGCGAAGGACGCGTTCACGTCATTTCCGAGAACAAGCCCGTAGTTCCAGGGCTGCTTCGTCTCGACTTCGAGCGTGTCAAATCCGCGGGTGCGTTGCTCGACCACCTTCCAGTCTTGCGCGATCCGCAGCGAGTAAAGGAGCGGCCCGCGATGAACGGAGATCGAATCGTTCATTCCGCGCGTGACGTGCACCGTCATCGGAAAACGGATGGCAACCTTGTCGCCGTTCCTCCACTCGCGGTCGATGCGGTGGAAAGAGCCGGGCTTCAATCCGGCGATCGCCTCGCCGTTGACTGCAATCTGCGGGGTTGCGCACCAGTCGGGAATGCGAAGCACGAGCGGAAACTGCGCCGGTTTTGCGATCGAGACGCTCAGCGCGATCGTGTCGGCGAACGGGTAGTCGGTTTTCTCCTCAATCGTCGCCTCGACGCCGTCGGCGACCTTTGCGGTCACGGTGGTCGGAGCGTAGGCAACGATCGCGAGTCCGCCGTCTCGGGTGACCGCCCAGCTGTTCTGCACGAATTTCGGCCAGCCCATGTGGAAGTTGTAGATGCAGCAGGGGAAGCCGGACGGTGCTGCGGGTGTGATGCCGTTTCCGTAGTCCTGGTTGAAGCCGAGCTCGCCCCTCACCGTGCGAACGTTGTTTGGCAGGGTGTAATAGACCTGCTGCTTCACGGCCGGCGTCATGGTCGTCGGCAGGGCGTTGAATGCGAGGCGTTCGATGCTCTCACCGAGCCGCGGATCGCCGAGGATGCGGACGGCTGTCTCGTCGGTGAGCATTCGCTCGACGATCGAGCAGGTTTCAATGCCCTGCGTGGTGCTGCGGCCCGCGAGAAATTCCGTGCCGCCATTCATGCCGAGCGGAAGGCCATGATCTCGCTCGAGGTGCTCGAGACCGGCTGCGATGGCGTTCGCATCCGCCTGCTCGCCGGACACCTGCCACCACACGGCGGGAAGTTTCATTCCCTGCGGGATATTGACGTTGTGCTTCGGCTGGTAATCCACCCCGTAGTCCATGAAGCGGTTCTCGGTGAGGATTGTCGTCCAGGGATACGCCTGATCGTGGAGCAGCTTCGCAAGCTCGAGCAGTGACTTGTCGCCGTTGCGGTTGTAGAGCCACAGAACGGTCTCGATCTCGTCGCCGGCGCGGGATCGTCCCCAGTCGTGGAGCGGCCGGTTGGGCAGCTCGCGCAGCATGTGTGCGTAGTATTTTTCGAGAAACGGCTGCACACGCTCGTCCTCGGTGGCATTGGCGTATTCGCGCAGGATGTGTGTCATCACCATGCGCGGCCACCAGTCGTCATTGCTCGAAGGGCCGAAGGAGCCATCCTCGCGCTGGCTGCCGAGGGCCCAGTCGATCCACTTCTGCGCGTCCCTCTTCAGCTTCCCGTCATCGAGTGTGTAGGCGAGGGTCATGAGGCCCTTCACGTAATAGGGGCCTTTTTCCCACGCCTCGCCATCGCCGCCGAGCCATGCGCTGTTGGGGCCCACCTCGTTCATGATCTCCGGAAGGTGGCCGGTGAGGCCGTCGCGCTGGGCCTCGAGCCGGTCGAGCAGCCAGCCGTGGGCCCGGACACTGCCAAGCGGAAGCGGCAGATACGGCGTCGGCTGGAGCGGAGGACGGTTTTCCGGGTAGTTTGCGGCGATGCCGGCTCCAAGCGAGAGCACGGCTGCCACCAGGGCGATGGGGGCAGTCTTCATTGGGGAAAGGCGACGGTAAGTGCGGACGCCGTGCGGGCAAAGGGAAAACCGCCGGCCTAAGCCGAGACCGCCTCGAACGCCGCGAAGCGGGCCTTGCATTCGGGAGGGACATGCGCCGTGACAAGGGCATCGTCGCCATCGTAGCGGAGCGAAAGCACGTGCCCGACCCGGTGCAGCTCGGCGAGCGCGGCGGATTCGGAATTCGGGATGCGAAACTCCACGCGCATGCGCCACGCGCCGAGGCGCAGTTCGAGTTCCTCGATAAGGTCCGACATGCCTTCACCCGTCCGCGCGGAGAGCGCCACACTGCCGGGATGGTGGTCCAGCGTGGACTGGACGATCGCCGGATCGGAGACGGCGTCGATCTTGTTGAACACAAGGATCGTCTGCTTCCCGTGTGCGTTCAGCTCGGCGATCGTGCGATCGACCGCCGCCATCTGCTCACGGAAATGCGGGTGGCTCAGATCGACGACATGCATGAGCAGGTCGGCGAGAGCGACCTCCTCGAGGGTGGCCTTGAACGACTCGATGACCGTGTGCGGAAGCTTGCGAATGAAACCCACCGTGTCGGTGAGCAGCGTCTTCTGCTTGTTGGGCAGGACGAGCTGGCGCGTGGTGGGATTGAGCGTTGCGAAGAGCTTGTCCTCGGCATGGACATCCGAGCCGGTAAGCCGGTTGAGGAGCGAGGATTTGCCGGCGTTGGTATAGCCGACGAGCGCGATGACCGGCCAGTGATGCCGCAGCCGGCCTTCTCGCTGGACGTTGCGGTTTTTGCGGACCTCGCGCAGGTCGCGCTCCAGTCGCGAAATGCGTTCCTGCACGCGGCGGCGATCCACCTCGAGCTGGGTTTCGCCCGGGCCGCGGGTGCCGATGCCGCCGGTCTGGCGCGAAAGGTGCGTCCACATTCGCGTGAGGCGCGGGAGCAGATACTGGAGCTGGGCCAGCTCGATCTGCAGGCGGCCCTCCTTGGTGCGGGCGCGCTGTGCGAAGATGTCGAGGATGAGCTGCGTGCGGTCGAGCACCTTGCGCGACATGAGGTCCTCGAGATTGCGGCCCTGTGCGGGGGAAAGCTCGTCGTCGAAAATCACCGAGGTCGCCTGCTTTGCCCCGCACTGGCGGGCGACTTCGCTGGCCTTGCCCTTGCCGATGTAGAATGGCGCGGTCGGCTTCTCGAGCTTCTGAATCACCGTATCGACGACCTCGGCGCCGGCGGTCGCGGCAAGCTGACGGAGTTCCTTCAGCGAATCTTCGAGATCCCAGCGGCTGACACCCTGTTTTTCGAGGCCGACGAGGATGGCCTTTTCAGTGACGCGCGGGTTCGAGTCGATCATCGTTCCAGCGCGAACAAGCTCAGCGCGCTCTCGACCGCATCAGGGAAGGATTGCGTCACGTCCAACGGCGCGAAGCTAGTTTGGTTGCGGAACCAGGTCAATTGCCTTTTGGCGTATTGTCGGGTTGCGACGGTGATCGCGGCCTGGCAATCGTCGGTGGAGAGTTCCCCCCGCAGCAGGGCTCGAATCTCGCGCAACCCGATCGCCCGTTCCGCCGTCGGGCTGACTTCGCCGATGGCCCGCACTTCATCGGCGACACCCGCTGCGAACATGGCCCGGACATTTGCCTCGATGCGGGCGGCGAGGTTCTCGCGATCCCGTGTGAGCAGGATTCCGGGCACATTCATCTTCGGAGTGGATCGAAACTCGCGAAGCGGCCGGCCGGATCCCTGCACGATCTCGATCGCGCGTTCGACGCGCCGGCGGTTTGCCGTGTCCACCATGGCCGGAGCCTCTGGATCGAGCCCATGGAGTCGCTCGACCAGAGCCGGAAGTGGAATGCCGGCCATTTCCGCACGCAACTCGGGGTTGGGCGGTGGGGTGTCTGCGAGCCCGGAGATGAGTGCCCGGAAATAGAGCCCGGTGCCTCCGACGACGAGCGCCACCCGGCCGCGGGCGTGAACGTCCGCGATCGCCGTCTGCGCGGTGCTGGCGTAACGGTGAACGTCGAAGGACTCGGCTGCCGGCACGCAGCCGACCATGTGATGAGGAACCCGTGCCTGCTGTGCGGGTGTGGGCTGGGCCGTGAGGATCGGAAGGCCGGCGTAGATCTGGAAGGCGTCCGCGCCCACGATCTCGGCGTTGAGCCGCGTGGCGATTTCCACGGCAAGCGCGGTTTTTCCGGCGCCCGTGGGACCGGCGAGGAAAAGAGTCTTCGGGGTTCGCGTTTCGATGCCCGAATGTTTAGCGCGATGGCTCCGCCGGAAAAGCAAAAGGGCCGGCCCCGTCGTGCGAGGCCGGCCCTTTGGAAAATCCCGGACTACTGCTCGGGCTGTTGCTGCTGCTGTTCCGGGCGCTCCTCACGCTCGGGACGGTCGGCGGCCTTCGCGCCGCTGACGACGAGCTTGCGGCCCATGTATTCCTTGTCGTGCAGCTCGGAGACGGCGCGCTTTGCCTCGTCGACGGTCTGCATCTGGACAAAACCAAAGCCTTTCGAGCGCTGGGTCTGCCGGTTGGTCACAATCTCGACGTTCTGGACAAGGCCGACGCCGCTGAACAGCTCGAACAGGTCGCTCTCGACAGCGTCGAAGGAAAGGTTGCCCACGTAGAGACGGGGCGTGGTGACCTCCACGAGCTCGGGCTTGCGCATGCCAGTGCGGGGCGCACGCGGCTCCCGGGGGTCCCGCTCGACGCGGGCCGTGGCCTTTTCGGCGGCTGCTGCGTGGGATGGAGAAGGCGGACGACGCTCGGGTTTGACCGGGGCAGGCTCACCGCCGGTGAAAAAGGCGATGATCTTCTGCCAGAACGTCAGCTTCTTCGGCTTGCGGCTCTCAGAGGAGCGCCGCGAGCGGCTGCTGTCGGAAGCGCTCCGGGAGGAGGTGTTGGAGTTCGAGGAGTTGCTGGATCCGCCACGCCGGGAACGGCGGCGCCCCCCGCGCGAGGACCTGCGGGGCTTTTCGGTGGTGTAATTGGTTGACATGTATACTGTTACGATGGTCGCGGAAACGGGCGTCGCGCCGGACTTCGGCGCAGATGAGTGGGGTATCGTCCGTCGAATTCCGCGAGTGGTTTGACTTCAGGGAATTGCCGGGGTGCTCCGAAGCGTCAGACGCTGGTGCGAAGTGCCGGGCAAGTCGTTCTCCAACGAGCACGCGAAGCAGCGACCGCAAGAAACGCCGCACCGGACCCTGCCGGAATGCGGGTGAGAGAGTTGCGAGAGAATAAACCGCGGTGTGCACGAGAGAACGTCCCTGTCGATGGCGAGTATCCGTGCTATCGGGCAAAGATCAAGCACCTTCACCCCCGGGTCACGGGTTCAGGAGAAAACTTGCAACTTTCCACGATGGCGGCAGTTAAGAAACCTATATGAACCCAACGCGATTTAAGATCCTTCTGGGAACGGCAGCCGTGCTGCTCGTTGCGGTCCTCGTGAAGTGGATCGCCGGGTGGGGTCTGGTCACCATTCACAAGAACGACGTGCCGATTGCCGACGTCATCCGTTCGATCGAACGACAGGGCCGGATCAACGTGGTGTCGAATGCCGATCCGTCCACTCCCGTGACCCTGCACGTGGACAAGGTCTCGCCCGCCGAGGCGGTGGCGCAACTGGCCGACTGGCTGGATGGAAACTGGTCGGTCACCTATGTGGCCGCCGGTGACAAGGGCACGGTCAAGGCGACCGTCGAGGACATCGCCTCCGGGCAGCGCACGCAGGGGATGCGGTCTTTTCGTTCCCGGGGTGGGGACATGATGTTCGGGGGCTTTACGATCGACCCCCGCAAGGTGGAATGGAATGTGTCGCCGTCCGAATCGGGCGAACTGCAGGCCTACCTCAGCCAGTTCACCCAGAAAACCGGCGTATCCGCGACGGTTCCTGAGGATTGGAATCCCGTGGTGGGCAAGACGCCCAAGGGCGGGAAGGCGTCGTCGGCCGTGCGCGATCTCGTGAAGTCCGTCGGGGGCACCGTGGAGGAACTCTTCGTGTTGCGGGTGCCGGATGGAAACGGCGATTTCCGGGGTGGTCCTCCGTCCCAGGGTGCACCTCAAACCGCGTCCAGCGGGGGACGGCCCCCGATGGATGGAAACCCGGGCAACTGGGGTGGTGGCGGCGGACCCAGTCGCGGCCGCCCGAACCCGGAATGGGAGGCGGAGCGCATCCAGGCCCAGCTGGCGCAGCTTCCGCCCCAGCAGCGGGAGCAGGTGCAGGCCGAGATGAACGAGATGCGTGAGTTCTTCGAGCGGGTGCGTTCGCTTCCGGAGGACCAGCGCCGGGCCGAAATGGAGAAGCGTTTCAACGATCCTGTGATGCAGGACCGCATGGCGGAGCGTGAAGCCTCGCGTGACGCCCGTCAGAGTCCGGAGCGGCGCGCGGACCGGATGCGTCGTTACATCGAGCGTAAGCAGCAGATCAAGGAACAGCAGGAGTCCCAGTCACCGTCATGAAGAAATCCGTTTCCGCATTCACTTTGATCGAGCTTCTGGTGACTGTTTCCATCATCGGAATGCTTCTGATGCTGGGCAGCCCGATGATCGATCGCGCCATCCGCAAGGCCGAAAGCGTTGGCTGCATGGCCAACCAGCGCGTCATTGGTCAGGCGGTCCATCTGTATGCCCAGGACAACGACAACCATTTTCCGATGATCGAGGGATTCCCTTCCTCTCCGATCTACTCAGGGACGGGGGAGGAGGCCGGCACCCTCGCAGAAGTGCTCGGTCCCTACGGCGTCGATAACCGGACCTTGCGCTGTCCCAGCGACGTGAAGGAGAAAAACTGGTTCGCCAAGGAAGGCGCCAGCTACATGTGGCGGCCCATGGTGGACGACGAACTTGTCACCGCCCCGAAGGTGTATTTCCGCGGTCAGGAACGGGTGATTCCGCCCGCACGGATCCGTTTGTTGTCTGATTTCGAGCGCGTCCGGGGGCATTACAACATCCTCCTCGGCGACGGTCGGGTGCGGACCTACTGATCCGGCTTCGGGACGCGGCGGAGCGCGTCAGTTTCCGGTGGCGACGTCTTCGATCGCGTCCCCGGTGCGCTCGATGCCGTGACCCACGTGATACACGGCGTTGTCGACCGCGCGTCCGGTGCGGGTGGCGGGACCTCCGGGACCGTGGCAGGCGGGGAGCACGGCGAGGAGAATTGCGGCAAGGATGGGCATTTTCATCGTGCCCGTAGTTCGCCCGGCGCGACCCGTGTGGATGGATTTTGCCGCGTTTCAAGGCTTTTGCAGTTGCGGAACGGGCGCGTGAGCGAAAGAGTCGTTGCCGATGCGCCGCCTGCTTCCATTTCTTGCTGCCATGGCCGTTCCGGCGATGTCCGGAGTGGCGCAGGAGGTGATCATCCGGAGGGCGGAGATCGCAAAGCCGGCGCGGATTGCCGGGGAGGATTTCGTGCTGGTCGTCCCCTACGGCTCATTTCGAAACAGCTTTTCCGGCTCGTGGTTGTTCCGCAGTTCCAGCCAGCCTCTCGAATTCAAATACCGTCCGCTTCCCGATACGGGCGTGGTGGTTTCCTATACTGCGGAGGCGCGTGCGGAGGATGGCATCGGCACGGGGGCGACCCCGGGCTGGTCGCAGTTTGTCGGATACAAGCAACGTCCGGCACTCGTGGCGGAGGTTACGCAGACCACGTCGGTCGAGGCCGCGCTGGAAAACCAAACGCGGTTTGACCGGGACTCGAACGTCGAGGCACTTCGCAAAACGGAGCTCGTCGGCCGGACGACTGCGGTGCCGGGACTGACGTTCTCGGCCACGGCCGGGCAATCGGAGCACAACGACTTCCAGAATGTGATCCGCGATCAAACCTACGTGAGGCTCTGGGCGGAGCAGCAGATCCCGGGAGTGCCGGTGAAGCTCACGCTGGCACCGTATGTGGCGCAGGAGTCGGTGCGGTCGCTCGACGACAGCGAGCGCGGAATCGCGGGCTGGGATACGGCGGTGGCGTTGCGGATCGGACCGCCGGGGGTGATGGGCCAGCCGGGGCGCGGCGAGCCATCGGGGCCGAAGACGTGCAGAACGTCGCCGGCGCGGCCTCGATGAGCGTGCCGCTGCACTGGAC
>CALGTD010000189.1 GCA_937901895.1 uncultured Spartobacteria bacterium | reverse complement strand
CACAGACGCCTTGATGTCCGCGATGATGCTCCGCCGTGGTGGGCACAAACAGCTCGCTCTGGACCTTCGGCTGGAGGATGGCACGAAGGTCATGGAAGCGCGTTGGCGCGATGCCAGCGAGAACGAGAAGAAGTCGCGTGCGCGGTTCGCCCAAAATGCGATGAAGCCTGCAGAGGTAGCGCCGGAATGGGACAAAGTCAGGAGCCTGCTTGGCTCTCCGGAGGACACAAGGCTTTTCGTGGAGCGCGCGATGTCGCGCTTCGGCGTTCCGCTTGAGAAGAAGCGGAACGTCTACATCGCTCACGTCCACGCTCTTCAGCAGGCTCTGAAGGAGAAGCTCGAACAGCGCGGCCTTGAGAAATCGGTCAGACTTGCCACAGCCGAGCCCGCCCCCTCCGGCACCTCTCTGTTGACGAGAACCCATCCGTTAACGGCGTCTCTTGCCGAGAGCCTTGTCGAGGCTTCTCTGGATCAAGAGGCGCTGCCGGATCTCGGCATCGGCCGTGTCGGTGCGTGGCCGACAGCCGCGGTCTCGGCGATGACACGCGTCGCGCTCCTTCGCGTTCGGTACAAGCTGACGATCCACGGCCGAAAGGAGCGGCTCCTGCTGGCTGAAGAAGCTGCCCTGGTTGCTCTTCAAGGGAAAAGCATCGTGGCGACCGGTGAAGATGTCCGCGAAATGCTCAGCACGCCAGCTACCGCTGATCTCGCTACGATCGCACGAGATCGGATGATCAATTCCTCAAAGGCAGAACTGCCCGACCTGCTCGCAGGACCACTGGCGGACTTCGTCAAGCAGCGGGCGGCGGAACTCGTTGAGGACCATGCTCGTCTGCGTGCCGCGGCCGGATCCATCTCTCGCGTCAGCGTCGAAGCTGTGCTTCCGCCCGACGTGATCGGCTTGTTCGTCCTCATGCCGAGCGAGGTGTGATCATGGCGCGCAAACCAATCTCCGATATGTCCGCATGGCCCTCGCTAAGCCTCGAGGGCAACCTGATCGCACCGGCCATGATCGCCAAAATCGATCAGCGCGATGCCCCAGAACAGGCGCCGGAGGACTACGCTGTCCGCAAGGGCCTTACAATCCGCGAGGAAATCTCTACGGCGTTCCGGGTCGGTCAGTCCCACTTCGATGCCTTCGCGAAGCTCGACGCGCCCTCCCAGGACGCGACACGGCGTTTCGTAACGGGTCTCTTCAAGGAGACCTTTGGCTTCGACGATCTGGCCCCGGCCACTGCGCCACTTGCCATGATCGCAAGCGGCCGGGTTCCCATGGTCGTGGTCCCGCCGAGCGAGACGCTGGACCGCCGCAGCCCGACCTTGTCGGTTGATCGCTCCCGCTCGCCCGCCTTCGCGCTTCAGGACTACCTCAACGACTCTGAGGAAGCGCTGTGGGGCATCGTCACCAACGGCACCCACCTGCGTCTGATGCGGGACAACGCGTCACTGACGAGACCGGCCTATATCGAAGCCGATCTCGCACAGATCTTCTCGACCGAGGACATCGCGTCCTTTGCCGCGCTCTGGCTCCTGATACACCGGTCCCGCTTCGGCGCTGCCGACACTCCAGCAACCGACTGCCCGTTGGAGCGTTGGCGCGAGGCTGGCTCGCGCGAGGGAGAGGCCGCGCGCGACCGCCTGGCTGACCAGGTCCAGATCGCGCTCAAGGTGCTGGGCTCGGGCTTCCTTCAAGCCAACCCAGAGCTTGCGGCCAAACTGAAATCTGGCGAGGTGAACCTCACCGCCTGGTTCAACGAACTCCTGCGTCTCGTATACCGCCTGATCTTCCTGATGGTGGCCGAGGACCGGAACCTCCTTCACCCGGAAAAGGCCAAGCCCGAGGCCCGCGCCCTCTACGCCCAGGGCTATTCGCTCCAGTCGCTGCGCAAGCAATGCTACCGCGCCGCCACCTGGGACAAGCACCATGACCGCTACGAGGGGGTGAAGATCGTCTTCCGCGCCCTCACGCATGGCCAGCCCGCCCTTGCGCTGCCAGCCCTCGGCGGCCTCTTTGCCGAGGACAGGCTGCCCCACCTCGAAACCGCCCGCCTGCGCAACCGCGCCTTCATGGAGGCGCTCTACCGCCTCTCCTGGCTCGCCGACAAGACCGGCATGGTCCCCGTAAACTGGCGCGCGATGGAGACCGAGGAACTTGGCTCAGTCTACGAATCCCTCCTCGAACTCCAGCCCCAGCTCGGCGATGACGGCAAGACGCTGCTCTTCGCCTCCGAGGCGGCCGAGCAGAAGGGCAACCAGCGCAAGACCACCGGCTCCTACTACACGCCCGACAGCCTCGTTCAGGCGCTGCTCGACACCGCGCTCGCCCCCGTGCTCGACAAGACCGAGGCCGAGGCGGACGATCCCGCCAAGGCGCTGCTGAAACTCTCGGTCATCGACCCTGCCTGCGGCTCCGGCCACTTCCTGCTGGCCGCCGCCCGCCGCATCGCCACGCGGCTGGCGCGCATCCGGGCCGAGGGCACACCCTCGCTCGCCGACTTCCGCCATGCGCTGCGCGATGTCGCCCGCTGCTGCATCCACGGGGTGGACCGCAACCCGATGGCGGTAGAGCTGACCAAGGTCGCGCTCTGGATCGAGACGGTGGACCCCGGCCTTCCGCTCGGGTTCTTCGATGCTCAGATCCGCTGCGGCGATGCGCTTCTGGGGGTGTTTGACCTGCAGGTGCTGCAGGACGGCATTCCCGATGCCGCCTACAAGCCGCTGACCGGCGACGACAAGGAAACCGCGAAATACTACCTAAAGGCCAATCGCGATGCGACGGCGGGCCAAGGCGGGTTCGACTTCGGCACCGGCCAAGCGTCGATGCCCGCGATGAAGCCGCTGGCGCTGGATTTCTCGGGCTTCCGCGACCTGCCCGAGGATACGGTCGAGCAGATCGGCGCCAAGGCCAAGCGGTTCAAGGAATTGCGCAAGGGGCAGACTTTTGTCCGCGCCAAGGCGGCGGCGGACCTCTATGTGGCGGCCTTCCTGCTGCCCAAGGTCGGTGGCGCACCGGCGGGGGCGTCGGAGCGGACAGTGCCGACGACAGAGGAGCTGTGGATGGCCCTCAATCAGGGCAAGATGCGGCAGGCAATGGGCGAGGCACCAAAGGCTGCTCGCAACGCGCGTGCGTTCCACTGGCCGCTGGAGTTCCCTGATGTGATGCAGCGCGGTGGGTTCGATGTAGTGCTGGGCAACCCGCCGTGGGAGGTGATGCAGCTCAGCGAAAAGGAATACTTCGCCTCGAAGCATCCCGAAATTGCGGCGCTTGCTGGCGCTGCGCGCAAACGCGCGATCGACAACCTGAAGAAAGAAAACCCGGCCGCCTACGCAGAATTCGAAAGCGCGCTGAGACAGTCAGAAGCCGGCAACGAGTTCGCCCGAGCATCGGGGCGATTCGACCTCACAGCACGAGGAAAGGTTAACACCTACGCTCTTTTCGCGGAGCACTTCGCCAATTTAGCGCGAACGCGCGCCGGAGTAATCGTGCCCACAGGCATCGCGACCGACGCAACCACGGCCCCATTCTTCGCAGCATTGGTCAAGGACAAGCGATTGGCAAAGTTGGTGGACTTCGAAAACCGAGCGGGCCTTTTCGCGGCAATCGACTCCAGGATGAAGTTCAGCCTACTGACACTAGGGCGAGATGAGCCGCTTGCCGCGTTCGCGTTCTTCCTGACCGAGCCTAGTCAATTGTTGGAACCGGAGCGCAACTTTACGCTTTCGCCGTCTGAAATTTCGATCATCAACCCCAATACCCAAACTTCTCCGGTGTTTCGATCGCGAGCTGATGCCGATCTTACTGCGAAGATATACTCGAAATCACCTGTGTTAATCGACGAAACTAATAGTCTCGATGGAAACCCCTGGAATGTGAGTTTTAAGCAAGGGTTATTCAACATGACATCAGATTCCCACCTATTTCGCACCGCTGAACAGCTTAATTCTGGGGGCTTCGCTCGCTCTGGAATGAATTGGATTCTTCAAAATGAAGTATTCGTTCCACTGTATGAGGCGAAAATGATGTCTTTTTATGACCATCGATCATCTGGATATGGTGCTCGTGATGGTGAAAGGGGGCACCGCGTCTTACCTGACACTACGGTTGACGAACACTCAAATCCAAATTTTGAAGTCGAGCCATTTTATTGGGTGCCCAAAAAGGAAGTCGATTTGGCACTAGGGGAGCAAAAAGCTGAATGGCTTTTTGGCTTTAAGAATGTTACGTCCCCAACAAACGAGAGAACAATGTTTTGTAGCCCAATACCGAGGGTTGGTGTCGGCCATAGTATGCCGCTCGTTTTTTGGTCCCAGCAACATAGATTTTCCGGTGTTGCATTGGTTTCTTGTCTATCAAGTTTACCCTTTGACTTCGTCGCACGGCAAAAAGTTGGCGGTGTTAACTTTACTTTCTCATATTTGAAACAGCTTCCAGTGCCAGGTCCTGATTTCTACACCGAACCCCGCCTCGCCTTCATCACGCCGAAGGTGCTGGAACTCACCTACACCTCGCACAGCCTCGCCCCCTTTGCCCGCGATCTGGGCCATGACGGCCCGCCCTTCGCTTGGGACGAGGACCGCCGCGCTCACCTGCGTGCCGATCTCGACGCCTTCTACGCCCGCGCTTACGGCCTGACCCGCGACGAGCTGCGCTACATACTTGACCCTGCCGACGTGAAGGGCCCCGACTACCCCTCGGAAACCTTCCGCGTCCTCAAGGAAAAGGAAATCCGCCAACACGGCGAATACCGCACCCGCCGCCTCGTCCTCGAAGCCTGGGACCGGATGGAAGCGAACGGCGAATTCGCGGCGATGGGGATGTGATGATCGAGGTGCCGCAGTCGTTCGTCAACCGCCAGGAATGCGACAAGGTCGCGTTCCAGAACGGCTTTCGCCGGTCGCATGGCGAGACCGGTGGCTGGCGGCGATACAGCTCGACCACGGCGCAGGGATCGATCTGGCTGGCGCGGGACGCTGCCGACGGGTGGCTGCTCGCCATCGACCACGGGGGCTTGATCGAGGAACTCGGGCAGGCCGGGGCTGCCGCCGAGGGACCCGGACTGGCCCGCTACGCCTTTGCCACGCTCGGTGAACTCTATGCCCTGATGCCCCGAGTCTACCAGCTGGCGGCCAGCCTTCCCGACGCGCCGCTTGCGCAGTTCCAAGCTAAGGTGAAGGATCTGCCGACCAGCACCGAGGCCGAACGGCTGGTGGTCCAGCGCATCGGTCAGGATGTGTTCCGGTCAGGACTGCTCGAGTATTGGCAGGGCCGCTGTCCGCTGACGGGAATCTCGGACGAGCCCCTTCTTCGTGCGTCGCACATCATTCCCTGGAAGGATTGCACGAGCGACGCCGAGCGGCTGGACGTTCACAACGGCCTTCTGCTCTCGGCCTTATGGGATGCTGCCTTCGATCGAGGGCTGGTGACGTTCGATGACGAAGGCCAGCCGCAATTCTCACCTTCCTTGAGCGACAGCGCTCGCGCCGAATTGCGCTGGCAGGATCCGATCCCGTTGACCGACAAACATCGGAAGCGCCTGATCTGGCACCGCTCGAACGTATTCCAAAGAGCATCAAATATGACGGGCAGCCCCAAGCCTTAACGCAGGACGCGAGAGACAGAGACATAGGTAGATAGTCGATGGCAGCGCGCAATTATTCAGACCGGACACTAAAACTGCTCTGGGGACGCGCAGGCGGCCGCTGCGCAATGCCTGAGTGCAGGGTTGAGCTGCTCGCTGATGCAACCACTTACGATCCTATCGTCGTCATCGGTGAAATCGCGCATATCGCAGCTGCGCAAAATGGCGGGCCCCGTGCGGATCAAGCAATGCCTGCAGCGCAGCGGAATGACTACGACAACCTGATCCTCCTTTGCCAGAACTGTCATGCAGTTATCGACGGCCAGCCGGGCACCTTCACAGTCGAGCGTGTGAAGCAGATCAAGGCCGATCATGAGCTTTGGGTAAGGGCATCGCTGCCGGAACGAGGCCGTTCTGTTACTGGTTGGTCAGTTCTCTGCCTGCGGGGTGATCACCCGATTGATCTTGGCACCGTTACCGCCGCGTTGTCGCCCGACTACATTGCGGGAGAGCCCCAAACCCTTCGGGTCCCCGGCGAAACCGATGACTGGCAGGCAGTGGACACCTCCATCGCTTCATACGTCGCAGAACTGATGGCAGGCGCCGACGCCTTCGATTTTCGTCTGGCGGTGTTTCCGCTGGCGCCCGTGAGCGCCTGTCTTTCTCTCGGATTTCAGCTTACCAACCGCCCGCATCTGCGCCTCTTCCAGTTCCATCGTGATGATCGCACCTGGGTTTGGCCACGGCAGGATCCGCCGCCGCGGAACATAGAAGTAACAGGGCTTGAAGAAGAGGACCGGGACTGCACTGAAGTCGCGTTCGTGTTCCATCTCAGCGCCATCGTTGCGGATGCCGCGATCGCCGATACCCCGGCTGCTGGAGCAAGGCGAGTCAATATTCGGGTACCGGAGCCTAGCACGGCGTGGCTCCAGCATCCCGAGCAGCTCAAGGAACTTGCATCGGCTGCACGGCGGGCATTCGAGTCAGCGCTCCGCCTTTTCCCCGCGGCAGCGCGCTGGCACCTGTTTTATGCTGGACCCGCCCCGGCGGCGATCGCAATTGGACAGCAGGTCAATCCTACGATGTGCCCACCGGTTCAGCTTTATGAGTTCAGGATGCGAGAAACACCGCCCTACCGGTCCAGCATCTGTCTGGGAGCACGGCCAGCATGAGCGCAGAACAATACCTCAGGAGGCTCCTTGCTGAGCAGGATCTTTCCGAGGCGGAGTTAAGCGCCCTGCGCGGACTTCGCGACGATATTCAGCAGAAACTCTCAGTTCTCGAGGGTGGACCTCGATTTTATTATGCAGGGTCGTTCGGGAAGAAAACGATCATCCGCCAGCGCTACGACCTCGATATCGTCATGTATTGGCCGAATACGGTTAACTATACCATTAAGGGAATTTATGATGCTGTTGGCAACGTTCTTAAGAGGCACTGGGCCTACGTGAACGAAAAGACCGTGTCCTGGGAGTTGCCATTTCAGGGAGGTTTTCACATTGATGTTGTTCCCGGACGGGCACTTGATTCTCAATTCTTTGAAGCCAACCTTCATCGCACCGACACCGGAACGACATTGAAAACGAGCCTGAAAACGCACATCGATACTGTCCGGAGCAGCGGACGGCGCGACGTGATCCGGCTCATGAAGCTCTGGCGCGAGCGGAGAAATGTCCCTTTCAAAAAATCGTTCCTTCTTGAACTCATGACCATTGAAGGCTGCAAGGGAACTCGGTTTGAAGATCTAGGAAGTCAGGTTCAAGCCAGCCTTTGTTACATTCGAGATAATATTCTGACCGGCAGTGTTCGCGACCCGGCGAACTCGAACAATTCGTTGTCCGACGACTTGGATCGCACACGGCGTGCTCAGATTCAGGCCGCAGCCGCCGCTGCAGCGGCGGCGACGTCTTGGGGCGCGGTGTTTGAGCCTTAAACGCTCATCCGAGTCCCTCGACAGAGGATCATGGCCGAGCCAAGCACGTCCGCGCCTGATCCCGCATGACGCTATAGTCGGAGAGCATTTCGGCGATTGGCGACCCCTCCGGCAACAGATCGAGCTCGTCGGCTGCGCGCGCCTGGAAGTCGCGGCTATACTCGACAACCGGTGGGCAGACGGTGGCCATGCGAGGTTCAGAAG
>CALGTD010000188.1 GCA_937901895.1 uncultured Spartobacteria bacterium | reverse complement strand
CCATCTCCGTATGACATCTATGACTCCGTCAACTGGCGCTTGATGGAACGCTTACCTGCCACGAACATCCCGCCTGGATTGTCCTGCGTGATCTACCTGACGGTCCCCGCGGCCTGCGGTTCGTGACCACCCCTGGAGCAGCAAGGCTTCGTGGTTGGCCTTGGGCGGTTCATCCAAAGAAAATGGCGGCTTCCCAAGCTGGGAAGCCGCCACTCTGCTTCAACAAAGAAGGCTCTTACGCCGATGGCTCAGACCTGCGCACGACGCAGCTGATACCGGCGCACCGCAACGAGAACGAGACACCCCATTGCGATCGCGAGGCCCATTTCATGAGGCTCAGGCACCGCCGTGAGGCTCATGGCGCCGATGTAGGCGAAATTGTTGGTGGGTGACGAGAGGGTCAACGTAATCTCTCCGAATTCGTTGGGAACGATGCCCGTCAGGTAAGCCAACTCATCATTGTTTCCGTTATATCCACCAGCTCCGATTCCGGGCCCCGATGTCTGCAGGTCATAGGTGTGCAGGCCATTGACGTCCGTAATCGAATAACGAGTAGTGCGGACATTCGTCTCCCTTCGAGTGGCGAAGATCTGGAAGTCGTAGGTCAGCAATGGATTCAACCCGGAGAAGGTCATTGATGCCGACGAACCCGAATCCGAGGTGTTGAGGAAAATGTAGTCGCGAGTGGCGTTAACTTGAGCGAGGTCCCCGAGGAAAGACGGATTGGGATCCAACAAACCACCAGCTTCGTTCCCATTCATCTGCCAGTTGTTGGTGAATGTAATATTCACGCCAGTGGCGATATTAGCGGTTGTCACCATGTTGACGACGTCGGGAGGCTGGTTTCCCTTGGCATTTCGCTGGTTCATGATGGCATTGTTCCAGTAGAGCCCGTTGCTGTCCGGGGAAACCATTGGAGAACCGTCAGCTGGAACGATGCTGGGTCCGAAGTCGATGAGGAGTCTGTCGCCAGCCTTGATGGCGGCTGAAGCCGTTTGGGAAATGCCCGCGCCGACCAGGAGAAGGCCGATCGTGAGGATACGTGAGGTGGATTTAATCATTGGAGTAGGAGGTTGAATTCCCCCAAAGCGAGAAACACGCGCCGGGCGTTTGGCCGACTTCGCGAGAGCGAAGCCGGCGAAAGGCGGGGGGATGCATCTTGTTCCGGGGATTCGAGCATCCCGTCGTAGGACGGGATGTTCATGGGTTGTATACAATGCCACTTTCGAGACTCTGTCAATAAGCGTCTTTTGTATACAAACTAGCTGTCGTCGACCTTCAAACCTCCAAATATTCGACTTTTCGGGGTCTCATCGGTCTCATCGGGGCACCGCATCCCAGTCAACGGGATGCGGCCTCAGAAGCGCTACTTCCGCCCGATCGGAAGAACTTCGCCCTCTGTCGAATTCGTGCGAGCGAAGCCGGGACTTGCACTCGGCCCGCAAGGCGGACGCATTTCTCGCTCGGGGCCACAGCGCACCACCGGTCAAGCCGGATGGTCAGTCCCGGATTCCGCGGCGTCCCGCAAGTGCCCGCTGGAGGGTCAGCGAGTCCGCGTGCTCCAGCCCTCCCCCCGCCGGCAGCCCCTGGGCGATTCGCGTCACCGGCACCCCGGTGGCTTGCAGAACCCTCGCGAGATAGTTCGCCGTCGCCTCCCCTTCAACGTCCGCACTCAGCGCAAGAATGATCTCGGACGGACGCTCGCCCGCGATCCGTTCCACGAGCACGTCAATCCTCAGGTCCTCCGGTCCGATATTTTCCAGGGGGGCAAGCCGGCCTCCCAGGGAGTGATAGGAACCGCCGAACATCCCGGTTCGCTCGATCGGCAGAATATCGGTCGCGGTTTCCACCACACAAATTTCGCGCCCGAGACGCGACGGCTCGCGACAGATTTCGCAAAGGGATTCCAGCGCAAAGAAGCCGCACTTCCCGCACGCACGCACGCTGGAGGTCTCCGCCAGAGCATGCGCGAGCGCCTCGCGATTGGCATCCGGCGACGTCAACAGCCAGAGCGCGATCCGCTCCGCGCTGCGGGCCCCGATGGATGGAAGTCGGCGAAGCTGCCGCGCCAGTTGCTGGAACGGCTCGGGGTAATCAACCGGCTTCAAGGCTCAGCGAATCTCGGCGAGCAACGGCCCCGGCGCAGGCGTGGATTCCGTGCCGCGACGAGCCCGCTCGGTGCGCAGGATGAAGTTGTCGAGACCGGGGTCGGGAATGCCGGGCACCCTCGCCTTCGAAAATTCCTCGAGAGCGAGTTCCCACTTTTTCTCGCGGTAATAGATCACGCCCTTCCAGAAGTGGTCGCGGCTCTGCGCGCGTTCCGGCGAAAGACCGTGCGCCGGCGCCAGCACCTCGTAAAGCTCGATGCGGCGGCCGTCCGGACGGCGCAGCAACTCGATCGGTCGCGCCTCGACGATTTCCCGGGCGTCCGCGTAGGTCTCCGGACCGACGAGAATCCGGCATCCATACGTTGCACACGCCGCGCAGAGGCGACGCGCAAATTCGACGGTGGTTCCCGCAACGCTGAACGACCCGAGCCGCGTGCCCCCATAAGCAGCTGCAATCATCGGACCGGAATGCACGGCGACCCGGAAATCCAGCCGCTGGTGCCAGCGTGCGTCGCATTCCTTGTTGAGTTCCTCGACGCGCGATACGAGATCCAGTGCCGCCCGGCAGGCAATGCGGGCGTGATCCTCACGCGCGAGCGGCGCGCCAAAAATCACCCGCAGGCTCTCGCCGTTGCATTCGTCGAGATACCCCCCTGCGTCCACCAGATAGTCCGACGCGGCCTTGAGGTAGAGATTGGTCATCGCGACGTAATCGGCGGGCTCCAGACGCTCGAGAAGCTCGACGTGATTGTGGACCTCGCACACCAAAACCGTGGCGTTTTGTTCCACCCCCGGAAACTCGAGCGGGAGCGAGGAGTCGACAAGCTGGGCGAACTGCTTGCGGGACAACCGCTGGCCGAACAACCGGGTCAGCACCCGCTTGCGCGAGCCGCCGGCGCTCTGTGCGTAGCCGATTCCCAGAGCGAAGCTGAACAGGATGGCCAGAGCGGCCTGGAAGGGCGGGTAGAATTTTCCGTAGAGTGCCAGCACCGGCGCGCTGGTGAGCGTGAGACAGAATCCTCCCAGCGCAATCACGGTCTTCGCAGCAGGTCGCGAGATGTCGGCCGTCGTCCATGCGAAGAAGAACGCGAGAACCGCGGCGACCAGAAAGACCGATCCACGGGAGACGGGAACCAATGTCCGGTCCTCGGAAAGCTGCTGGAGGGCGGACTGGGTCCACACCTCCGCCGTTTTCAGCCATCCGGATGCATCGAGCACCAGGACGGCGACGATCGAGACAATGCCGATGACGAGCGTGGCTTTGAAATACCTCATGGGGAATCGTTGGAGCCTGCCTCATTCGGCCGGCCGTGGCGATAGGATTCCACCACCCATTCGCTTAGGACCCCGTCGGGATTTTCGACGGCCCGCGCGGGAATGACAAACTGCGCCCGCCCGCTGTTCTTGCGAATGAGCTGGAGGCCAAACTGATAGTCCTTGAACAACCGTTCGCACAGCTCCCGGACACCCTGGTCGAGATCGATTGCCATCCGGACGAGCCGCTGACGGGCCTCGGACTCGAAGGAAATTGTCAGCCCATGCTGGTCGTGGAAGCGTTCCGCAAACTGGTCCACGATCGCCGCCATTGAGCGCTCCTTTTCCGCATGTCCGGTCGCAAGCAGCGTTGCGAGCTCGGCCGCGGGATCCGAAACCAGAGCCGGCGTGACTGAAAAGGACCGCACGCCGGAGTCCGGTAGCTCGTATTTGAATTCCCGCAACAACCGCTCGCAGACCGTGAGCAACCCGCGCGCGCCGGTGCGCTCGAGTTCCGCCCGTGCCGCGATCTCGCGCAATGCGTCATCCTCGAACAACACCTCGATTCCGTATGCCTGGAACGCGCGCTCATACTGGCGCACGATGCTGCCCTCCGAGCGCTTGAGGATTTCGAACAAATCGTCGGCGGACAACGGATCGCACACCACGCGCACCGGCAGCCGCCCGATGAACTCCGGCTCCATCCCGTAGGCGACGAAATCCTGCGTCACCGCCTGTCGCAAAAGAGCCGCCTCGTCATCGTCGAGCGCAGCCGGCTCCGCATTGAAGCCCACGCGGGACTGCCGCACGCGCCGGCGCACCTGCTCGCTGAGCTTGTCGAAGGCTCCGCTTACGATGAACAGGATGTGCCGCGTGTTGATCGACTCGCGCTTCACCCGCCCTTTGCGCTGCATTTCGAAGGCGGCCTGCATCTGTGCCTGCAGATCCATCGGATTGCGCACCGGCACCTCCGTCTCCTCCATGAGTTTGAGCAGCGTGGTCTGCACGCCCCGTCCGCTCACATCGCGACCCGTGCCGTTCGCCGAGCTGGCGATCTTGTCGATCTCGTCGATGTAGATGATCCCGTGCTCCGCCAGGGCGATGTCACCATCCGCCTTGTGAACGAGCTCGCGCACGAGATCCTCCACGTCGCCGCCCACGTAGCCGGTTTCGCTGAACTTTGTGGCATCCGCCTTCACGAACGGGACGCCGATCAAGTCCGCGATGTGCTTCACCAGATACGTCTTCCCGACACCGGTCGGTCCGACAAGAATCACGTTCTGCTTCGCATATTCGATCGGCGAAGCGCCCTCCTCGTTTTGAAGTCGCCGGGCGAGACGCGCATGGTTGTAGTGATCGCAGACCGCGATGCTCAGCACTTTCTTCGCCTCATCCTGCTTGATCACGAAGCGGTCGAGATGGCGCTTGATATCCCGCGGCACGAAATTGAACTCGAAGACGTCGCGGTCTTCGCGCTCCACGGCGTCGCTGTCGTCCGGCTCACCCGAAGGAGCGGCCTCGGGCTTTTGCGGAAAGCCGGAACGCAGGAAGTCGGACAGTCGGCGCTGAATCTCCTCCGGCGTCAGCTTTGGAAAATCACTGCTCATGGGGAAACGTTACCCGGCTCCCGGACGATGTCCAACGTCACTCCAGGCGAACTCCGCCCTTCAGCGCTTCGAGCTTTGCTGCAACCACATCACCCGTCCTCGCATCACGCTTTGCCTGATCGATCTCGAGAAGCAAATCCGCACCTGCGGACCCATCTGCTTCGCTCACACGATCCCGCAGCCGCACGTAGGCGGCGTGGTCCGCAAGGTAGGGAGCCACCACCGGCTTCAGATCCGCAATCCATTCGTCGCCCCCCGAGGGTCGCCCCTCGAAGAATTGCTGAAAATCCCGCACTGCATCGTCCAGATCGCCGCCGGACCACTTTTCGAGGCCGGATACGAGCAATCCAAACACGCGAAAATCCGATCCCTCCCCGACATCCTCAACCTTTCCAGATCCCAGATCGGCGAAAAATCTCCCGAGCGGCTGGTCGCGAAGGTCGTAACTGTAAAATCCCTGGGCCGCGAGCCGCCCCATCACCTCCCGCGCAGCATCGGGTTTTCCCGCCAGCCAGTCCGCGGCCGCCTGCTGCGCAAGCGCCCAGTTTGCCTGCGGTTGGGGTGCGGAAGCCGCGATCGCGGCAAATGCCACAGCGGCCTCCCCGTGTTTTCCATCGGCCATCGCGCGCCTTGCCTCGGCCATGCGTGCGGTTTCGGCGGAGTCCTTCGACAATCCGGAGTCCTCGTTGCGCCCGGGCGGAATGAAGAACGCCCACCCCACCGCACAGCAAAGGGCGAGTGCGGTTGCCCAGATCGCCCCGATGGTAACCCCGCGGCGCTGGGCGCGCCGGGCGTGCTTTTTGGGTTCCTGCACCGCGGCGCGCTCCATCAGACGGTGACGTGCGTATTGGAGGTGATTGAGCAGTTCCTCGTAGGAGCCGTAACGCTGGTCCGGATCCTTGTGCAGCATCCGGTTGATCACGTAGGCGGTCTCGTCGGAGATGTTCGGCGCGAACGCCTGGAGACTGACCGGCTGGTTCTTGATGTGCTTCAGCACGACCATCGACGCCGTCTTCGCGTCGAAGGGCGGACGTCCGGCAAGCGCGTGAAACAACGTGCCCCCGAGGCTGTAGATGTCGCTGCGAAAATCCTCCGGGCGGCCGTCGAGCTTCTCCGGGGCGACATAAAACGGCGTGCCCCAGATTTCTCCGGACTCCTGCGCCTCCTCGTCGAGCACCCGCGCGAGACCGAAGTCCACGATCTTCGCGAGATTCGCACTCGCGAAGAGGATGTTTCCCGGCTTGATGTCGCGATGAATCAGGCCGTGCTCGTAGGCGGCCTGCAGACCTTCGGCGATCTGGATGCCGACATCGAGCACCTGCGCCTCGGCGATCTTCGATTGCAGCGTCATCAGCCGGTCGAGCGAACTCTTCTCGACGAGTTCCATCGCGAGATAGAACTGGCCGTGGTCCTCGCCGAACGAGAAGACCTTCACGACATTCGGATGATTGATCGACGCGGTCAGGCGCGCCTCCTCCGCGAGCTTTGCCCAGTCCGCCTCGGTCGAACCCGCTTCGCGTTTGAGGATCTTCAGCGCGACCTCGCGATTGAGGTTGTTGTCGCGCGCGCGGAAGACCGATCCCATGCCGCCCTCGCCGAGCAATTCGAGCAAAGTGAAGTTGTTGAAATGGACGCGGGCACGCATCACCGCACCGCAGGAGGGACACGCCACCTCGGAAAACGGCGCCTCTCCAGTGACGTCGATCACCTGCTGGCAGGCCGGACAGCTCTCGACGATCTGGGGAGCAGGATCGGACATGACGCGAGAATGTAGCATTTCCCGCGTCAACGGGCGAAACTCTTCCTTCGCAAATGGAAACCATCACCCTGCACGTCGCGGCCGAAGATGAAGGAAACCGCCTCGACCGGTTCGTCACGGCGAATTGCCCGGATCTCTCGCGCGCAAGGGTTCAAAACCTCATCAAGGCCGGACAGATCCTCCTCAACGGCGCTGTCACCCGGCCTTCGGAGGCGTTGAAGGCAAATGATGAGATCGCCGTCTCGGTGCCGGACACCATTCCGCCGGAGGCCCTGCAGGCCGAGGACATTCCTCTCGCCATTCTTTACGAGGACGCCGACTTCCTGGTGCTCGACAAACCCGCAGGGCTGGTCGTCCATCCCGGCGCGGGAAACGACACCGGGACGCTCGTCCACGCACTGCTGCATCATTGCACCGATCTCTCCGGCATCGGCGGCGTGGAACGTCCCGGCATCGTCCATCGCCTCGACAAGGAAACCAGCGGCTGCCTCGTGATTGCAAAAAACGACTTCACGCATCACTCCCTTGCCTCGCAGTTCGCGTCCCGCGCGGTGGAAAAAACCTATCTCGCCATCGTGGAGGGCACCTTGCGACGGGCCTCCGGCACCATCGACGCCACGATCGGACGCCACCGCGTGCATCGTCAGAAGATGGCCGTCGTTCCTGCCGAAAAAGGCCGCGAGGCCGTAACGCACTACCGCGTGCTGGCCACTGGCGACGGCTTGAGCCTGGTCGAGTGCCGACCCAAAACCGGTCGCACGCACCAGATTCGGGTTCATTTGAAGCACCTCGGTCATTCCCTCGCAGGTGACCCCATCTACGGCCGTCGCGGAAAATTCCCGCGTCACCTTCTCCACGCATGGAAGCTTTCGTTCGATCACCCGCGCACCGGAGAACGGATCGTTTTTACCGCACCCGTGCCGGCTGATTTTCCGCTCGTGCCACAGGAATCACCGCGCCAGCATGCCCGCTGAAATGGACCGTCTGAAACCCGCCCTTGATGCCGCGATTCCGCTGCTCCGCGAGATCGAGCGAGGATTCGGCCGAAAGCCCACCGCAAGCGCTGCAAAGGCCGCGATGCTGCGCGAGCTATCGTGTTCCCGGAAGGACGATGCTCCGGCCGGAACCTTGCGCCAGGAGAGGGAAGTCGTCTCGGGGGGCGCCTCGCATGGTCAGACACAGATCGATGCCACCTCGCCTCGTATCATTCCCTCCCGCGAGTGGACTCTCGAAACATTGCGCGAAGCCGCGCTCCGCTGCACCGAATGCCCGCACCTTGTCCGGACACGCACCCAGGTCGTCTTCGGCGTGGGCAATCCAAACGCCGACTTGATGTTCGTTGGCGAGGCCCCGGGCGCCGACGAAGACATCCAGGGCGAACCATTCGTTGGCCGCGCGGGTCAACTGCTCACGAAGATCATCCAGACCATGGGCTTTTCCCGGGATGCGGTTTACATCGGGAACGTCCTCAAGTGCCGGCCCGACATGCCTCCCGGCTCCACCGGCAACCGCAAGCCGCGTCCCGAGGAAATGCGCACCTGCCTCCCCTGGCTCGAGAAGCAGATTGAACTAATCCAGCCAAAGGTCCTGGTCGCGCTCGGCGCGACCGCGGTCGAGGGCTTGCTCGGGGACACCCGTCCGATGCGGGAACTTCGCGGTCGCTGGCTCGACTATCGAGGCATTCCGGTGATGGCGACCTACCACCCCGCCTACCTGCTCCGCAATCAATCCATCTCGGAAAAACGGAAGGTTTGGGAGGACATGCTTCTGGTTCTCGAGAAACTCGGCGCTCCGATTTCCGAGAAGCAGCGCGGCTACTTTATGAAGTAGCCCCGAAACGGGTCACTTCCGCGCGAGGCGGTAGAACATCACCGAGCCAAGCGCGATGAACAGAACGTTCGGAGTCCAGATGAGCAGCTGCGGGAACGCGTGGGGATTGTCCCGGAAGGTATTTGCCAGAATGATAAAGAAGAAATAGGTGAACGCCACCACGAGGCTCAGCGCGAAGCCGACCGACGTCTCCTTCCGGTGCGCGGTAATGCCAAGAGGGATCGCCACCAATGCAAATGCAAGGCACGCGAGCGACGCCGAGAAACGCCGGTGCCATTCCACCTTCGCGGGTTCCATGTTCTCCCGCTCGCCGGCTCTGATGAACTCGGTGAGTTCCGGCAACGTGTAGGCCTCCAGCCTGCGCTCCTGCCAGTGCTCGTCGTAAAGCGCGTCCAGCGGCAGACCGATTTCGCCCGCGCCGATCAGGTTTCCGGGCTGGATCTTGTAGATATCCCGCGGGTCCTCGCGATCCCGCTGCTCGAGCGTCGCGTCGAAGAACTTCAACAAAAGCCGCTTGTTGTCAGGATCCGGCCGCAGTTCCCCCCGCTTCGCGTAGAACACCTTCAGCGGTGTGTTGTCCTTGTCGATTTCGAACACGATCAGATTCTTGAGCGTGTCTCCCTCCTTGCCACCCACGTAAACCCGGCGGTCCGGAAACTCGTCCACCACTTCATCCGCGGCGAAGAGCGACATCGGGTTGCTGGTGAGAATCTCGAACACCGCCTGCGTCATTCGCTGGGCGGCCTTCGGGGCCACCTCGGCATTGATCCAGAAACAGATCCCGGTCAGCACGATCGCCAGAACGAAAACCGGGGTGCAAATGCGCAGGATGCTCACTCCGCTCGACCGCAGGGCGATAAGCTCGTTGTCCGCCGACATGCGCCCGAACACCAGAAGCAGCGCCGTCAGAAATCCCCAGGGAATCGTGAACGTCAGGGAAAAAGGGAGGACGAAGGCCATGAACGCCAGCACCGTTTCGATCGGGACGTCCTTGTTGATCAGGAGATCGAGCACCTCCTTGAAAAGATTGCCGAGCACCAGCACCAGACTGAGCACGACAACGCCGATCGTCATGGTGACCAGCACCCCCTTGCCGACGTAACGATCCAGAATGCTCATCAAAACGCGAAACGTTCATGCCTACGCGCTCCGGGCCCTCGAGTCAAATGCATCGCCCCCGATTCGACCTTCGACCTCTTCCGTCCGGACGGCACATGCACGCCAGAATCGTTCCAAGGTCCCGGCTGTAGCTTCCGTTGCGGTGAGCGGTCTGGAAATCGTCACCCGCACCTCGCGACGCCAGACTTTTGGCCATTTCAGGAAGAAGCGGCCTCCCTCGAACGAGAAAATCGATCCCCAGAGTCCGTCGAGGTGGACCATCAACACCGGACAGTTCGCCTTGCGCGCGATCAGGGAATAACCGTCCTTCACCGGCTGCAGGTTGCCATCGAGCGTCAGTTTTCCCTCCGGGAACAGCAGCGCGGCCTCACCGTGCGAGATGCAATCAACCGTGCGGCGGATCGCCGTCCGCGCCGAATCCGCGCTCACCGGGATCGATCCGAACGCGCGCAGGCAGCGCCCAAGCAAAGGCACCCGGAAAAGTTTCTCCTCGGAGGTGAACCGCAGCCGTCTCGGGATGGCGATCGAAAGCGGGATCGTGTCCGAGTAGCTCACGTGATTGCACACGATGAGGCATCCACCGGTGGCGGGAATATTTTCGGCGCCCTGCACGTGAACGCGATACACAAGCCGCCCGAGCCCCAGCGCCACGAGACGCACCGTCCGCTCAATCCACCGATCCACAATTCCCTGAGAGGGTTTCCAGTCGTTCATACCGAACCGTTCTATGGCGGAATCTGATATTTACATAATCGATTCTCTCTGGATAAACATTGGAAGGTTCAATGTTGAATACCCACCATCTCGAGCTCTTCTACTACGTCGCGAAACATGAAGGGATCGTGAATGCCTGCCGGCATATCCCGTATGGCGTGCAGCAGCCGGCGGTGAGCGCGCAGATGATCCGTCTCGAAGAGGACCTCAGCGTGACCCTGTTTCGGAGGCGGCCCTTCCAGCTCACGCCGGCCGGTCGGGAGCTGTTCGATTTCGTCGCGCCATTTTTCGGCAACCTGGGGGAAATCGAGGCGAGACTGCGCGGCGAGACAATTGCCAAACTCCGGATTGCCGGGCTCTCCGAGGTGATGCGGGACCATGCCCCCGGTTTGCTCGCGGCGTTGAAAAGACGCCACCCGGGACTCCGTCTTACCGTTGTTGAAGCGGATCAGGAACTCGCCCGTCAGATCGTGCTGCGTGGGGAAGCGGACCTTGCCGTAACGGTGCTCGACTCGTCCCTTCCACCGGGCATGAAATCCCGCGCGCTGCTGCGCCTTCCACTGGCGTTGCTGGTGCCGGAGGACTCGCCGTATCACTCCGCCGCCGATGCAATCCGCGCCGGGGCCGGTGGCGGGCTCGACCTCGTTTCATTGCCACCGCACGAGCTGCTGCCCCGCCTCTTTGCCACGCGGCTGCAAAAGCAGGGCCGGGAATGGCCGATTGCGATCCAGGTGAGTTCCGCCGAAATGATCGCCCCATATGTGGCCCGGGGACTCGGAGCCGGACTGACCGTCAGCACTTCCCTCCTTCGGATTCCCCAAGGCGTGAGGGAACTTCCGCTTAAGGGTTTTCCAAATCTCGTAATCGGCGCCTTCTGGGCGGACCGCCTCGGACCCGTCGCTCAGGAATTTCTCGACGGCATCAGCACCGCTGCTGCGGGCAAGGCAGGATCGGCGGCTTGACCCCCGGCAGCGAACGTCAGCCTTCGGACGTGTCGTTGAACGTCACCCCGGTCACACCGGCCTCGGCGCAGGCGTTGAGCACGTCGACGATCCGCTGATGGCGCGCCCCGTCCTCGACATCGAGGGTCACAAGCGCCTCCGTCTTGTTCGCATCGGCGGCAGTCTTGAATCGGCCGAGAATCTGGATGAGGCGTGCAAGGCGCTTGTCGCCGGGCTCTCCGACCGGCTGGTCGTTAATGATGACGAGTCCGTTGGACTTCACGCTCACAACCTGCTCGTCGGGGATGTCGACGCTTTCAGACTGCTCGAAGGTGCCAGGCAGCGACATATTGATGTCGCTCTCCGGCTTGATCGGTTTCGCCGTCACCATGAAAAAGACGAGCAGCAGAAATACCATGTCGATCATGGGGCCCATCTGCATCTCGACGGTCTGGACGTAGCGGCGTTTGAGTTCCATGGCGGGAGGAAAATTCGGATCAGTCGCGGTAGCTTCCGAAGATCACATTGATCGCACCAGCCTCGGCTGCCATTCGCATGAGTTCCTTGATTTGTTTGCCAGGGGTTCCCTGGTCGGCACGCACGTAAAGGCGAAGCGGAGAACTGTCCTTGAACCGTCGTTTCAGGTGCTGGGCAAGTTCCTCCTTTGTCGCCGGACGCTGCCCGATGAAATACTGCCCGCTTCCATCGATGCTGATGATATCGCGGTTGCTCTGGTCGTCCGGCAGAATGCCGTTGCTCGCCAGCGGCAGTTTGATGTCCACCTTGATCTGCTCCTTGCTGATCTTGGTGGTCACCATGAAGAAAACGAGCAGCAGGAAGGTCATGTCGATCATGGGCGCCAGCTGGAACCCGACCTCGTCCTCCTGCTTTTTCTGAATCTTCATCTTACGGTCTTCCGCTGCGGTTCGCGCCGAATCAGCTCTGCGGAGCGCCGCCCTCGCCGGCCTCCTGCGCGAGCTCCGCGTAGTCGTGCTGCGCCCCCTCGAGCTTCAACTCTCCGGAAAGAAGATCGATCATGAAGGTCACTCGCTTCTGCATGTCGGCAATCGCGATGGACAGCAGATTCCGGAAGTAGAAGTAAAAGAACATGGCCGGAATGCCGACGATAAGGCCGCCCGCGGTGGTGATCATCGCCTCACCGATGCCGCCTGCGAGATCCGACGGCTCGCTCTTTCCGGCAGCAAGCATGTCGAAGCTCTGGATCATACCGGTAACCGTTCCGAGAAGACCGAGCATGGGGCCGATGGTCGCGAAGACGTTGAGGTAGTTCACCCAGAGCATGAGCTTGGTCTCCTCATTGGAGAGCGTCTCGCCCGCAGCCTGCTCCATCGACGCCTTGTTCGCCAGATCGCGCTCGAAGTTCACCTTCAGGAGCGCCGAACTCATCGTGGTGCAGAACGCGCTCGGCCGACCGTGGCAATAGCTGTAGGCACCCGCGGCGTCGCGCTGTTCCATGAACTGCCCGACCGCCTCAACCTCCTCCCGCGGCATCAGCTTCTTCTTGTTGATCCGGAGGAAGCAGTAAACGGCCACCGCGAGCGTTCCGATCGAGCAGAGAAGGATCGGCCACATCAGCGGACCGCCGGTAAGGAACGTGTCGAGCAGGGTCTTTTCCTTCACGGCTCCGGCACCTTCGGTCACCCCCTCTTCCTGAGCGCCCGCAAGCAGCGGGGCCAGAAGAACGGCTGTCATCAATCCCCGGCTCACAATGGCGAGCGGGGCGGAACGATGTTTGTGGATTGGCAACATGGAGTCGGTGCGTGGGTTAGTTGTTTTCTAGGAACTTCTTCGCCTCGGCGGCTTCCGGGGAAGTTCCGAAGACGGTGGTCAAATCCTGGGCAATCGCGACGGCCTCGTCGTGCTCGCCATATTTGTCGAGAAAGGTGACGCTGGAAAGCAGGCTTTTTGGCGTGATCTCCGGCGGGGCTCCATACTGCAGGTAGGACGCCAGAAAATTGTCCAGCACCTCGTTGTAAAGCCGCTGGCGCTGCGGGCGCATGTAGGGGTCGTGCTGCCAGCGCGGGTTGTCCTCGATGAAGATCCGGTATTTGTCGGCAAGCACGAGCGCCAGGTAATAGCTGACCTCAGCCTTACCCTCGGCGCTGGCATCTCCGGAGAGATACTCTCGGGCCGCCTTCTCCGCCTCCTCGACCTTTCCGGCGTTCCGGAGGGATTCGATGGTCAACGCCTTTGCGCGATCCTTGTCGACGACGCTCCACGCCTTGTCGGTGATCGTTTGAAGAATTTCGCCTGCCGTGCGGACGTTCTCGGTGCCTCCGGCTTCGAGCAGAAGCTGCGCGGTGCGCACGCCCACGGCTCCTGCGGGGGATTCGGGAATATCGATGAACTTCTCGTCCTGGCGCCAGCGCTGAAGCATGCGGCGGGCATCCGCCTTCGTAGTCTTCGCAATCTCCTCCTGGAGTTTGTCGGCGTTGGCGAAATCGATGCGCTCGATATTGTCGAGCGGCACCACCTGGGTGACAACCGCACCCGTCGGGGACTGGCTGCGAAGTTCGACCCCGGTGTCGGTGCGACCGGTGAGAGTGCCACTCATGGTCACGCCGGCGGTCGACGTGATCACGTCCTGCGGAGGGGGCTCCGCGGAAAACGCGGCCGGCACGGCAAGAGCCGCGGTGAGGAATGAAAGAATGCGCCGCATCATGCTCCTTTCTGCTTCAAGCTCTCCTCCTCAGCCTTCCATGCGGCCTCCGCCTGGGAGCGGACATCGGCAGGAAGAGCATCGAGGCGTTTCTTCGCCTCCGCGCGCTCGGCGGAGAATTTCTCCTCGGTAATGTCCGGATTGTTCAACATCTCGACATACGTGCGGGCCGCGGCAAGCCGGTCCTTGAGTTCCTCGAACGCTTTTCCGCTGAGGAGATACGCCTGCGCGACGAGATCTGGAAACGCTCCGTAGAGAATGTAAATGCGCTGGAGATAGGGCACGGCGAGGTCGGGCTTCTTGCGTTCGAGTTGAATCTCACCCAAGGCAAGAAGAGCCTCCGCCTTCTCGCGACGGCCCACCTTCTTCTCACGCAGCACATTATCGTAGAGTTCGATCGCACGGTCGAGGTTGCCGGCCTTGCGCTCGAGTTCCGCGGATTTCAGCGAAACAAGACCGAGCTGCACGAACCCAGGCGTCTCCTCGAAATAGCGACGGAACCACATGCGGGCGTCGTCGAAATTGCCCTCGTTGAACGCGATCAGGCCAAGGTTTGCGAAGACATTCTGGTTGAGCGGGGAAACGGGATTCCAGCGACGGATCTCCTTGTAGATCTTGACGGCCTCGCCGGTCTGGCCGGTGCGCTGAAACGCGTCGGCGATCTCAAACGCGATGCGCGGATTGTCCACGTCGAGCTTCAGCAGCGGAGCCGCGGCAAAAAGCGCCTGATCCGCCGCGGCGGGGTCGCTGTCGCGAAGCGCGGTCGCAAGACCCCACGAGGCGTTGAGTTCCATCGCGCGCTGCCCCTTGGACTTCGCGGTGTCCCGCAACTCCGTGAACTTCCGGACCACTTCCGCTTCCGTGCCATTCGTCCGGCCGAGTTTCACGAGTTCCGCCATCATGTCGGCGACTCCCCACTGCTGTGGATCGTCCCCGAAGCGGTCGATCGCTGTCGTGAAAATCTCCGTCTGCTTCTCCGGCTCACCGGCATAGGACGCCCCTTCGGTGTAAACCGCCTCCGCGAGTCGCGCGCTTTCCGGGAACTCGTTCTGGAACTTCGCCATGAGGTCCCGCAGGTTCTTCGGCTCCTCGGCGAGCTTGTAGTATTTGGCGACCTTGAAGAAGGCTTCCTCACGATAGCCATCGCCTGCCTTGGGCACGGCCATGAGGGTATCGATCGCCTTCTGGTATTCGTTGCGCGCGAAATACGCGTCGCCCAGCAGCAGTCGTGCCTCGGAGCTGTTCGGATCGTTGGGGTTTTCCTCGATGAATGCCGTCAGTTCCGGGATCGCCTTCTCGTAATCCTTCAATCCATAAAGCGAGAAGGCGTGACGGTATTTCGCCTCAGTCGCGAACTGACCCTTCGGATATTTCTTCAGGTAGGCCTCGTAGGCGGGCACCGCGAGATCATGCTGACGCCCCATCGACTCGGCCTGCGCAATCCAGAACAGCGCATTTTCCGCGATCGGGCTGTTCGGATATTTCTCGAGCGTCTCCTTGAAGCGCTTCTCCGCGACATCGAACCGCTCCTCAAGAATGGAATTGAACCCGCGCAGAAAGGAGGCGTTGCCGGCGAGGTCGCTGCTTGGATATTTATCCAGAAACTCGTCGAAGACCTTCTCGGCCTCTGCGAGCTGGTTGTTCTCCTGCAGGGCGAGTCCCTTCTGGATCAACACGCGCGGAACGCCCTCCGACTGCGGGTATTTCTCCAGAAACTTGTCCGCCACCTCGATCACCTTGTCCCAGCGTCCGATCTCGACGTAGCACTGCACGAGGGTCTCGGTCCCCTGCTCGACGATCGGGTCGGGCGGCAGCTCATCGAGCATGTTTTCCAAAACGTAGGCCGTCTCGCGATAGCGGCCCTGATCCAGAAACGCCTGGGCCATCCGGAAGCGGACCGACGAGTCAAAGTTCGGAATCGCTTCGAAGTTCTCACGCTCCTTCTTGACCTGCTCGACGAGGCCGTGGGTCATCAACGTCTCGACGCCGTCGGGATCCCGCTTTTCGAGCGCGGCGAGGTAGCGCTCGAGCTGGGCGATCTGCTCATCCTGAAGTTTGAGGAGTTCGTCCCGGGACTGGATGCGGATGAGACAGAGGATCGCCTTGCTCTTGTCCTCCTCCTCGAGGAGTTTTTCGGCGAGCTGCACGGCAAGCAACTCGAACGCCGTGATCTGCGCCATCCGGCGCCAGTTGCGATGGCCCTCGTCCACGAGTGCAAGGGCGGCATCTAGCTCGCCGGCATTGGTCCGCGCAAGAGTCTCGAGCAGGAGATAGCGTCCCCACATCACGCCCGAGGCGGAGCGACGCAAGGACTGGAGGAGCTTCGCCGCATCGGCCCACTGCTCGGCCTGGATCATGGAAAGCGCGAGCAGCATCCTGGCGGTGGCCGCCTTGGGGGAGTTGCCATACCGCGTGAGGTAACCTTCGAAGACCTTTCTTGCCTCAGCCGGCTGCCCCGTGCGCAGGAGCGCCACGCCCTTCCAGAACGTCAGTTCGTCAGCCCATGCGTCCTCGCGCTTGCCCGGAGCCCGCTCGGAGGCATCCACCGCGGCGATGACCTCGTTCCATCTCCCCAGTCGCACCAGTGCGAGGGCAATGAGATAGCGAACCCGCGGGTTCACCTCCGCGAATTGCGGGTCGTTCTCGTAGGTGCGGACGAAGTTGTTGAACTGCTCCAGCGCCTCGGCGTATTTGCCCTGGCTGTAAGACGACCATGCCCGATCCAGGTCCTGGGTAAAGGTCTGCGCGCGCAGCGAGGTTGATGCGGCAAAGGCAACAAACAGGACGGCGAAAACGATGCGGGCGAAACCGAAAACTGAAGGCACGGTCAAATTCTGGGATGGAAGACTGAGCGGAACACGCTGGATCGCGAAACCGAAACCTAGAATCCGCGTCCTCGACCGGCAAGAATTTCTTCGAGGCCCGCGCACAGAGATGACGCACAGCAAAACTCAGTTTCGGAAGAACGCCGGCGTCTTTTCGCTCTCCTGGTCGAGGTATTTGCGCATCGCACGCATTTCCTCCTCCGCCCGTTGCTTTTCCGCAACGAGCCATCCCCACTCCGGCGGAACCTTCAAGCTTTCGAGGCGGGAGATGCGGGTGTCGGATGCCTCGCACAGCTTGTTGAACGCAGTGCGGTAGGCCTGACCAAGGATGGTGTTGTTTCGCTGCGCGTCCGCCGCAGTCGGGCGGGCTCCCGACATCTTGTTGAATCGCTGGAGAAGGCGCGCGAACGCACTGATCGCCTCCCCCACCCGCGGATCCGAAGGCTCCAGGGACTCCAGATTTCCCCCGATCACCAGGCGCTGCATGATTTCCCCCACCTCGCGCTGGAAATCGAATGCCGCGGCGATCTCTGCGCTCACCGTCATGAAATCCTTCCAGTCCCGCACGGGCAGCCATTTTTGCTCGGGCCGGATGGCCGTGGAAAACCTGCGGGGTTTCTCGTAGCGCGTGCCTTTCGACAACCCGCTGCGGTCGCCAAAGAGCAACCTCGTCGGCGTGCCGATGACGTGTCCTTCCGCATCGATGAGCGGCCCGCCCGAGTTCCCCGGGACAAACTCGCAGTCCGTCTCGATATCCAACGCACCGGCACCGAGCACCTTGCCCTCGCTGGCGGTGATGACGCCGGCGGCGAGCGAATTGCCCACCGCACACACCGCATCTCCGACCTTCACCGTCCGCGCGGAGATCTGCAGCGGCTTCCGGTCGGCCTTCACCTCCAGTCGAATGAGATCGAGCGGCCCTCCCGTTGCGACCTCTGCGGCAAACGGACGACACGGCTGACCATCAGAAAACGAGATCCGCACATCCCTCGCCGCCACTCCCTGCACAACATGCTGGTTGGTGACGATGAACGTCCGGCCGTCGAACTCCGCGAGGAAACCACTTCCCCCGCCGCGGGGCGTCTGGATCGTCACCGTCGCGCGCAGCGCATCCCCGGTATCGATCTCCGCAAGCGCACAGCCCACAACGAGCCCGGTCACAACGACAAATGCGCGCATGCCTCAAGTCAGCACATCGCTGCTGCGCCTGCAAGTGGGAGCACCCGAAATGCAAACCGCCCATCCGTTTCCGGATGGGCGGTTAAACGAAGTGTTGGAACCTGTCTTACTTTCCGGCGAGCGCGCGACGGCGCAGGAGGAAAGCCCCGCCGAGGCCCACGATCGCCAGCGCGACGGTGGACGGTTCAGGAACCGCCGTCGTCACAACCAATCCGGTGGTCGCATCGAGACCCTCGAATGTCACGTTGTAGGTTTCCCCAAGAGCCTCGAGGGCTGCGAGATCATAGGTGCCGGTCTCCATGATGTTGCCGTCGAGGAGAAGCGAGCCAATCGTCGCGGCATCCGAAAAATCGAGGGTGATCGTCGATCCGCCATCGAGTGCGAGGATGATGTTCTCGTTCAGGGCCACAACGGAACCGATCGTCAGTTCCGTTCCCTCTGCGGCTCCCAGCCAGGCGGAATCCAGCAACGTGCCGGACACGATGAGCGCACCCTCACTCAGGATCGTTGACCCTTCGTAGCTGTGCATCCCCGACAGCGTGAGCGTGCCAGCACCCAGCTTCGTGAGACCGCCATCGGCGCCGTTACCGACAAGCGTGTCGCCAATCTCGATGGCGCGGCCATTCGTATGGATCTTCAAGCCACCCTCGGCGATCACAAGATCTCCGGCCTGGAAATCCCGGATGAACAACGCGTCGGAAGTTTCACTCGCCTTGAGCACGCCGCCGTTGAAGGTAACACCGCCGGAACCAGCGCCTTTTTCCACGAAGTTCGTGGTCAGCGTGCCACCGTTGAGGTTGAGCTGACCCGTGCTGCCCCCATCGGAAGACACATAGATCTTGTTCGTGTTCACCACGGCGCCATCACTGATATTCATCGTTCCGAGGCTGCCCGACTTTCCGCCGAAGCGAAGCACGTTGTGATTCGAGACGCCGCCGGTGGCGTTCCAAACCGCCACGCTCTCGTTGGTTTCGCCAATGATCGTATCGGAGCCGAGGTTGTTGAAGGTGCCCCCGCTCTGATTCACCACGGCATTCACCTCGGCGCTGCCTTCCATGGTGAAGTTCCCCAGGTCTCCGTTGGCAAAGGTGCCGGTGGCCAAAACGTTGAACACACCGCCGGAGATGTTCAGCGTTCCGCTGGTGTGGTTGCGGCCGACGGCCACCCAGCTGATGGCTTTAACGGTCCCGCCTTCGACATTCATTTCACCCACCGTGTTGGAGTCGCCTTCAGCGCCGATCCAGAGTTCGCCGCTCTGGATGTCGAGCAACGCACTGTCCCGAATGGTGAGCGTTCCGTTACTGGCGGTGGTCCAACCATTTCCGACGGAGAATTGACCTCCGCCGGTCTTGATGAATTCCGACGAGCCCTCGAGGGTCATCGTTCCGGTTCCTCCGGTGCGGCCAATGACCACCCATGAGGAAGAGGAGGCCTTGGCATTTTCCTGAAGCACAAAAGTGCCCTCACTGCCGACTCCGTTGCCGACGAAGAAATCTCCGACGGCGGTTACGGATGCCGAGCCCGTGATGGTCGCGTCGCCCGTGCTTCCGCCGGTTCCCACAAGGAAATTCGCCGTATTCAGCTTTGCTGAATCCGACGCGTGCAGCGTGCCCGTGCTTCCGCCGGTTCCCACATGGAAGTCCCCAGAGGTCAGTGTGGCGCCGCCAGAGGCGTTCAGCGTGCCGTTTCCACCAAGGTCACCCACATAGGCATTTCCGTTCACGGTCATGGACGCGGTCGTTCCCGAAAGATTCAGGGTTCCGGTTCCGCCGCTGCCGACGATCATCCAGTCGTTGGTCGTCCACTGCACCTCGTCCGTAACATTCAGCGTGCCGTTCGAACCCACGCCATCGGCAATACGCGTCACACGGCCGGGATTGCCAATATAGGAGGCTTCCTCGGAAAGCGTCAGGACGCCGGTTCCCCCTCCGCTGCCGACAAAGATCCGCCCTCCCGACAACAGGGAAGTGCCGGAGGCATTATAGCTGCCGGTTTCACCGCTCAAGCCACCAATGAAGAACGTCGGTGCGTCATCAATCCCTTCAACCGCCTCGGTGGCCAACGAGCCCCCCGTCTGATTAACGGTGCCGTTGTTCACCCGGAGGCTGAGAATGGTAACCTCGTCGTCTTCCCCAACATTGGCCGTGCCGCCATTTCCAATAATCGCGTTTTCGCCAACCCCGGGAACGAGACCGGTATCCCAGTTGTCGCCGTCGGTAAACGATCCCCCTTCGGGATCGGGCGGCAGAATCCATTGTGCGTCAGCCGCTTGGGAGAGATGCGCTCCGCCGACTGCAAAGGTCGACACTAGCGCACATTTCAGGAGGTGAAATCCGGACTTCATGAGGAGGTTATTGGAGGTGGGGATAGGGGTGGAGGAATGGAATTACTGAAACACGTTTGCAGGGACCGGAGTAATCGCAACTAAAATAAAATAGTTGCCCACAGAACCTTTTGCCGACTTCAGCGCTTCCGCGCCCAGGTTCCGGGTGATCCGCCCTAAAGCACCACCACAAATACCCGGCATCCTCGATCTGCATCGGCCGGGCCTTTGCTCTCTTGAAACCGGGATCGGCGGATCTAGCGACCTTTCCGTCGGGGAGCTCCGGAGGCGAAGAACGCCTCGATTTCCTCCAGGGTCTTCCCCTTCGTCTCCGGCAGGAATCGCCAGGCAACCAAAAAGTAGACGACGGTGGCTCCGGCGAATGCGTAGAAGGCGCAGGCGTATCCGTGCTGCGCGACCGTTGGAAGAAAGATGGCGGCGATGAAGGTCGAGACGGCCTGGTTGAGCAGCAGTGCGCAGCTCATGCCATTGGAGCGGATGCGGGTTGGCATGAGTTCGGAAAGCGCGAGCCAGACGCAGACGCCGGGACCCACCGCATAAAAGGCGATGAACAGGAAGAGACAGGCGGCGACCTTCCAGCCGTTGACGGCATCGGGCAGTGGCGTGAGCAGCGCGTGCTCGATGCGCAGCGGCGCACCCGCGGCTTCCTCGACGGAGGCAAAGGGATTCGAGAAGAAGCCAATCACCGGATTGGCAGGCACGCAGCTCTCCCGGGTAATGGTCACGGGCGGGGTGTCATCGCCGGATCGAATCGCAGCCGTTGCTGCACGGAACGGTCCGTAGGAATACACCACGATCAATGAAGTGTTCCGGCCCTCGATCGACGGATCGCCGAGGAGTTCGTCGGCAAAAGCCTGGTCGAACCGGTAGCTGAGCGTCTGGTCAGGCGCCACCATGCGTTGGAAAACCTCCGCACGGTCCACCTGGGATTTTTCCGCCTGCTGAAACAACAGCCCCGCCCCCAGCATCGAGATGATGATGCCGCCCGTGCCGAGGCAGAGGAGAAATTTGCGGCCCTTGCGGTCGACCAGCACAACGCCAACGACGGTGAGCAGGAAATTCACCGTCGTGAACAGCACGTAACACACGAGCGCGTGCCGGGCGGTGAGGCCAGCCTGGATGAGGATCGTCGCGTTGTAGGCGATGATCGAATTGATGCCGGTGGTCTGGTTGCAGGCGAGAATCACGCAGGCGAGCAGAAACGGCAGGACATACTTGCGTTGAAGCAACGACTTCCACGAGCGCGACGGGTTCTCACCCGCCCGACCGGCTTCGAGGACCGCCTGCATCTCGGCGAGTTCGCTCTCGGTCTCCGCCTCCGGCAGGGAGCGCCGAAGCGCGGCGCGCGCGGCGTCAATCCGCCCCCTGCGGAAAAGCCAACGCGGAGACTCCGTGACGAAGAAACTCCCGAGCGCAAACGCCACGCCGGGCGGGAGCGATGCCCAGAAAATTCCGCGCCAGGCGGCGTCCTTGAAGGCAAACAACGTCGCCGCATCCACCCCCTCCATCCGCGTGATCCGCTGGGTGAAATACAGCCCCACCACCGCGGCGGCGACGAGACCGAGCGTCAGCAGCCATTGGAAAATGCCCGTCCCCTTACCTCGATCCGACGGGGCCAGGCTCTCCGCAAGGTAGAGCGGAACGACGACGCCAATGAATCCCGCGCTCGCGCCCTGGAGCAATCGTCCCGCCACCAGCGCAGCCACGCCATCGGCGAGGGCAATGATCGGGATGCTCGCGATGAAACAGGCGCCGCTGACGATCATCATCGGCTTGCGTCCCATCCAGTCGGCAAGCATTCCGGCGAACAGCGTGGAAATCACGCTGCCGAGCAGCACTGCGGCGACGACCCAAGAGAGCTGGTTTGCGGTCAGGCCGGAGGTCGCCTCGAGAAAGGGAAGCGCCCCGGCGATGATTCCGACATCGACGCCGTAGAGCAGGCCGCCGAGTCCGGCGACGAGAAGCAGAAAGATGCGATAGCGCTTGAGGTGGGGCTGGTCCATGGCCGGGGATCAATCGAACTTTTCGCGCACCCTCACCACGGCTCGTCGTCGGAGTCCGCAGCATCCGTCGTTGCGGAACGATAGACACCCGGAGCCGGCTGCACTTCCCACTCCTCGCGCAGATGCTCGGGAAGCTCTGTGAGAAAACGGGATGGTCGCTGGAAGGCCTCGCCGTAGCCGGCATTGAGCCGCAGCTCGGGATACGTGAGATAGAGCTCGTCCTTGCAGCGCGTCACCGCAACATAGAACAGCCGCCGCTCCTCCTCGAGATCGTCGTCGGAATCCAGCGAACGGGAGCTGGGGAACATGCCCTCAGCCAGCCAGATGACGAACACCGCCTTCCATTCGAGGCCCTTGGCCTGATGGATGGTCGAGAGGGTGACTCGATCCTCATCACCGGCGTTCGAGGCAAGCGCGTCCCCCGTTTCAACCGCGCCAAGCAACGCAAGCTGCGCGAGAAATTCCTCCGCCGTCTCGAACTGCTTCGCGTAGTTCTGCAGCGTGTTCAGATCCTCACGGCGGGCCTCGTAGTTCGGAAACTTCCCGCGCATATACTCGTCGTAGACCGCGAAGAGGACACTGTCGATCATCGCCGCGGGCGGAACCGGCGAGCCGCCCGGACGCAATTCCTCCAGCGTGTGAACAAGCTGCTGCCAGGGTTTCACCGACTTCGAGGGAACCTTTTCACGGTGGAGCGCTGCAAAGCCGGATCCGGACGCAACCGCGGTGGAGGTTCTCGCCCAGAGGCTCTCGGCCGACTTCGCGCCGATGCCGGGCAGGAGTTTCACCATCCGTTTGAAAGCGACCTCGTCGTTCGGGTTCACGGCAAACTTCATGAACGCCGCCACGTCTTTCACATGCGCCTGTTCGAAAAATCTCAACCCGCTCGTGATCGCGAACGGAATGCCCCTCCGTGTCAGCTCGAGCTGCACTTCGAGCGAGTGAAAGTGGGCGCGATACAGCACGGAGATCTCGCGGAGATCCATCCCCTCCTCATGCAGTTCGAGAATGCGCTGGGCGACAAAGGCGGCCTGGCTGTTGTTCGTGGAAAGCGGAACCAGCGCGGGCCGGACCCCGGTGGCGGGCCTTACCGCGCGAAGCTCCTTCCGAAATTGCCGCTCGTTTCCCAGGATCGATGCGTTCGCGAGTTCCAGCACCTCCGGAACGCTGCGGTAGTTCGTCTCGATGCGGTGGACGACGGCATCGGGATGCTTCTCGGGAAAACGCAGGATGTTTTCGAAGTTCGCGCCACGCCACGAGTAGATCGACTGAGCGTCGTCGCCGACGACCATGATGTTGCCGTGGTGTGCGGCGATACGATCGATGAGTTCGGACTGCAGGCGGTTCGTGTCCTGGTATTCGTCGACGAGAATATGCCGGAACTGCCGCTGATAACGCGCGGCGATTTCCTCGTTTTCCGCCGTCGTAAAGAGCTCAAGCGTCTTCGACAGGAGGTCGTCGAAGTCCATTGTATTTGCCTCCTTCTTGCGACCTTCGTAGGCGACGGCCACCCGCTGAATCTGCTCTTCGAGCGGGAGAAAATACGGAAACCGCCGCGCGAGAACGCCGGAGATCGTCTCACCGCAATTCACGGACAGGCCGAAGATTTCCGCAAGCACGCTGCCCTTCGGAAAGCGGCGGTCGGAGGTGCGCAATCCCTCGCGCGCGACGACCGATTCGATGAGATCCTCCTGATCCTCGCGATCCATGATCGAGAATCCCTGCCGGAATCCCACCGCCTCGGCATGACGGCGGAGAATACGATTGCCAATGGAGTGAAACGTTCCTCCCCAGATCTCATCCACCCCGCCCGGAACGACCGCCGCGACGCGCTCGAGCATCTCGCGGGCGGCCTTGTTGGTGAACGTGAGCAGCAGAATCGATGACGGAGGCACCCCCTGCTCGAGCAGCCAGGCCACGCGGAACGTAAGCGTTCGCGTCTTCCCGCTGCCGGCGCCGGCGATCACGAGCGACGCTCCGGGCGGACTCTGGACGGCGGCTAGTTGCTGGGGATTCAGTTCCGCCGCATAGTCGATGCCGGACGTGACGGGCACCGGGCCGTGGAGCGTGTATTTTTTCGTCATTGGTCACCCGGCACCGGTCGTCGGCAGGCCGCGAACAGGCGCGCAACCAATGCCTCCGACCAACGGCTACCCCTCATGCCGCACGAATTCCTTCCTGTCGATGCCGAGCCCGTATTCGAGGAGCTTCGCGGCGTCGTCCCAGACGTGCGCCTTGTCGCTCTTGAGGACGACCGCAATCATGTCACGACCGTTGTGGCTGCCGCTGGCCACCAGGCAATGCCCGGAAAGAATGGTGTAGCCGGTTTTCATGCCATTGCAGAACGAGTAGGTGCGCAGGACACGGTTTGTGTTCGTGAGCGTGACCGACTTGCCACTCGCGTAGGTGAACGGAACCGAATGCTGGTTGATGATCTCCCGCAATGCCGGATTGCGATAGACGGCGCGGGCGATGCAGGCCATGTCGCGGGCGGAGGAATATTGGGCTTCGTTCGGGAGTCCGTTGGGATTGACGAAGTTCGAGGAGGTCGCTCCCAGCTTGCGGGCCTCGGCGTTCATCTTCCCGGCAAATGCCTCGATCGACCCCGCGTTGTCGATTGCGAGCGCGGCGGCAACGTCGTTTGCACTGCGCACGAGCAACGCCGTCAGCATGTCGCGGCGTCTGTAACGGTCGCCCTCCTTGAGGTAAAGTTTGATGGGCTCCGCGAGCGTCGCCTCCTTTGCGACCTCCATCTCGCCATCGAGATTTCCAGACTTTGCGACAATGAGGGCGGTCAGCAGCTTCTGCGTGCTCGCGACGGGGGTGCGAAGCGTTTCGTTCTTTTTGTAGAGGATCTCGCCCGTATTCACATCGAACAGAATCGCCGACTTGCCAAAAATCTCGGGCGGCGAGGCACACAGGGCCTGCGCGGCGAAGGCGAGGATGGGGAGAAGAATCCGGATGCGCATGGCGGCGCGGTAATTTAACGGGCGGCGGGCGGAGTGCTAAGAGTTTTCTCGATCTCGCGATCGGGCGGCCCGCCGAGTTCGATCGAGCGGTAGTAGTGGCGGCGTGCCAGCTCGATCGAGGGCGGTCTCTGTTGAAGATAGACGACGGCGAGATTGTAGTGCGCATCGCGGTAGGCGGGATCGATGCGCACCGCGCGGCGCAACTCGTCGGCCGCGCCATCGAGCCATCCCTTCGCCCCCATCACGACTCCGAGATAGTGGTGGGCACGGGGATTTGCGGAGTCGTAGCGGGCGGCCTGCGCAAGAGCGGCAAGTGCGTCGTCGTATCGGCGCTGCTCGTAATACATCATCCCCAGCGCGAGCCAGGCAGCACCGGTCTCGAGACGCTGTTTCACCGCCTCGTGGAGCACCTTCTCCGCCTCCTCGTAGTGACCGAGCCGGGCCTCGGCCATTCCCAGGTTCACGAGTCCGACAATGTTCCCAGGCGCGAGTTCAACCGCGCGGCGGTAGGCTTTCGCCGCAGCGGCAAAGTCGCCCTTTTCGAACGCGGCGTTGCCCTCGGCTGCGGCTTCCCGAGCCACCTCCGGCACAAAATCCGGCTCGGCCGCGAAGGCGTGCGCAAGCATCGCGACCGCGACGATGACGGCAACTCTCACCGGCCCAGCTCCCCAGCACGGGTGGCGGCGGCGCGCACCGCTTCGATGAACGCCGCGCGCACCGCAGACTTCTCCAGTGTGGCAAGGGCCGCTGCGGTGGTTCCGCCCGGACTCGTCACCGCCTCGCGAAGCAGCGCGGGATGCTCGCCGCTCTCCGCTGCAAGCCGGGCCGCGCCGAGCACGGTCTGAATCGCGAGCCGCGCCGCAAGCGGACGAGGCAGCCCCGCAGCGACTCCGCCATCGGACAGCGCCTCGATCACCAGAAAGACATACGCCGGGCCGCTGCCGCTCAGCCCGGTCACCGCATCGAGCTGCGCCTCTGTCACCGGAACCGCAAGACCGACGGCACCCAGGATTTTCCCCGCAAGTTCAAGGTCCTCCGCCCCCGCCGAAGCCGACGCCGCAAACGCCGTCGCGCCCGCCCCGATCTGCGCAGGCGTATTCGGCATCGCACGAATGACACGGACCCCGGGAGCCAGCGACTCCAGAGCCGCGATGGACACTCCCGTCACGATCGACACGAGCAGTTTCCCCTGCATCGAACCGCTGCAGGACTTCAGCGCGGCCGCGGCGTCTCCGGGTTTCACGCAAAGCAGCACGACATCGCTGCCGGAAACGGCGTCGGCGTTGGAATCGGCGACCGTCGCGCCAACACTCTCCGCAAGCTTCCTGGCGGCGTCGGGGCTGGGGTCCGCGACAAGGATGCTGCTCCCCGGGGCCACGCCCGCATTCACGAGGCCCGCCACGAGCGCGGAGGCCATTCGCCCGGCTCCGATGGATGCGATTTTCATGGATGCGAAACTATTTCGACCCGCCGGCCGCGCAATGTTCTTTTGCGGGACGCGCGCCATCAAAGAGGTTGCCGGGGCGGTATGATTTCCCTAGTTAAATGTCATGGTCCTTTTCCGCACTCTCGCGCTTTCGGCCACCGCGGCGCTCACCCTCGCGGCCGTTGGATGCTCCTCCGGTCCGCAGGTCGATCCCCAGCTCGCCGCAGCCGTTTCCTCGCGCGGCGTGAATGCCGCGACCTACACGAAGATCTACAACGGTCGCGCGCTCGATTACACGGACATCGCGAACCTCGTCAAAAAGAAGGTCCCGACGCAGATCATCATCAGCTACCTGCAGAGCACGGAAAAGGTCTACAACCTCAGCTATTCCCAGCTCAAATCGCTGAAGGCCATGGGCGCCTCGTCGCAGCTCCTGAACTACCTCACCGAGACCGACGGTTTCTACGGCCATGGCACGCCCGCCTCCCGGGCACGCACCGCGAAATACCAGAGCGACGCCTATTACAACGACCCGCTCTATCAGGACGAGCAACCGTTCGCCTACAACGAGCCGATCGTCGACGACTGGTATGACTCCGCCTACGAGGAGTCGCTTTACAGCCCGTTCGCGATGGACTGACGCCCGCCGGGGCGTCTCCACCCGGGTTCCGCCCCGTCGCCCGACGGTTGCGCAACTCCGTGCCTCCCCTCCCTGCTGCAAACCCTCCATGATCATTCGTTCCGTCGCCTATCCGCGCGCCGGTCTGGTCGGCAATCCCTCCGACGGCTACTTCGGCCGCACGATCGCCTTCGCATTCCGGAACTTCGCCGCCAACATCGAATTGTGGGAATCCCCGGAGCTCGAGCTGCTGCCGAGCCGGCGTGACCATTCGGTCTTCGCAAGCATGGAGGACCTTCACGAGGACGTCCGCCTGCACGGATACTACGGTGGGTTTCGCCTGCTGAAGGCGTCAATCAAGGTCTTCTTCGAACACTGCCGCGATCGCGGGATTCCGACGGATGGCAGGAATTTCACGATGCGCTACCGGTCGGACATCCCGAACCGCGTCGGTCTCGCAGGATCGAGCGCGCTCATCACCGCCTGCATGCGCGGGCTGATGGCCTTTCACGAAGTCGACATCGAGCCGCACCTCCTCGCAAACATTGTGCTGACCGTCGAGAACAACGAACTCGGCATTCCCGCCGGCCTCCAGGATCGCGTCGCGCAGGCGTATCAGAGCGTCGTTTACATGGACTTTGCGAAGTCCCTGCTTGAGTCGCGCGGCTTCGGCGCCTACGAATTTCTCGAGCCGGCGAAGCTTCCGCCGCTCTATATCGCCTATCGGGAGGATCTCTCCGAAGGCACGGAGGTCTACCACAATGACCTGCGCGCCCGCTGGCAGCGCGGCGATGCGGATGTCGTGGAGGCAATCCGGTTCTGGGCGGATCTCGCGAAGGAATTCCGCTGTGCGATGGAGTCGGGAGACACCCGCCGGATGCACGACATCCTGAACGCGAACTTTGACAAGCGCGCCAGTCTTTACGACGTCGGCGACGGCAACCGCGACATGGTCGCCACCGCACGCCGCACGGGCGCGAGTGCGAAGTTTGCGGGCAGCGGCGGCGCAATCGTCGGCATCTACGACGACGAGGAAATGTTTGCAACCCTGCAGGCCGCGTTCGCGCCAAAGGGCATTCGCGTTATCCGGCCCGATTTCGCGCCGCCGGTTCCAGAGGCAATCGCCACCGTATGAAAGCCGTTATTCCCGCAGCCGGATTCGGCACCCGTTTCCTCCCGATTGCAAAGGCGGTTCCGAAGGAATTGCTCCCCGTCGGCGACAAGCCCGTCATTCACCATGTGGTCGCGGAGGCCGCGGCCGCAGGGTTCGACGAAATCCTGATCATCATCAGCACGGGCAAGGAGTCCATCCTTCGCTATTTCGAGCCCGACTCCGCCCTCGAGGCGCATCTGGAAAAGACGGGCCGGCACGAAGCGCTCGCCGCCGTGCGCGAGGCCTCCTCGCTCGCGCGGATTTCGTCGATTTATCAACCCGAAATGCGCGGACTCGGCGACGCGGTTCGGCTCGCGCGCGATTTCGTCGGCGCCGACGACGCGTTCGCCGTGCTTCTCGGCGACACCATTGTCCACGGTGAATCCCCCCTGCCAACGATGCGCGACGCGTGGGATGCATTGAAGACCGGCAGCGTCGCGATCGAGTCCTGCCCGCCGGACCGGGTCAGCCGCTACGGCGTCGCCGGTGGCCACGAACTTCGGCCCGGCATTTTCCAGCTCGATGCGCTCGTGGAGAAGCCCTCCCCTGACGAGGTTCCCGCGCTCTTCGACCGGAACGGCGATCCCATCCCCCCGCATGCCTTCGCCGCGCGCTACCTCTTTCCCCGCGTCATCTTCGACCACCTCGACGCCACGTCTCCTGGACACGGCGGCGAGATCCAGCTGACCGATGCAATGGAGACGCTCCGCCGCGACGCGGGATTGCTCGGGATCCGTCTCCACGGACGGCGGCTCGATATCGGAAATCCCGCCGGTCTGCTGGCCGCCGCGCAAATCCTCTCGAGCTAGACGAGTCCGAAAATCCGCACGTCCACCCCCGGGGAAAAAACAGCGTGATCCGGCGGACGGGGATCCATATCGAATCCCGCCAGTTGGAGCGGAACCATGCTCCACGCGGCAACTTCCGCCTTTTGGATTTCATACGGCTCGTGCCAGACCTCCCCCTGACGCAGCCGCCCCCCTTTCACGGAAAACAGCACATAGCGTTCGATGAGAAACTCCTCGAGCGATCCGACCTGGGCGCGCTCCGGTTGTCCAACTCCCCGATATCGAAACGCGCCAACCCGTCCCGAGCCCTCGCGCTCGCAAAAATAGTCGATACCCGCCAATCGCATGCGCTCCTCCATCCAGGCGCGGAAATAGGGCAGCCCAAAAAATTTTCGCGCCGTCCACACCGCCAGCGGTTGCGAGCAATCCAGGGAATAAAACCACACGCCGGACCTTCCTTCGGCGTCGCGCACGTAGGTGCGGACGTTCAGCTCGAGAAAATCGGAGACCCCCGGCACGGGCGGACACCCCACCGGGCGCACCCGCTCCATGGCAAACGGCACGATCGCAAGCCATGCGCGCCCCTCCCACGTTTCCACGGCGAGTCCCTCCGGCAATGTGACCTGCACCGTTTTGGGATCCACCGCCCAGTGGAGAAACGCCAGTCGCCGCCAGTTTTGACGCATGACCGGCACGCTAGCAGGCTGGGGTCGTGACTCTACGAAGCCAATCATCGTTTGAGCACGATCCGACATTCCATTACGTTGGCACTTTCCGGTCGGCGCGGCGAGCCTGCGCAGCCGGGGCATTTTCCACGCACCATGGAGCGCTACCGGCCGGTCGCCATTTCACTTTGTTTTCCGCCTGACTTCGGGCAGGCGCAGCCCGCCATGCCTCCAACGCCGAAACCTTCCGCCGGCTTCCCGATGGTCCTGGCAGCAACACCTTCCGGCACTCCCCGCCACCCGCACGCGCCGTGAACGTCCTTTGCGCCGGAATCAACCACCAGGTCGCCCCCGTGGGGATTCGCGAGCATTTTGCCGTGCAAAACCACGAGATGCCGCGGGTGCTCGAGGCGCTTCGATCCATGGACCCCATCTCGGAGGCTGTCGTTCTCTCGACATGCAATCGCGTCGAGATCTACGCGGCCAGCATGTTCCCGGAGCAGGCGATGGAGAGCCTGTGTGGATTTCTGATCGACCGGGCCGGCATCGATGCCCCGCTCTATCATCACGACATGCCGCACAGCATCCGCCACCTTTACCGGGTCGCCAGCGGGCTTGATTCCATGGTGCTCGGCGAGACGGAGATTCTCGGCCAGGTGAAAAAGGCCTACGCCGCGGCGAGCGATGCGGGCATGACCTCGCGCACCCTCAACAAACTTTTCCAAAGCGCCTTCCGGGTGGCGAAATCGGTCCGCAGCCAAACCCGCATCACCCACGGCGCCACCTCCGTCGGTGCGGCCGCGGTAGAACTGGCGGGGCGCATCTTCGGCGATCTGCACCAACGGCGCGTGATGGTTCTGGGTGCCGGCGACACCAGCGAACGCACCGCCCGCAGTCTCGTGTCGCGTGGCGTGCGGACCGTGATCGTCTCGAACCGCAGCTTTGATCGCGCAGCAACCCTCGCGGCCGAGATCGGCGGGTTGGCGATTCATTTCGAACAGTGGTCGGACGAGTTTCACGACATCGACATTCTCATCAGTTCCACCGCCGCCCCGCGTCCGATCGTGACACCGGAAAGGCTTGAACCCATGATGCGCCTGCGACCCGGCAGGCCGCTCTTTCTCATCGATCTGGCCGTGCCCCGCGACATCGACCCGGCCGTGAATCGCATCGACAATGTCTTCCTCTACGACATCGATTCCCTTCAATCCATCGCCAGCCAGTCCCTCGCCATCCGCCGGCGCGAGATCGAGCACTGCGAAAGCATCATCGACGCCGGAGTCGCCGACTACCTAGGCTGGCTGCGCCGCGCCAGCCCCGCCCTCTCGATCTCATGAAACCTTTCGTCCTCGGCACCCGCGGCAGCGACCTCGCGCTTGCGCAGACGCGCCACGTCGCTGCACAGCTTCGCGCGACCGACTCCGCGCCGGCGATCGAAGAACGGGTCATCCGCACCTCGGGCGACGACCGCCTCGACGTTTCCCTTGGAGCCCCCGGTCCGCTCGACAAGGGTCTCTTCACGAAGGAACTCGAGGACGCCCTACTTGCCGGGAGGATCGACGCCGCCGTTCACAGTCTCAAGGACCTCCCCGTCGATCAGCCCCCCGGAGTCTGCCTCGGCGCGATCCTGGAACGGGAAAATCCCGCCGACGTTCTCATTTCGAAATACCCGGGCGGCCTCGACGCGCTGGACGACGGTATGACCGTCGCCACCAGCAGTGTTCGTAGACAGCGCTTTCTTCAATGGCACCGCCCCGGCCTTCGCGTGGTCGGGATTCGAGGAAACGTCCCCACCCGGATTCGCAAGCTGCTCGATTCGGAGGAAATTGCGGCCATCGTGCTCGCCGGCGCAGGCCTTCGGCGCCTGGAAGCGATCGGCTGCGAGCTTCACCTCGACCGGTGCCACCTGTCGGTGCTCGATTTCATGCTGCCCGCCCCCGGGCAGGGCGCAATCGCCGTGGAATGCCGGACCGAGGACGATGCAGCCCTTTCGCTTCTGGCGGAGATCGATCACATCGATACCGCCACCTGCGTCGCAGCCGAGCGGGCGGTGCTGGGCGGCCTCGGCGGGGGCTGCCATCTGCCGCTCGGCGCCCGCGGAACCATCACCGACTGCCAGTTGCACCTGCAGGCTGCATGGTTTCGCGATGACCGGACGGAACCGGTGTTCTCCGAAACCCGCCGGATCGCGTCGGAGTGGATGGAGGCGGCGGCGGATCTCGTGCGGCAACTCCGCGGCGAATGATTTTCTTGGGACTCCGTCCGCGCGCCGGTAGCGTGCGGGCATTGTGAGCAAAGGAATCTGTTATCTCGTCGGGGCCGGCCCCGGCGATCCCGGTCTGCTGACCCTTCGCGGAAAGACGTGCCTCGAGCGCGCGGACGTCGTCCTCTACGATTACCTGAGCAATCCCGAATTGCTTCGCTTCGCGCCGGACGAGGCCGAGAAAATCCATGTCGGAAAGAAGGCGGGTGCCCACAAGCTGACGCAGGAGGACATCAATGCACTGCTTGTCCGTCATGCCCTCGAAGGCAAAACGGTCGTCCGGCTCAAGGGCGGGGATCCTTTTGTCTTCGGACGCGGCGGCGAGGAAGCCGAGGCTCTCGCCCGCGCAGGCGTCCGCTTTGAGATCGTTCCCGGGGTTTCCTCGGCAATCGCCGGGCCGGCCTACGCCGGCATTCCAGTGACTCACCGTGCGCACAACTCAATCCTCACGATCTTCACGGGACACGAGGATCCCTCGAAACCCGATTCCACGATTGACTACGCTGCGCTCGCGAACGCCCCCGGCGCGAAGGTGATGCTCATGGGCATGGAACGGATTGCGAAAATCTGCCGCTCGCTCACCGACGCGGGAATGCCTTCGTCCACTCCGGTGGCACTCATCCACTCCGCGACGATGGGGGGCCAGCAAACGCTCAGCGGCACGCTGGCGGACATCGCGGGCAAGGCTGGGGAAGCGGATTTCAAGCCACCGGTGGTCGCCGTCTTCGGCCACGTGGTGAGCCTGCGTGACACGCTGGCATGGTTTGAAAAGCGGCCGTTGTTCGGCAGGCGCATCGCCGTCACCCGCACGCGAAAACAGGCGGGCGTGCTGGTCGACCGGCTCCGCGAGCTCGGCGCCGATGCCTATGAGCTGCCGACGATCCGCATCGAACCGCCGAAGAACCGCAAACAGTTTCTGGAACTCGTGGGCGACGCCCACACCTACGACTGGCTTGTTTTCACAAGTCCGAACGGCGCGGACGCCTTCTTCGAGGCATTCTACTCGGTCTACAAGGACGCCCGCTCCATTGGCGGCGTCCGGATCGCGGCGATCGGACCCGCGACCGCCGAGCGCATCCGGCACTACCGTTTCGAAGTCGATCTGCAGCCCGAGAAGTATGTGGCGGAGGAAGTCGTCAAGGCCTTCGCAGAGCAGACCACCGTCGAGAACCTCAAGATCCTCCTCGCCCGCGCGGAGAATGCACGCGAGGTTCTTGCCGACGAGCTGACGAAACGCGGAGCGATTGTCGACGAGGCCGTCGCCTACCGCACCGTGTCCGAAACCGCCGACGTGTCCGGCGGCATCGCCCGTTTCCGCGAGGAGGGCGCCGACATCGTGACCTTTACGAGTTCCTCGACCGTCGAGAACTTCCTCGCACTCCAGCTTCCCCTTCCGGCGAACTTGAAAACCGCCAGCATCGGGCCTGTCACCTCCGCCACAATGCGGAAGAACGCCCTGGACGTCGACATCGAGGCCGCCGTCCATGACATTCCCGGCCTCGTCGACGCGATCGTCCGCGACGCGATGCAGGCGGGTTGATCAGTTCTTCCGCCGCCGCGCAGCCTCCAGCGCCTGCTGAAACTGCGCACGCGGCCAGAGCACGAACTCGTCGTCGCGCAACCAGCCCTTGCGCGCGACGCTTCCGCGCATCTCGAGTTCGAACGGTTTTCCGCCAATCTCGAACGAGGCGGAATCGATCACGCCCGTGCCGCTGGTCCACGAAACGGTCCGGGTTTCCCCTCCCGCCTTCACTTCGAAGTCATAATAACGGAATCCCCGCGGAAACTGCGGGCCCGCCACCTGACGCTCGCCCAGATACCGGATCGAAAAATCCGGAAACACGATCTCCCGCCCTTTCGCAAACCGCGTCGGCTCACCATAGGCCGGAGCATCCGCGGAGGCGCACGCGGCAATCCCCAGCAGCACCCAGATCGCGATCCAGTTTTTCGCGCGCATTTCCTGCAATCCTACTTCGGTGGAGGGACGCCGTCGATTTTGGAATCGCCCCCGGCAATCTCGAACTTCACCGGCCGTCCCCGTCCGGAGGTGGAATATGCCACGTGCAGTCCGACAAGACGCGCAATCATCACGACGACCATGATCTGACCGATCACCGCCTCGAGCACCGACAGGCTTCGGGCCAGCGAACGCGCCGGAAGAATGTCGCCGAATCCCACCGTCGTGAGCGTCGTGAAACTGAAGTAAATGAGCCAGCCGGGCTGACTCGAGAGCTGCACGATCTTTGTCTCGAGCGTCGGATCGGTGATCCTGAAACTGCCAGGTTCGAGAATTTCGATCATCGCGAAAAGATACCCGCAAAGCACCCCGGCGAGCAGGTAGACACACGCCGCGCCGCAAAGCGTGTTGCCATCGACCGCGCTTGCCCGGAACACCGCACGAAGAATCATCCACGTCACCGCCCCCAGAAAAAACGCCTGGGCCAGCAGATGGGCCGCCCCAAGGGCGCGATGAGTGATCATGCTGCTCAGCACCAGCAGGAACAGAATGCCCGACGCGAGGGCGATCATCCGGCCCGGATACGGCGTCACATCGCGCACGGCAAGGACTGACGCCATCGTCAGAAGTGCGGTCAGCGGAGCAAGAGCCACAGGGCCGGTCAGACGCACGAAATGACTGGAGATCTCGGTGGTGAGCGGCGCCCCGACGATCAACGCGAAGATCGCGATCAGCAGGCATCCAAACGGATACTCCCGTCCGATGCGTGCAATGTCTCCACGCGAAATCATCCTCTTCCACTCATAGACGGCCCGGCCGCCTCCGACACGCTGGAAATCGCCCTTCTTCGCCGCCCCGTCTTCCGCCATGCTGCCCCACGATGACCGATCTCAGCAGCCCCGTTCTTTTCGGCTCGGATCCCTCAACCGGCATCGTGGCGGTCGAATTCGACGGCGCCGCCACTGCGCTCGTTTTCCGGCGCAACGCCGACGGCTCGACCGCGGTCGAAGAGGCGCCATTCCAACCCTTCCAATGGTCGGCGGAGGACGGCGAGCCGCTTGCCGGCACACACGCGCTCAATCGACTGCGAACGTTTGCCACATGGAAGGAATTTCTCGCCGCCCGCTCCGGGGGCTTCGGGTTTGGCGATCCCGTGCAGCAATACCTCACCGCCTCCGGTCGCACCCTGTTCAAGGGAATGACCTTCGAATCGCTCCGGCGGCTGCAAATCGCCATCGAGACGTGCTGCACCGATGGGTTCGAGTTCTCGAATCCCGACCGCGACCCACTGGCTGCGATCGCAATCGCCGACAACACCGGCTGGGAGGATCTCCTCGTCGTCGACTGTGAGAATGACGAAAGCGAACGCGCGGCATTGGAGCGGCTCACGGAGATCATTCGCGAACGGGATCCCGACGTGATCGAGGGGCACAACCTCTTCAAGTTCGACCTCCCCTATCTCGCGGCGCGGGCAAAGCGATACAAGCAGGCGCTTCGCTGGGGACGCAACGGCAGTCCGGTGAAAACGCGGTCCTCGCGCCTGCAGATCGCGGAGAAGACGATCCAGTATCCGCGACCGGCCATCTTCGGCAGGCACGTCGTGGATACGTTTGTCCTCGCTCAATACTACGATGTTGGAACGCGCGAGCTGGAGGGCTTCGGGCTCGAAAATGTCGCGCGTCACTTCGGCGTCGGCGAGGCGGAGCGCGCAAAAACCGATCCGTCGCAAATGGTGCGCGCCGCCGGAGAGGATTCCCCGGATTTCCGGAGGTCGGCGTTGCACTCCGTGCGCGAGACCCGCGCACTGGCTGCGGTGCTCAGCGCGAGCTACTTCATCCAGGCACAGGTCTTCCCCTACAATTACCAGGACGTGATCGTTCGAGGAAACGCGACCAAGATCGATGCACTCTTTCTGCGCGAATACTTTCGCCAACATCACTCGATTCCGAATCCTCCCGAGCCGCGGCCGTTCGAAGGCGGATACACCGATGTCTTCTTCACCGGAGTCGCACGCAACGTGTGGCACTGCGACATCGCGTCACTCTATCCGTCGGTGATGCTCCGCTTCGATCTGCTTCCGGCGGCCGATCCGCTCCGTGTGTTCGCCGGAATGCTCTCGGAGTTGCGCACCTTCCGTCTCGAGGCAAAACAGCGAATGCGGGACGCATCGTCCGAAAGCGAGCGGCTCCACTACTCCGCCCTGCAGAACACGTTCAAGATTCTCATCAACAGCTTTTACGGATACCTCGGCTTCGCGCAGGGGCATTTCGCGGACTTCGACGCCGCCGCAGCGGTCACCGCCAAGGGCCGTGAGCTTCTGCGCGCGATGGTCGACTGGCTGCGCGGCGCAGGCGCACACGTGATCGAAATCGACACGGATGGCATTTACTTCCAGCCACCGGAGGGGGCGGATCCCGAGGCCCTCGAACGGGGCATCCGCGAGGTCCTTCCCGACGGAATCGAGATCGAGTTCGATGCGCGGTATGCGGCAATGTTCAGCTACAAGGCGAAGAACTACGCGCTCCTGTCCGACGACGGGCGAATGACACTCAAGGGCGCGGCGTTGAAGTCGCGCGGCATGGAGCCGTATCTGCGCGAGTTTCTCGAACGGCTCGTCGGCCATATCCTGCGGGGCGAGGCACAGGAGGCCGCACAACTTCGCGATGGGTTCGAAGAGGCCATTCGCGCGCGAAGATGGCCGATCGCAAGACTCGCCAAAACCGAGGCCCTGCAGGACAGCCCGGCATCGTATCAGAAGAAGATCGCAGCATCGTCCCGCAACCGCTCCGCCGCGTTCGAGCTCGCGATCGCCAGCGGACGGGACTACCGCGCGGGAGACGCCGTCAGCTACTACATCACCGGCACGAAGAAAAAGGTCACGGCCTACAATCACGCGCGGATGGCTTCCGAATGGAACCCCGACGCACGCGACGAAAACGTCGAATACTATGTCGCAAAGCTCGACGAGCTTTACGCCAAGTTCTCCGCATTTGTCCCGGATTCGGACGCACAGCCGTCCCTGGGACTGTAACGGTTTCGAATTGTCAGCACCGGCGGCTTCCCGCAGCCTGAGCCGCGTGCTGGAGTTACAGGACGTTTCCCTCTTCGTCGGCCGCGGCGAAAACGTGCAGGCAATTCTCGGCGACATCAATCTGCGGCTTCCACAACGCCATTTCGTCGCAATCATCGGCCCCTCCGGCTGCGGCAAAAGCACGCTGCTGAAAACGATCGCCGGCATCGTCCACGGACAGGAGGAAGGCATCGTTCGATGGAAGTCGCGAAATCTTGCGGAGGAGGACTTCGCACCCAGCGAGATCGGCTATGTCCCGCAGTTCGGAATCGCTCACGACGAGCTGACGGCCCGGGAGAGCGTAGAAGCCGCGGTGAAGCTGCGTGTGAAGGGGCTCAGCCGGGACGAACGGGAGGCGTTGATCGACCGCACGCTCGGCGAGGTTGGCCTGCTTGAGTTTGCGGATCGCCGGGTGGCTGTCCTTTCCGGCGGGCAAAAACGCCGGCTCGCCCTCGCGATGGAGATCGCCAGCGCGCCGGCCATTCTGCTTTGCGACGAGGTCACCAGCGGGCTCGACGCCCGCTCGGAGAACGAGATCGTCGAACTGTTGCACGCCCTGTCCAGACACGACCGACTCGTCGTTTCCGTGACGCACAGCCTGCGGCACATTCACCTCTACGATTCCGTGGTCGTGATGCATCGGGGCGCGCTCGCCTATCATGGCCCCGCGGCAGATGTGGCCTACTACTTCCGGGTGGATTCCATCGAGGAGCTCTACTCCCGGCTCGAGGAGCGGGAACCGGCCGAATGGACGCAGTCGTGGCGGAAGCACTGCGCGGCCTATGCACTCCGGGAGGTCACTACTCCGGTTGGGGCTTCCGCAGAACCCGCAGCGGACGAGCCTTCCGCCGACACCCACCCGCCGCTTCCAGACATCGTCAGCCAGTTCATGACGTTGCTCCAACGAAGGTTCCTGATCTTTTCACGAAGTCGGGGACAGGTGTTGCTCCAGCTCGGATTGATCCTTGGCTTCCCGTTTCTCGTGGCGATCTTCGCATGGAACGGCCTTCCGCAGGTGCGCAATCTCGGCACCGGCATCGAACAAAGCATCATCGAACAGTTCGCGGACAAGCTCGCGTTCCTCGACCAGGCCAGCACGGTGGGCAGCCTTGTCTCGGGCATCGTCATGTTCCAGGTGATCCTGCTCACGCTGATGGGCGCCAACAACTCCGGTCGCGAGATCGCCGCCGAACGGCTGATTTTCGAGAAGGAAAAACTCAGCGGGGTGCGTCCCTCCAGTTACATCGCGAGCAAGGCCGTCTTCCTCGCGGTGCTGGTCGCCGTGCAATCGATCTGGATGGGGCTGTTCGTCCACTTCGTCTGCGGATTTCCCGGCGACCTGCTCACCCAGCTCCTTTTTCTCGTGCTCGTAAACGCAGCGATGACCTCGATCTGCCTCGCGGTGTCGAGCTGGATGGCAACCGCCGAGCAGGCGTCGCTCGTCTCGATCTATCTCGTCGGGTTCCAGCTGCCCCTCTCGGGCGCCGTGCTCGCCCTGCCGGAGTGGATCGGCAACGCCGTGCGCCCATTTATCTCCGCCTACTGGAGCTGGTCCGGTGTGCTGCAGACATTGAAGCTCGAACGCTACTACGACATCGTCCAGATGGTCGTGCAGACATCCCTTTCACCGGAGAAGCTGTGCGCCTGGGTGCTCTGCGCGCATATCGTGCTCGGGCTTTTCTTTGCATGGGTCGGAGCCCGCGCGAGCCGCATCTCCTGATATTCAGATTTGAACTGCGCCTGCAGGCGGCCTAAATCCCGAAGGTGGCCAGACGTTCCCGTTCCTCCTCGCAACATCCGTGGCTGATCGCCGCAGCCATCGTGCTCGTCGGCATTTTCGTGGCGGGGGCGGTTTACTTTGCAACCACGAGCGATCCCTATCGCACCGCGGCACCGCTGGACGTCACCGCCTACCTCGAAAACTCGAACAGTCTGCGCGGCAATACCTACCGGGCGGAGGGCGAGATCAGCAATGTTCTCGGATACTCCGCAACGGAGGGGCGGTTGATTTCCGTCACCATCGATGCGAGTGGTGAGATCGTCCCCATGCTGATCCCGCCGGAACTCGGCGACGTGAACATCCAGAAGGGACAGAAATTCCGGTTTTTGATCGAAGTCACCGACAAGGGTATTCTCAAGGCAACCCACCTCACCAAGGCATGATCAAACCGGTTCTCCCCTGTCTGATGCTGCTTACGGCATCCGCGGCGTTTACCCAGGTGCTTGAGCCGGCGCCGGCGCCACCACCCCAGCCCCCGCCGCAGCAACAGGGAAACCAGGAAAGCCCCGACAGATCCGGTGCGGGAGCAGGCGACCCCGCCGGTGGAATGCCCTTCTTCGACCCCGGGACGGAAACGATCACCTGGAACGGCCGTTCCTGGAACATCGCAAACAACCGCATCTTCCAGGCACGCTTTGAGAAATACCTCAACGCCCCCGAGGAAACCGAGGAGCAGGACGGGGAATACAACGCGATCATCTCGCAGATTCTGAGTCTTCTTCAGCCTCGAAACGTGTCGCCCAAGTCTCTCGACGAGGCATTCGCACTGCTGCCCAAAGCCTCGGAATTTCGGCGGGACGCCGGTCTCTGCGACACGATCTCCAACCAGGTCTATTCCGCCTGGCAGTCGCAACGGAATCGGGACCGTTTGCTCGCGGCAAACAACGCGCTCGACGAGGAACGCCGCCGGCTCGAACGCAACAAGCTGGTTTCCCTCGACCGGCTTCGCCTCTCGATGACCCGCGACCAGCGCGGCTCCATCCGCGGAGACCGTCAACAGGCCGGCGACGATCGCACGACCCAGCAGAAACTCGACGACGCGCGACTGGACGCCAGCGTGCAACCGTTCGACACCCGGATCGCGGAGGTGCTCGCCATTCGCAAGGCCAACGAGGCGAAGCGCGAGATGGCGGCGCTGCAGGCGAAGATCGAGTTTCAGGCGCTCATTGTGCAGCTCTTTCTCCAGCGTCGCTTCGAGCACGTGCTGATTGCGACGCGGTTCTACCGTCATGTCTTCGCGGACGGCGACGACCGGCTCCGCGTGAAGGGCGAGGCCAAGGACCTTTTCGACAAGACCACAGGCCTGCCACCCACGGTCGGCACGCTCGACTCGATGGCCAGCGAGGCAATTCGCGATGTCGCTGAAGGAGTCGAGGCATTCAAATTCCTGATGGAGCGCGAGGAGACTGAGAGCGCGTCGAAGCGACTCGCCGAGGCGTTTCTCGTTGGCGAATACCTGCCGCCGATCCGCACCCTGCCCCGGGAGGAGAAACGCCGCGCGCTCACCTTCGTCCAGAAGGCGAACCAGCTCCTTTCCGCCCTCGACGTGAAGGACTACGCCCGCGCGGAAAAACTGGTCGCCGAACTCGAGGAAACTGCGAAGGACTTCGACAACTCGAAGCCAATGGCCGCCATCCAGACCGCGAAGACAATCGCGGCCATGCACCTTGCGAAAGCCCGCAACGCCGCTGTCAGCGGGGACCGGGAGACACTCGAAATCGAATTGAAGGCGGCAACGGAAATCTGGCCGCGCAATCCCGATCTTGCCGAGGTTTCCTCCGGCATCTTCACGCAGGGCAACGTGCAAAACCAGGCGCTCGTCGATCTCGACCAGCTTCTCAGCCAGAAAAATTACCGCCAGATCTTCGACGACAAGGAGCGCTTCATCGCCGCCGTCGCGCACGATCCGACGCGGCAGGAGCAGCTGCGGAAGGTGCTCGAGGAAATGACGCTGATTGAGGGGGCCATCATCCGCGCCCAGGAAATCGAGAAACGGGGCGACTACGCCGGCGCGTGGGAAAGCGCGGAACTGGCATTCCGGCAATACCCCGCAGACTCGAAGCTCAACCAGCTTCGCGCCAATCTCACGACCCGCGCCGCGGATTTCGTCCGCTCGCTGCGGCAGGCGGAGGAACTCGAGAATCGCGGGCAGCCGGGATCGAGCCTCGCGTGGTTCCTGAAGGCGCAGCACCAATACCCGAACAGCGAATTCGCACGGCAGGGCATCGAACGCCTCACCAGGCAGATCCTACCCGACGCGAGCTGACGGGCACGCAGCACTGGCGACACTTGTTCGCCGGCGCGGATCCCGGAACGATCCGCACCCGGATCAAAGCTTCATCGTCTTCGAAAGGCGGCGGGCCCGAATGTGTGGCAGCCGGTTGTAGTTCTTTCGAATCCGCTCCATTTCGGGAGAGTCCCCGGCATGGAAGTTTGCAAGCGTGTCGAGCGCCGCGAGATAGAAACGCTCGGCTTTTCGCGACTGGCCGGAGGCATGGTAGACGACGGCGAGGTTCGCCATCGACTGCCCGACGTCCGGGTGGATTGCCCCAAACGCCTCCTCGCGGATCTGAAGCGCGCGCAGATGCAGTTCCTCGGCCTTGCGCAGATTCCCGCGGTCCGTGCACGCCACGGCGTGGTTGTTCGCGATGAGCGCGACCTCCGGGTGGTGCGGCCCATGCACGGCAACCGCCTCTTCCATCGCCCGCTCGTATGCCGCCTCAGCGGCGTCGAAATCCCCGGCGGCCCTGTGAAGCCCGGCGAGGTTGTTCAACAGGGTGGGCAGTTCCGAACGATCACGCGTCTGATCATGCGCCTCGATCGCCTTCGTGTAGAAGCCCCTTGCCTCCTCAAGGTTTCCCGCCGCTTCGTGACCGATCGCGAGTTTCGTCGCGATCCTGGCCCGCACAACCGGGGACGCCTCCTTCCCGGCGAGCGCCATCGCCTCCGAAAAGGATCGGAGCGCCTCCGCGGAATACCCCGAGGCCTGATGGATGTCTCCGGCGATCTCCAGGGCATCCCGCAACCGTTCCGGCCTGCTCTTGAAAATCTCCTTCGCCGCTTGCTCGAAACGCCTCGCCGCTGCCGAACACGCCTCAGCGGACTCCCCGGATCGCCGGGCCTCGAGTTCTTCACACAGAAGAACCCACATGCTCGCGGTGTTTTGCATTGCGGGATTCATCGCCAGATCGCCCTTTCACGAAAGTTAGGCGACGCAACCCCGGTCCTCAAGTGTGATCGGGTCTTGTGCCGCACTAACGCCGCGCGACGAGACGATAAATCCCCAGAATCACAAGCGCCCCGAGGATGGCGATGCCGAAGCTGCGAAGATCGAAGCCATCAACCGTCCCCCACCCCATCTGCGTGGCAATCCACCCGCCAACGAAGGCGCCGACCACTCCGAGAACGACCGTCACGAGGCACCCCGCACGATCGTTCCCGGGCATGATCGCCCTCGCGAGAAGCCCCGCGATAAAACCAAACACGATCCAGGAAATGACACCCATGACCCTTCATCGGATGTCCCTTCCCGACCGGCTGTGTGAAAGTGAGGAACGCTACGCCGCAGGCTGCGTGACGTAGTCCATCGTGTATTCGAAGAGTTCGCCGGGCTGGAAGAAGCGGCGCAGCTCGATGGCGGCATTTTCGTTCGAATCCGATGCGTGGACGATGTTCACCATCACGTCGACGCCGAAATCCCCGCGCACCGTGCCCTTCTCGGCCTTCTTCGAGTCCGTGGGACCGATGATCGTGCGAACGCGGGCGACGGCATCGTCCCCGGCGAGTGCAAGCGCCACGACGGGTGTTGAAGACATGAAGGCTTCAAGCTCCGGGAAGAACGGCTTGTCGGCCAGATGCGCGTAATGTTCGCGGAGCAGTTCCGGACCAGCCTTGAACATCTTGCAACCGCGGATTTGAAACCCCGCCTCCTCGAATCGCTTGATAACTTCACCAACCTTGCGGCCGGCCACACAATCGGGTTTCAGGAGAATCAACGTTGTTTCCATGCGGCGCGCATCGTAGCCGCGCCGTCCCCGCGGGAAAGCGCAAAATATCCCGCGAGGAAGGCGTTGATCAAAAGCCGGCTCAGATCCGTGCGCGACGGCGGCGGCGAAGCAGGAGCATCACGCCCGCACCACCAACGAGTGCCACCACGGCCGGTTCCGGCACCACGGCAAGCTCGTCGAAGGTGAACGAGACCTCCTCGTTGGGAGAGCCGAACAGACTCAGCTCCCAGGATGCCACCGAGCCATCGAACGTGCCCTCGTCCGCGACGAGGTCCGCGGTGACCGTGGCTCCACCAACAAAGGACGCCCAGTCGAAGGTCGCCCGCAGCGTGTTGTTATTCGCATCGTAGAGAACGATGTCGAACTGCGTGACCCCTCCGGGGAGGGAAACCGTCGTGCCCGTGAGGGCGATTACCTCCGGCTCCGGAAGGAAGACCGGAGAACTCGCGAGGCTCTGGAAGATGCCACCGGCGCTGTTGGAGACACCGGTCACCGAAACCGTTGTGGCGGTCTGGGTGCCGGCCCACGGAAAGACAAAGTCCGAGTTGATGTTCAGCGGATTCTGCTCGGAGGAACCGAAACCCGTGATGACCTGCGAGACCGCCGTGGAGGCAAAGGCCAGCGCGAGCGCGAAACAACAAAGGGTGCGTGCGGGGGCCATGTCAGTCATTCAGGTTGTAGGGCTGGTTCTGCGTGAGGATGGTCGTATCGGAGGAGGAGCCGCGCCGGGCAAGCACGACGGCGGTGCCGGCGGGAATGGGTTCGTCGTTGCTGATGATGGCAGGGCCGACGCGCATCCAGTTGGTGCCGTCGTGGTAGAAACTGCGCCATCCCTTGGTCGGGGAATAAATCTGGACTTGATCAGCGGTCGCGATGGGTCCGCTGACCCAGCCGCTGATCTCACGAATTCCGCTGGTGGCAAGCGTCGTGTCGACGGGCCAGGTGGAACCGATCGCGGACGCGCCGGAGTTCCGGACCACGATACGGGACGTGGTGTCGGGAACGCGACCGGTGAGCACAATCTTCAGCGGGGTGGTCCCGCGGCGGAGATAGACAATCCCTTCGTCAGGACGGATCACGCGGTTGTCGCTGTTGGCGGAGTTCGTCGCGGCGACCCACGCGCCCGTGGGGGTATTGAAGTAGAAAACCTCCCACTCGCCGGCGGCATTCAGGATCTGCACCTGATCGGCCACATCGGCGTTTGTCCCGCCAACGACGCCGTCCGCGGGAGAACCAAACACCGTGCGAATCGTGTCCGCCGGGAAGATCTCGTAAGTATCACCGTTCGAGCCAACACCGATCCCGAGCGTGTTCAGGCTGGTGCCCTGGTTGTCGACCGTCAGGCTGGTCGCGTTGTTTTCCGTAATCCTGAAGATTCGGCCGGTCGCTGGACCGCTGGTGATTTTTACCAGATGCGGTTGCGAACTCTGCGAGAAGGCACCCGCCGTCCAGCCAGCGCTGGAATTCGTAAGCGAGGAGGCACCGACACTGGTAAAGCGGCCGGTGACCGCTCCATTGCCGGTGATGGGCGCGTAAAGCGGCAGGGAAATCGTGGAAATCTTCGGGGAAGATTCCGTGGCCGCATCGATGTTCAGGGTGACGTAGCCCACCACGGCGCTGGTGGCCGCATGGACTACCGGACTGTGTGCAACAAGGAGGGCGCCGCCAACGGCGACAGCAAGCTTCAGGGGGATGTGCATGATTGGACGAGTGAATTCCGGGATAGCGGAGGAATCTATCGCCGTGCCAAACCGTAACCGTAAATCACGTGGACTCAAGTATTCTTCGACGTTTTTCCGTGTCGAAATCACCGAGATTTTCGGTCAATCCAGAAGAGACAGCACCGGCTGTGGGAAGACCCCGAGGACGAAAATCAAGACAGCAAGCAGCGCCATCGCGACCTTCGCGGTAACGGAAACCCGGATCGGAGCGGCACCATCCGGAACCGGCTGCCAATACATCGCGCCAACGACGCGCAGATAGAAATAGAACCCGCAAGCCACTGTCAGGACGCCGATTCCCACGAGGACGTAGTTCCCGGCGGACAGCGCGACATCGAAGAGGAGCAGCTTTCCGAGAAAACCGGCGGTGAACGGAATGCCGGCAAGCGAGATCATGGAGACGAGCAGTGCGGCCGCGAGCCAGGGAGCACGGCGCGCGAGGCCGTTGAAGTGCGAAATCTCGTCGCCTCCGGCCACGGCGAGGACGAAGAACGCGAGGAACGTCATCAGCAAATACGCGGCCAGGTAAAATCCGATCGCAGGCCATGCCTCGCGCCCGGGCAACACCGCCCCGATGCTCGCGACGGCCATAAGAAGGTATCCGGCGTGGCCGACACTGGAATAGGAAAGCAGTCGCTTGAGGTTCTGCTGCGGAATGGCTGCCAGGTTGCCGTAGATGAGCGTGGCCCCGGCGACGACCGCGAGCACGGCCGAGAGTTTTTCCCAGATCGCCGGAACGGCGGAAAACGGCTCGAGCACGCGGAGAAGCACGACGAAGCCGGCGGCCTTCGAACCGACGGACAGGAATGCAGTGATCGGGGTGGGCGCGCCTTGATAGACGTCCGGCACCCAGAACTGGAAGGGGAACGCCGCTACCTTGAAGCCGAGCGCGATGATCACAAGGCCAACTCCGAACAGCAGCGCGGGAATGTTTGCCGCGGGATAGCCCCCGGTCACCACTTCACTGATTGCACGGAGATTCGTCTGGCCGGTCATTCCGAAGATCCACGTGATTCCGTAGACGACGAAGCCGGTCGAAAGCGCACCGAGAATCAGGTATTTCGTGCCTGCTTCGAGTCCGGCATTGCTGCGGCGCATGTAGGCCACCAGCACGTAGAACGAGATCGTGACCAGCTCTAGCGAGACAAAGATCGAGATGAAGTCCGCGGCGGAAGCCATCCACATGAGCCCGGCACATGTGAGGACCGGAAGCGCCAGAAATTCCCCCAGCCCGCCGCCTTCTCGTTCGCTGGGAACGAACCTCGCGACCACCGGGAGGTAATCGATGCTCATGGCAAGCACGAGAATCGTCGAAACGAGTGCGAATCGCTTGAAGAAGATCGCGAACGAATCGGCGGTGTAAAACGCAGCGGTTGGCGACCCGGGCGGGACGGTTCCGACAAAAAACGTGAGCACGAAAACGGTGGCGAGGCCGGCCATGCCGATCCAGGCGAGGAGGCGCTTGTCCGGCTTCGGCGAAAACGCCTCGACCATCAGCAGCGCGATGCCGAGAGAGACGACAAGAACTTCGAGGACAAGCGGATTCACGGCAGCACGGAAGGAGTCACGTATTGAAGAAGAAGCTGCGGGAGGAAGCCCACGACCATGAGAGCGACGACCAGCAGGATGACCGCATAGCGGGTGAACACCGGCACGTCCGCCAGTCGGGCCCACCGCTCCGGCATCGAGCCGAAGAACACGCGGCGATAGGCGCGCAGCATGTAGACCGCGGAAATCACCACTCCCCACACCGCGACGATCGCGGCAATCTGGATCGCGGAGGGTGTGAAGCCGGGGCCAAACACCTCACCCGCGCCAACCGCTCCGAAGAAAACCATCAGCTCCCCCGGGAAGTTCGCAAACCCGGGAAGTCCAACCGACGCCATCGCGGCAAATCCGAACAGCAGGCCAAGCCGCGGCATGGGCTTTGCCAGCCCGCCGAGATCGGCGAACTCCAGCGTCCCGGTGCGCTCCCGGACCACCCCGCAAACTGCGAAGCATGCCGCGATGGAAAGTCCGTGTGCCACCATCAGCAGCGCCGCGCCGCTGAGGCTGATCTCGTTCAGCGCGGCGATTCCCAGAAAGATGTATCCCATGTGCATCACGCTGGAATAGCCGAGCATCCAGTCGAGGCGCTTCTGCGCGATCGTAACGAGACCGATGTAGAGGATGTTTCCGCAGAGGAGGATGAGGAAGATGTTCAGATACTGCTCCATCGCCTCCGGAAAGAGCGGGACGAGGATTCGCAGCATGCCGTAAAGCCCGAACTTCTTCAGGACACCCGCATGGAGCATCGCCGCAGGCGTCGGCGCGGAGGCGTAGGCCTGCGGAGCCCACGAGTGAAACGGAAACAACGAGATCAGTGTTCCGAATCCAATTAGCAACAGCCAGTAGACCCAGTGGGGCAGCGAGAAGTCCGGCTGCATCTGGGGGAGATTGCGCCAGAACGTCATATCGAACGTCCGCACGCCGTCCGGCAGATTGAGGTAGACGCCCAGAATGCCGAGCAGCAGCACGAAGCTTCCCGCTCCGAGATAGATTGTCGCCTTCCATGCCGCCACGCGTCGGTCGCCGGATCCCCAGAGGCCGATCAGAATGAAGGTCGGAATCAACGCCACTTCGTGGAAGGCGTAGAAGAACAGCACGTCCGTGGATGCGAAGGCACCGACCACGCCGCCGGAGATCAGCATCACACAGGCGTAAAAGAGGTTCTCCCGATCCTGCATCGGCGGAATCACCCAGACCGCCGCGACGGTAACGATCGCTGTCAGCAGGAGCATCGCGAGGCTCAATCCATCCGCGCCAAACCTCAGGGACAGGTCGAGCGATTCGGAAACCGGCAGTTCCGATCCGAACGCCATACCACCCGCGGCCCGGTCGTATTGGACGCAGAGGGCCAATGTGAGCGCGAGGAGGACTCCCGAGAAGATCCGGCTAACGAGTCGGGCCGGACTGCCGAGCATCACCAGAACGGCTGCGACGAACGGCAGCAGCGTGAGATAGAAAAGCGGACCGGTCGGACTCATCGGGCAACGAGGAAGTAAAGAAGAGCGACGACGCCCGCTCCGAAGAAGAAGGCGTATGCCTGGATATTGCCTACCTGGAGGAAACGCAGCGTGAAGCCGAAGGCGCTCACCAGCTTCGCACCAAACGTCACGCAGATGCCGTCAATGAACCAGCGATCGAAGAAACGCAGGGCGCCGGCGGTGCCATCCTGCGCCCAGCGCACGATCTGCGCGTAGATGGCGTCGATGTAGAGGCGGTTCGCAAAGAACGGGATGAGCACCGGATCCTTCTTCGGTCCGCCGCGATAGAGGAGGATCGTCGCAACGATGCCGACGGCCAGCACCACCATGATCGCGATCGGCACCCAGCCCGGCAGGTGATGCGGATGGTCGATCTCGAAGAAGCGTTTCTGGATTGGAGGAAAGCCTGCGCAAATCGCCGGAATGGAGAGCATCACCAGCGCAAACAGCATCACCGCAGGCGACTCGTGCGCCTTCTTGGCCTCTTCGCTGCGAGGTCCGCCGAAGAACACGACCACCAGGAGGCGCGTGGTATACATGGCGGTGAGGAACACGCCGCCGAGCGCGAGGAGGAACCACGGCCAGCCGGCCTCGTAGGCAAACTCGATGATCAGGTCCTTGCTGTAGAAGCCGCTCGTGACGTAGGGGAAGCCCATCAACGCGAGCCCGCCGATCACCATCGTCACGAAGGTGACGGGCATCTTGTTCTTGAGACCGCCCATTTCCCAGATGTCCTGCTTGTGGTGCATGCCGAGGATCACCGAGCCCGAGCACAGGAAGAGAAGGCACTTGAAGAAGGCGTGCGTGAAGAGGTGGAACATCGCGACCCCCGCGAGCGGCGCGACGGCGATGCCAAGCACCATGTAGCCGAGCTGGGAGATGGTCGAGTAGGCGAGGATGCGCTTGATGTCGTTCTGCTGGATGCCCATCAGTCCCGCAGCGAAGCAGGTGATGCCACCGACCCAGCCGATGACCGTCAGCGCGCCGGGTGAACCTTCAAGGACGGGAAACAGCCGCGCTAGCAGGTAGACGCCCGCCGCGACCATCGTCGCCGCATGGAGCAGCGAGGACACCGGCGTGGGGCCCTCCATCGAGTTGGGGAGCCACACGTGGAGCGGCATCTGCGCGGACTTTCCGATCGTGCCGCAAAAGACGAGGACGCACGCGGTTGCCAGCCAGAATGGCGAGGCTCCCAGCGTTGCAAGGGCCGGCGCATTTTCCACCGCGAGGTCGGCGAAGACAAAGGTTCCCGTCGACAGCCAGAACATGAGGATGCCCAGCATGAAGCCGAAGTCGCCGATACGGTTCACCGTGAACGCCTGTTTGGACGCCTCGGCCGCGGAATCCCTCCGGAAGTAGTGGCCGATGAGGATGTAGGAGCTGACGCCGACGAGTTCCCAGAAGATGAACATCATCACGAAGTTGTCGGCGAGGACGATGCCCAGCATCGAAAAGAGGAAGAGGGAGAGCCCCGCGAAGTAACGGCAATACCCCTCCTCGTGCGCCATGTAACCGAGCGAGTAGATGAAAACGAGGGGCGCGATCGTGCAGACGATGACGAGCATCGACTTCGCCAGCGCATCGATGCTGAGGCCGATCGGCACCGCAAAATCCACGGGGGCGTTGGGACCGAGAATCGCACCGAGATTGATCCAGTCGATCTTCGCGGTGATCGGATCGGGCTGAAGGAAGAGCCACCAGCTGATCACGCAGGTCACGAGCGCTCCGCCGATGGCCAGCGCGGCGGCGAGCGTCTTCGATCGCAGTCCGACGAAAAGAATGGCTGCCGCCATCACAAGCGGCGTGAAGAGAAGAATCCAGGGCGCCATCTAGAATTTCAGCGAGTTGAGATCCTCGACATGCGTCGTCTGCATCTTTCGGAACAGAGCGACGATGATCGCCAGCCCCACGGCAACCTCCGCCGCGGCGACCGTAATGATGAAGAACACGAGCACCTGGGCGTTGAAGTTCGGCAGGCCGTCGACGAGGTGAAACCGGGTGAATGCGACCAGCGAGAGATTTGCCGCATTCAGCATCAGCTCGAGACACATGAAGATCACCAGAATGTTCCGGCGAAGCAGCACGCCGGCCATCCCGATCGCGAAGAGCAGGCCGCTGACGGCGAGATAATGGGCAAGGCTCACTTCCATGGATGCGAGAAGCAGTTCCCGGGCTGGGGTCCGATGATCCGGCGGTTGTTCGCCCCGTTCACTTCAACTCCTTTCGGCTGAGGACCACCACACCGACCGTCGCGACCAGCAGCAGGACGCCAACGATCTGGAACGGGAAGTTGAAATTCGTGAAAAGCGCGAGGCCGATCTGCTGCACGTCGTCGTAGTCCGCGGTCAGCGCCGGCATCGCGGCGTGAAGCGCGGGATTGCCGAGGACAACCTGCATCATCAGGGCCACAAACCCGACGAGCACGAGGCCGCTGCCCGTCCATGCCATGACGTTCAGCTTGCGGGCGGGAGCCGCCTTCAGGTCGAGGAGCATGATGATGAACAGGAAGAGCACCATCACCGCGCCGGCGTAGACGAGGATCTGGATGATCCCGATGAAGAACGCGTCGAGCGTGAAGAACAGCGAGGCCAGCCCGACGAACGAAACGACGAGGCACATCGCCGACGAGACCGGATTGCGCATCAGCACGACGCCGAGCCCGAAAAGGAGCATCAGTCCGGCGAATATCCAGAAGAGAATCAGGGACACTTGGGCGTCGAAAATGGGTTGGTCGGCGGGCGTTTTACAGGCTGGGCGGGAGCGACGGCTACTTTTTTTCGTTCCACTTGTTGACGACGCCCGTTTTCAGGCCGCCGAGTTCGTAGAGTTTCTGCTTGTTGTGCACCATTTCGGCGCGGCTGTAGCCGGTGATCGAGTAGTCCTTGCGCAGGAAAATCGCCTGTTCCGGGCAGACCTCCTCGCAGAGGCCGCAGTAAATGCAGCGGACCATGTCGATCTCGAATTCCTTCGGGCGCTTCTCGACCTTCGCCCACTTGTCGGCGGCGGGAATTTCCTCGGGAGTGATGGTGATCGCGCGCGGCGGACAGATGAACTCGCAAAGTTGGCACGAGACGCAGCGCTCGCGGCCCCACTCGTCGGTCACGAGGGTTGGCGCACCGCGATACCACTCGGGAAGATGGGCGTCCCACTTCTCGTCGGGGTATTGCATCGTCGTCTTCTTCCGCCCGGTAAGCGTGAGGAAGAAATGGCGGATCGTGAGCACCATCCCCCCGAACAGCGCGGGAAGGTAAAATTTCTCGGCGAGGCTGAGTTTGGGACGGTTGACGACTAGTGCCATGAAATCGCGATACGTGATGCAGAGAAAGTTGATACCCGTGGGCTGCGACCCTTGTCGAGTCCCGTCCCGAAATCGCGCGATCTTTTGCGGAGTTTGCGCTCTATTGCGCCGCTTCCACCCCGCTTTCGTCCGCGCGCAAGGCGAACAGGCTCGTTGTTATGCGCCTTACCGCTTGATGAACGCGAGGATGACCGCGGTGAGGAAGATGTTGGCGAGTGCAATCTCGAAGAACCAGATCCAGCCGAGTCGCATGAGCTGGTCGTAGCGGAACCGGGGCACCGTCCAGCGCACCCAGATGAAGACGAAGAGCAGCGCGCAGACCTTGGCGAAGAACGTGGCAATGTTCACCAGTCCCCAGAACCAGCCGGCCGAGCCGTCCGGAACCATCGGCAGGCTCCAGCCGCCGAGGAAAAGCGTCACGATCACGCCGGAGCCGGCGATCATCGCGGCGTATTCTCCGAGGAAGAAGAGCGCGAATCCCATCGCGGAGTATTCCGTGTGATAGCCGCCGACCAGCTCCTGCTCGGCCTCGGGAAGGTCGAAGGGCGCGCGGTTGGTCTCCGCGAACATTGCCACGAGGAAGATGAAAAACGAGATCAGCATTGGCACGGCCAGCAGCAGTCGCTGGAACGAGAAGCCGGCAACGATGGAATCCCAAATCATCTTCGGATCGCTGAATGCCCGACCGAGGTCGAAGCCCTGCGGCCAGAACGGCGCGATCAGCCAGCCATTCTGCACCTGCCACTTCACGATATCGCCGAGATTCAAGGTGCCACAGACGAGGAACACCGGAATCACCGAAAGACCCAGCGACAGCTCGTAGGAAATCATCTGCGAACTCGAGCGGATGCCGCCAAGGAACGGGTATTTCGAGTTCGACGCCCAGCCCGCGAGCACGATGCCGTAGACACCCAGCGAGGACACGGCGAACACCCAGAGCACGCCGATGTTCACGTTCGCGATGACCATGTCCACGCCAAAGAGCGAGCTTCCGAACGGCAGCACCGCAAGCACCAGGACCGGCGGAATCATCGCGAGCTTCGGCGCGATGAAGTAGTAGAACTTGTTAACCGAGTTCGGGATGAAGTTTTCCTTCAGGACGAGCTTGATCGGGTCCGCGATCATCTGACCGAGGCCGGCGAGGCGCAGATCCTTGTCGAATCCCAGCAGCGACGTCGGAGCGCCGACGCGGTTTGGCCCAACGCGATCCTGAATGAAGGCGCTGACCTTTCGCTCTGCAAAGACGGCGAGCGACACGAGCGGCAGCACCGCCAGAAAGAGGAGCCCGATCGTCTTGGCGATCGATGTCCAGATCAGGAAAATTTCGGTTCCCGGTGTGAAAAAGGCGGAAAAATCCATTCAGTGAAATTCAGCCCTACTCGATACAGGCAGGCGCGCCCGCATGTCGAGAGACAACACGACGATTCTGTGCGTCTGATCAGATCAGGCCGCGCGGCGGCGGCGGCGCGCAATGGCAACCGCCCCAAGGAACCCTGAAACGATCAATCCCACTGTCACGGGCTCCGGAACGGCCACAAGCAGAAGTCCATCGCCCGTAAACAGGCTGCTGGTGAACATCGCACCCGAACCGATCGCGCCCCATGTCCCGCCGCTCTGAAGAACCCCGTTAATGTAGAGCCTGGCGATGGCGTCCGTGCCGATGAAGTTCAGGTCGAGAACGCTTCCCGACGTCAACCAGAGATCGCTCGCGTCGTCGAGCGAGGCGGCGGCAAGGCTCAACACCCCCGCGGAAACCGTCGTGTCACCCGTGTAACCGACACCGCTCAGGCTGGAGAACGTCAACGTGCCGCCACCGAGTTTGGTGAGACCGCCACTTCCACTCAACGACTGGGTGATTGTCACGTCGTTGCCGTTCGTGTCGAAAACCAGGCCGCCGGCGAGGACGTTGAGATTCAACACGCCACCCGAGCCGGTCCCGGTAAAACCAAAGAAGTCGCCGCTGGCCGCGGATGCGCGGATCGTCCCGCCATTGAAATTGATCGTTCCCGTCCCGCCAGCGACCTGCTTGAGGAACCCGCTGACCGTCGTCGTGCCGCCGTTGAAGTTCAGCGTTGTCGTGCCCTCGTTGAGGCGAATGCCATTGGGCGAGGTGATCGAGCCGGAGTTCATGTTCAACGTGCCGTTACCTGCGAGCTGGCCGGCGCCCCCCTGCTTTGACGCAAAGTTCAGCGATCCTCCTCCCAACGTGATCGTCCCGCCGTTGACATTGAGCGTGCCGCTGCCGGTAACGACCGTTGTGCTCGTGTTGCGGCCGATGGACAGATTCGCCGCGCCGCCGAAGGTCAACGTCGCGCCGCTGTTGACGTTCAGCACACCGGTGCCTCCGGCTTGATTCGTCGCGGCGTTGTTATTGTCGCCGCCAACCAGAAACACCGCACTGCCGTTGTGCGTCCACGACGCGGAATTCGAGATCGTCAGTGTGCCGTTGCCAGTCGATCCCACCCCGACGTAGCCGCTCGACGTCACCGTTGTGCCGGGATTGGAAACCGTCATCGTGCCCGTGGAGGTCTGCGGCACCGACGCCGTTCCATTGCCACCGCCCACGCGCACTTCGCCCGTGGTCAACGTGCCTCCGGTCATTGTCCATGTGCCGGTGCCGTTCGGTCCGCGACCCGAAACACCTCCGGTCGTAAGCGTCAGCGTTCCGCCGGTTTGCACGAAGGTTCCGGTGTTCGTGTCAGTGCCACCGTTCCCCGTCCAGAGCTGGTTCACCGTCGCCGTGCCGCCGGACATCGTCGCCGTGCCGCCATTGCTGATGGATGCGTTGTCGGCTGCGGGAGGAAAGGTGCCAGTGCTCCAGTTGGAACCGATGAGGAAGTCGCCACTGTCGGCGTTCCAGGTGACTTCGGCGGCACCTGCGGTGGCAGCGCAAAAGAAGCTGGAGAGAAGGAGAAGGGAACGCCGTGGGGAATTCATGGGACTGGGTTTCCCTCTCCGATATCCAGCACCAGACCCATGGTCCATGAGTTCGGCGCTTGGAAATTTGAGACTCCTTACGGATCTGGATACCTGGAATATGACCGCACCGCGGCGGCCCTTGCCGCCACACGCGCCACGTTTCGCAACGGCACACGGATAAATGCTCCCTCAGCCGCAAAATTCCGCGAATTTCCTCCGATGGCCGCTGGAAGGATTTTCGAGGTTCTGCTACATCGCGCATCTTCATGTCCGCCCCGGAGAACGAAAAATTTGCAATCGTGGGAATCGGCTGCCGGATGCCGCCGAATGCAAATTCCCTCACGGCCTTCTGGAAGTTTCTGATGCGCGGCGGCAACGCGCTGCGCCCGATCCGGAAGGACCGGTGGGACTGGCGCCAGTATTACGACGAAGATCAGCAACGGCCAGGCAAGAACTACGCACCCAAGGCCGCAAGTCTCGACATGGATCTGCGGCAGTTCGATCCCCTGGCGTTCGGGATGTCCCCGCGCGAAGCGGCATCGCTCGACCCGCAGCAGCGCCTGCTGCTGGAGGTGACATGGGAGGCCTTCGAGGACGCGGGGCTTCCGCTCACCCGGATGTCGGGCTCGTCGACGGGGGTCTTCGTCGGCGGATTCTGCCTCGACCATCTCGTGTTGCAGACGCAGGCGTCGAACCGCCATCTCATCAACGCCCATTCCGCCGGCGGCGTGATGATGACGGTGCTTTCGAACCGCATTTCCCACGCGTTCAATCTCAAGGGTCCCAGCCTCACGCTGGACACGGCCTGCTCCTCCTCGCTCGTCGCGCTGCACTACGCCTGCCAGAGCCTGCGCCTGCGCGAATGCGACATGGCGCTCGCGGGAGGCGTGAATGCCATGATGCGCCCCGATTTTCCGATCATCATGAGCAAGGGGCACTTCCTCTCGCATCATGGGGAATGTCATGCATTCGACGAAACCGCAGCCGGCTACGCACGCGGCGAGGGCGCGGGAATCCTGTTGATCCAGCGGCTCGAGGATGCCCTCGCGGCGGGCCACACAATCCACGCCGTCGTCTGCGCGAGCGGCGTGAATCAGGACGGTCGCACCGATGGCATCTCACTGCCCAACAGCGAGGCGCAGGAGGCGCTCGTGCGCGACGTTTACAGCCGCGCGGGGATTTCGCCGGCGGAGGTGGACTACGTCGAGGCGCACGGCACGGGCACGCAGGCAGGAGATTTCGCCGAACTCGGAGCGCTGGACCGCAACTTCGCGAACGGCCGCGACGGCAAACTGCCGGTCGGCTCGGTAAAAACAAACATCGGCCACCTCGAGGCGGCCGCCGGCGTGGCCGGAGTATTGAAAACGATCGGCGTGTTGAAGAACCGCCAGGTTCCGAAGAATCTCCATTTCAAGAATCCGAATCCACGGATTCCATTCGCCGACCTCTCGCTGGAAGTCGCGGCGGACACGCGCAAACTGCCGGCGCCGGAGGAAAAGCCGACCGTCTACGCGGCGATCAACTCCTTCGGCTACGGGGGCACGAATGCCCATGTCGTGCTCGAGTCGGCTCCGGTTGTGGAGGTTCCCTCCGCCCCCGACGACCCTGCACGTCCGCTGCGTGTGATCCCCCTCTCCGCCAGCAGCGAGGAGGCCCTGCGCGATCTCGCCGGCAAGTATGCCTTCCTGCTCGGCCAGCCGCTTGCGGGCACCTTTGCCGATCTCGCCTATACCACCGCCTTCCGGCGCAGTCATCTCCCCGTGCGGCTCGCGGCACTCGCGGGGGGACCGGAGGAATTGCGCGACCAGCTGATGGCGGCCTCGACCGGACAGGTACACGAACGGGTGGCGGTCGGTGGACGCGCCGGGTCCGCGAAACCTCCGCTCGTCTTCGTGTTCACCGGCATGGGACCGCAGTGGTGGGGCATGGGCCAGGAGCTGATGCGCTCGGAACCGGTGTTTGCCGCCGCGATCGACGAGGTGGACGCCGTGTTCGCGCCGCTTGCGGGCTGGTCGTTGAAACAGGCGATGCTCG
>CALGTD010000187.1 GCA_937901895.1 uncultured Spartobacteria bacterium | reverse complement strand
GGCGGCTAGGATCACCTTGGCCTCCGGTGACAGTTCGGCGACGGTGGACTTTATCTTCGATGTCGCCACGACTCCGTCGATCCCTTCCCGCCAGTCGGCGGTCCCAACCGACAGCGGTAGCGCCCGAACAATTTCGCGCAGCGCTTCGAGTTCTGATTTCGGGTGTTTCCAAACGTAACTCTTCAGCAACGCGGGAATCTCGCCGGCTTTTCCGGACGCATCGACAAATTGTAGTGCGATAATCGCGAAACGGTCCCCTTTGGCGCGTTTCTGTTGAATGGCGTAGTTAATCTCCGTTTCCAGAAAACCCTCGTCCTTGAAGGACGGGGTAATGAAGAAGACCACAGCGCAGGAGTCTTCCATCCCCTTCAATATTCCGCGTTCCAACGGCGTGCCGGCGGGCATCGCATCCTCATCCAACCACGGCGAAAATCCCAAACTCTCAAGGGTCTGCTTGAAACTAATGACTAGCGTTTTGTCGACGCCCTTGTGACTGAGAAATATCCGTTTGGAGTCGCTGTGTTTCATTTCGTAAGTCGTGCCGCAGATAATGCAGAAATTCGTGTCCAAACGATGCAGTTTGACCGTCTCATTGCAGCATCGAAAGCGGACGATGTCGTAAGGCTCATCGACTTCGAGTGGAGGCGGTGGCGGCCGGGGAATATTGTTCTTCACCGTCATTTTGAACAGTCCGCCTCCTGACCCGGAGAGCGAGCGTTTCAGGCGGTCGATTTCCGGGGCAACGACCGTGCTTAACGCGACGGCTTGGGCGTATTTGATTTGTTCCGGTGTATGCCAGCAGTCATGTCCACGATGACCACAGTGGGGACAGAAGGAAATCGGTTCGTCGCTGCCTTCGCCCATAATCACTTTGAAGTAGCGATTGCAGGAGGGACATTCTCGTGAAAAGAAGCCGTCGGAATCCGTGGGAAAGTTCAATTCCACTTGGCTTCGATATGGAACGCGAAGCGCGATGGCAATCTCTGGCCACGCCGCTTGACGAAACCAGCATAGGCATGGAAACGCCTACTATTCCCTCACTCGATCTGCCTCAACTCACAGACATCCTCGGGCTGCGCGCCAGCGGACTTTTTCCCAAAGGGAAGGAGCCGTCGGTTCGCACACTGCGGGATTGGACAAAGCTCCGGCGCATCCCGCATCACCGCGTCGGGCACTTCGTGTATTACGATCCGCAGGAGGTTTCCGAGCATATCCGCACCAAGCTCAAGGTGCCTGCGCGGGGCTAGCCTGCCCACGTCCGCCGTTCACGCCGCGCCGCCTCGTGCCCGCGCGGCGTTTTTTTTTGGCGGGAAATAGATGCGTCACGGGTCGCATTGCGCTGCATCTATTCGTCCAATTCGTTTCCGCTCCGAGATTCTATTTTGGCGGAAGGTTCGCGCGTAAGGTGCGCGCGTCATGAAAACCAACGATGATTCATTCTTCGCAGAGCCGGTCGATCCGCGGCAGGAAGCTCGCTTCCTCGCCCTGGATGTCGTTTGCCGGCTCCTGATCTGGATGGCGGAAGGCGCGTCGCTCGACGAGCGCGGCGTGCGCGCGACGGTGGCGCTGTGGTGCGTGCGACCCGATCTGCTTGGCGAGGCCACGCTGGAAGAAATCGGCCACACCGCCGGGCGCTCGAAACAGGCGGTGCATCAACTGGCGGACAGCTTCCGCGCAACCACGGGGATGACGCCATGAATCCCGCTCTAGAAACCTCGGTCGCGGCGGAAATCAACCGCCTACACGAACAGGCCAAGTCCTGCTCGTTCCAATCCCGGCGAGCGCTCACTGGTGCGTTATCCGCCGCGTGGCAAGCAGGCCAGCTTCTCCTGGCCGAGAAAAAGCGCGTGCGGCAAAGCATGGGGCCGGGGGCCTGGCTTCTCTGGCTGGAAGCCAACTTCAAGGGCACGGCTCGCACGGCACAGCGTTACATGCGCCTCGCGCAAAGCGTCGCCGATGTGGCCTTCCTGCAAGGCATGAGTCTGCGGCAAGCCTATGCCCGGCTCGGCATTGCCACGGAACCGAAGGGTTCAGGGCAGCGGCGGCTGCGCCATCGGCTGCCGGCGCATCTCGTCCTTGCCAACCGGCTCGTGCGGGCGCTGCGCCGCAAGCCCGGCCAGTCGAGCGAGGAACAGGCGGAAGCCTACCGGCGCGATCTGCGGGCGCTTTATGATAAGCTCCGGCAATGGTTTGACTCGCCGGCCGGCGTCCCGGCGGCGAACTTTCCTCCGCGCTCGGGTTCTTATATACCATGACCCCGCCGGCTGCCTTGCCCTCCGTCCGCGTCGCGGAACGACGGTCCCGCGCGTTTCTGCGGCTGCTGGCGAACATCTGCCGGCACTTTCCAGACCTGCGGACGTGGCTGATGGATGACTTCGTGCAGGTCGCGAAGACGCGGGAGAACTTCTCTGCGCTGGTGGAGCGCGGCGATCTCGCCAGCGACGAAGCGGATCACGGCTTCGCCGAGATCGCGGGGGAACTCGACGCATGGACGGAAGAAAAGCGCCACCTGAAAGCCGGGTTCCGGCCCAACGCACGCCCTTTCGGCGGGCTCTCTTGGGACGAAATGGAATCGCTG
>CALGTD010000186.1 GCA_937901895.1 uncultured Spartobacteria bacterium | reverse complement strand
CGCGCCGGGCGGTCCGGACCGCGTGCGGAAGCTCGGCATCGTCACCGGCGGTGCGGGAGGCGAGGTGGCCAAGGCCGCGGCCGCGGGTGTCGATACGTTTCTCACGGGCGAGGGGACGCACTGGACGTTTGCCGCGGCGGAGGAGCTGGGGGTGAATTTGATCTACGCCGGACACTACGCCACGGAGACGTTCGGCGTGAAGGCGCTGGGCGCCGAGCTGGAGCGGAAGTTCTGCCTTCCCTGGGCGTTCATCGATCATCCATCGGGTCTGTGATCCCCGCGGGTGCGTTCCAGAGGTTGATTGGGGCATCGTTTGCGAGCTCGGCCTCGAGAATGTCCCGTTGAGTCCGTGCGTCGGCGAGGGAAGGATCGATTTCCAGCGCCTCGTTGAACCGACGAAGCGCATCGGTGTTCCGGTCGAGCGCGTGGAGGACCTGACCGAGGTTTACCAGGTTATTGGCGTCGTCCGGCCGCATCCGCACAAGGGTTTCCAATTCCATCCGCGCTTCGTCGAGTCGGCCGGACTGCGCGAGGGTGCGAGCCAGCATGAATCGGCAGAACGGAAACTCAGGTGAGAGTTCCACCGCCATTCGGCGCATGACGATCGCACCGTCGATGTCGCCGGTATCTTCGAGGATGTTTGCGTAGTTGGTGGCGGTCTGTGCGAGATCCGGTCGGAGCCGCTGGGCTTCGGCGAAATGGACACGCACGGCTTCGGCGTCGCCCCGCTTGATGAGTGCCATTGCCAGCCGGGTATGCGCCTGCCAGGCGTCCGGGTTCTGCGAGAGCGTGTAGGTCCAGAGCGTTTCCTCGTCCACGAACCGTCCAGCGTGACGGAATGCCGTGCCCATCCACAACGCCACCACGAGGATAATGGCGCCGACGCCGGCTTTTCGCATTGCCGGCGGGGAGGGAGGCGTGAGCACGCGGTTCACTCCGGCAACGGCAAGGCCGAGAAGGCCGAGGTTCGGCAGGTAAAGAAAGTGATCCGCAGTCCACGAAATGCGCATGTAGGCCATGTCGATGAAGCCAAGGACAGGCGCGAGGCTGATGAGGAAGACTCCGAAGCCAAAGATCACGTGACGCCCCCACGAGGCGCGGTGTCTCCACGCCCAGAGGAACCCTGCGACGAGCAGCGGCCAGGGAAGCCACAGCAGAACGTCCGTCCGATCCGCGATCCACTGGGGATACATCGGCAGGAGGTGGATTGGCAGGATCGTCTTCCACAAATAGAAGGCCACGGCGAGACCCGCGATGAGGGTGCGATCCACGAAGTCACCGGCAGGCAGGGGTTCGTCTCCGATCGCGCGCTGAAACTGGAAATGAATTGTGAACAGTCCAAACGCGACCGAGACGAGGAGAAACGGCAATACCTCGACCAGATTGCGACGGGTGATTTTTGCAGTCTTCCACCATGTGTGCAGGAGCAGGATCAACGGAAACGTCACCACGGAGGATTTCGCGGCGACCGCGAGCAGGAAACACCCGAGCGAGACCGCGTAGGCCACGCCCTTTCGAGAGTTTCCGAAATCCAGCCATGCGAGGAAGGAGAGCAGAAGCAGCGGAAGTGACAGCGTGTTCTTCAATTCCGAGATCCATGCGACGGACTCGACGAAAATGGGATGGATCGCAAAGATGAGACCGCCCAGCCATGGCAGGCCGATTCCGAGTTTCCAGAACACCCGCCAGATGAGCAGTGCGCTCGCGAGATGAAGCGCGATATTGCACAGATGATAACCGGCCACCGCCTCGTGAAATACCTGCCACTGAATCCATCGGACCGTGGCAGTGAGCGGAAAATAATCGGCACTGGGAGAGGCTCCGCTCCAGACGGTCAACCATCCCCACGGATCCTTGAGGTCGGGATTCAGCGGGATCGCTTCGTCATCGTCCCAAAGCCATTCGCCATGGACCGCCGGCGCATAGACCAGAAGCCCGGATGCCACGATGAGGAAGGCCTTCCAAAGCGTGGCAAACGTCAGCGGTGCAGCATTCCGACGGGGATGCGAATTCCGGGCACGGCGGGGCATGGAGGGGTGCGGAGTCGTTCGCAGTATGGTCCGGCTCCGTGGGGACTCGCGAGATGTTTGTCGCACTCGACGGGTGCGAACGCCTAATCGTTATCGCCGACGATGCTGGACAGGAATTTCTTCGAGCGTGATCCACTCCGTTGCGCCCGTGAACTGGTGGGCGCGGAACTTCGCTGGGGCGATGCGAGCGGCATCATCGTGGAGACCGAGGCGTATGACGCGGAGGGCGACGCGGCCTGTCATACATTCTTCCGTCCGAGTGCGCGTGCGTTCGTGGCCGCGCATCCTGCGGGCACGGCCTACGTGTATCTCAACTACGGGATGCACTGGCTCTTCAACGTCCTCGTGAAGGGGCGACGCCAGGGCTTCGTTCTCGTGCGTGCGCTGGAGCCGGTGACCGGTGTCGAGCGAATGATCGAGCGACGGAAAATGGCGGATCTGCGGAAGCTCTGCGCCGGCCCGGGACGTTTGACGCAGGCTCTTGGAATCGTAGGGAGCGACCACGGACACGACCTGTGCGTGGATCCTGTGTTCGCGCTGCATCCGCGTTCGCGGAGGATCCGGCCGGTCGCCGATTCGCGCATTGGCATCTCCACCGCGCAGGAACTCCTGTGGCGCTTCACGATGCCGGGGAGCGTGTTTGTCAGCGTGAAACCGCGAGGGGAAACAAAAAGGCCGGGACGATTCGGCGAACCATCCCGGCCTTAGTATCTTCCAAAGGAAGAACGATTACTTGGTGTAACCGGTGGTCGGAGCCGGAGCCGGCGCGGACTTGCTGGCGCAAGCGCCGAGGCCGAGCGACGCGACTGCGAACGCTGCGAGAGCTGCAATCTTGACGAGTTTCATGGATGTTTTTTCCCCTCCTTTCTCAGCATGTTGCTGCGAGCGATTTAGGCACATCCGCGGGGGGTGACAATGAAAATCGGAGAAAACGCCCGGCACCCGCAAATCATGTTATTTGCAAGGTCCGCGGGGGATTCACGCAACGATTTCAACAAGGCATCCGCACGCCACGCGGGGAAACAGATCGGCGATGTCCGCGTTGCGCATCCGCACGCATCCGTGGCTGGCCGGGGTGCCGATGAGCGATTCCTGATTCGTTCCGTGAATGTAGATGTAGCGGTCGCGCGTATTCGCGTTTTCAGGGTCGAGGCCTTCCAGCCTGAGGATCCGGGTAAGAATCCCGTCCTCCTCTCCACCGGGCTGTGCAATCTCACCCGTCGGGATCCGGCTTTTGAAAACCGCCCACAACGGCTCGCCCTCGCCGATCTTTTCGCAGATCGCGAACCGGCCCGTCGGTGTGCGGTAGCTGCCGGGTTCGAACCCGAGTCCGAATCTGGAGGTCGAGACGGGATAACTCGTCACGACCCTGCCGCGATCGAGCAGGTCCATTCGCTGATCGCGGACGTGCACGCGAATCGAGAATGAATTTCCCGGTTGGCCGGCGGGCGGTTCTGCGCTACTCATTGGCTCCTTTTTCTTATGAGCAGGCAGTATCATGTGGCGATCGCCGGGGCAACCGGCGCGGTGGGAGTGGAGATGCTCGAGGTGCTCGAGCGCCGGAATTTTCCGGTCTCCAAGCTCACCCTGCTTGCGTCCCCGCGTTCAGCCGGGAAGTCCTTGAAATTCCGCGGTGAAGACGTGCCGGTGCAGGTGCTCGGTCCGGACTCGTTTGCCGGCGTGGATATTGCCCTCTTCAGCGCGGGTGGTGGAATTTCGAAGGAATTTGCACCTCATGCCGTGAAGGCGGGGGCCGTTGTCGTGGACAATTCCTCGGCCTTCCGCATGGACGATCGCGTGCCGCTCGTCGTCCCGGAGATCAATGGCGACGACGTGAAGCGCCACGAGGGGATCATTGCGAATCCGAACTGCACGACGGCCATCACGCTGATGGGGCTGTTTCCGCTGCATCAGAAATTCCGCGTGAAGCGCGTCTTCGCATCGAGCTACCAGGCGGTGTCCGGTGCCGGCGCGCAGGCACTCGAGGAATTGCGCACGCAGGTCGGCGCGATCGAGGCCGGTCAGGCCGTCGAGAAGAAGGTGTTTTCCCATCAGATCGCGTTCAACGTGATCCCGCAGGTCGATGCATTTCTCGACTCCGGCTACACGAAGGAGGAGATGAAGATGCAGAACGAGGGCCGCCGCATCATGCACCTGCCGATGTTCCGCGCTTCGGTCACCTGCGTCCGGGTCCCGGTCTATCGCGCCCACTCGGTGGCGGTGAGTGCGGAATTCGAGCGTCCGGTGAATCTCGCGGAGGCCCGTGCGGCCATCGATGCCTTCCCCGGCGTGCGGGTCGTGGATGAGCCTGCGGACAACCGGTTTCCGATGCCTCTTGCTGTCGCGGGCAAGGACGATTGCGAGGTCGGCCGTCTGCGTCTCGACTGCGCGATGGACAACGGCCTGTGCTTCTGGGTCTGCGGCGACCAGCTGCTGAAGGGCGCCGCGCTCAACGCCGTGCAAATTGCGGAGTTGATTTAAGAATTTGGGAAGGAAGGCCATCCGTGGCACGGATGGTGCTTGGAGGTCTGTTACGAGATCGTCGCAAAGGCAGTGTTGTTCGAACGCCCGCCGACGAACAACCGTGACACCGAGACATCGTAGCACTATCCATATCCCATGAAGAAAGCCTCCCTTATCGCCGCAGTAGCGGTCAGCTTCGCGACATTCGCCCAGGCTCAAACCCTGCTCGTCGGCTGGAATTTCAACAACAACACCGCTGGTGCGGACGGAGCCTTGGGCAAGTTCGAAACGACGGGCGAATTTGAAGTCTACAGCGAGGAGTTCAAGCGCCTGACGGTTGCATCTCACGGCTTGAGCGCAGCCACGGCAACAGTGGAATTCTCAGGTTTGATTGGGGAGATGGGGGGGACTGCTAACAACAACTGGGGAACATTTGGTGGTTCCACGATCAATGCCTTCGAAGGGGATGCCTCCGGTGGAGCGCTGGCGATCGTGGGATCCGGGAACAATGGCTCCTCTGTCGTTTTCACGTTTTCCACCGTCGGTTTTGAGTCGATCGCCCTGAGCTATGCGTCGCGAAACACGGGCACCGGCTTCAATTTGCATACATGGGAGTGGAGCACCGATGGAGAGAACTGGAACGAATGGACGTCAGTGAGTGGGATTAATACCTCCTTTCAGGCTTTCACTCTTCCCGAGATTTCCGGGCTCGATAATCTCGAAATCGCTTATGTCCGCGTGTCGGTCTCCGGAGCCACGACAACCAACGGAAATACCCGCATCGACAATCTTCAGATCGTATCCGTGCCCGAACCCACGACCGTGGGTCTGATGGGGCTCGGCGCGACCGCCCTGATCTTCAGCCTTCGCCGCCGCCGTTCGATGTAACTGGACGATACCCGGTTTTGACTGAGTTGAGGGCTCCGCGAGAAATCGCGAGAGCCCTTTTCTTTTCAAAAACCGGTTGAGGAAGGAGGCTGATCGTCTAGAATTGGACTTCCAATGGTGCGCCAAACTTTCTCGATAGCGGCGGCGGTCGCGCTGTCCTTGTTGCCATGCGCTTCCGTCTTTTCCCAAGGAGCGACCTATCAGACTGCGGCCTTTTCCGGGGAGCAGGCTCCAAGAGGCGGGAAGTTCGCCGTCTTCGATCTCCCCCGAATCGGCGAGGATGGCACCGTGGCCTTTGTTTCCTGGCTGAGCAACGAGCACGTGGGGATTTTCAAGCACACGGCGGTTGCAGACGGCATCACGACCGCAGTGGTTTTGAGCGGGGATACCGCGGACGGGGATGAAAAGTTTTCGTTTTTTGGTCCGCTCTCTGTGTCCCGTGACGGACTGCTCGCCTACAGCGCCACAACGTATGGTCCCGAGTCCAGATCGGAGGGGATCTGGCTCGAAGATACCTATGCGGGGACGGGCTTGACGGTGCTGGATTACGGGGTTCCGGCGTTTCGTGCGGGAAACCGCCTTGGAATCAAAGCGATCGTCGACGACTCCGAAAGAGGTGGTCTTTACGAAGACCGTGAAGTGCTGCTTTGGGGGGCTCCGGAGAATCTGACGGCGCGACTCTCCACGGACGAAGCAGCTCCCGGATTTCCGAGTGGAACCGTGGTTCGCCGGATTTTCCGATACGAGGAGTCACCGGGGCACGGCATGGACATGAACGAGTCCGGCGAGGTCGCGTTGAAGGTGGTTGTTGCGGCATCGCCTTCGGGGACGCCGGTCCAACAGGGCGTCATTTATGCCGGCACACCTGGAGCCCTGAAAGTCGTGGCGGCGGAGGGGGCGGCTGCTCCGGCCGGGCTCGGGGTGTTCGAACGTCTGAGCGATGAACCGTCGATTGCCTCGAACGGCCTCGTTGCATTTTCGGCGAAGGCTTCGGATGAAAACCATTTTACCGAGGCTGTTTTCGCGGGGCGCCCGGGCAGTCTCGTCCCGATCGTGCGCGCCGGGGACCCCGTTCCCACGGCGCCGTCGGGGGTGAGATTTCGCCATTTTGGCCGCACGGTGATCAATGAAACCGGCGACGTGGTTTTTGGCGCGATCATCGAATATCCGAACGAGACGTATCGCGACGGAATCTGGATCAAGCGTCAGGACGGGCCTCCGGTGCTGATCGCGGTGAGCGGTATCACGCTGGACTCTCCGGCGGGACCGAAGGAACTCGCGTTCGTCGATTTCGCCGGCCCGGGCACCTTCAACAATCTTCATCAGTTTGTATTCCGGGCCGAAACCACGGACGGAGAGGCGGGGATCTATGTGGCGGACACACGTCCAGGCATTCCCTGGCTGCGACTGACAAAGCCGCGCACCCGCCGGGAGCAGGTCACGCAGGCACGGGTCGCCCGGATCGCAGGACGCGCGATCGACGACACCGGTATTGCGAGCGTGGAATACACGGTAACGCCTCTTGGAGAGGCGCGGGGAGCGAAAAAGCGGAAGCGTGCGGTCCGCGGTCCGCGACGCGCGAAGGGGGATCGCAACTGGAGCTTTGACGTGCCGCTCGCCCTTGGCCGGAACCGGATTTCCATCGTGGCGACGGACAAGCTGGGCAACATTTCCGAGCCGATCGTGTTTACGATGATCCGCTGGGAGCCCGGAGTGCGCGTCGCCAAGGCAAAGCGCCGCTAGGCGTTCAGCCGGGCAAGGATCTCGCCCGCGAGGCGCACGCTGATCCCCGGAATTTCGGCGAGAGTTTCCGCATTCGTCCGGCGGATGCGGGCCACGCTTCCGAACCTGGCCAGCAGGGCCATTTTTCGCGCCTCACTCACGCCCGGGATGTCGTCGAGCACGCTTTCACTGATCCGGCGCTTGAGCAGCAGGCTGTGGTAGCCGTTCGCAAAGCGGTGGGCCTCGTCGCGAATCCGTTGGAGGAGTTTCAATGCGCCGCTGTCTTCGGGCAGCCGTAACGGTAGCGGTCGGCCGGGGCGGTAAATTTCCTCGAATTCCTTCGCGAGCCCGATGATCGGGAGTTCGTGCAGTCCGAGGCGTTGGAGCTCCTTGCAGGCGCTGCTTAGCTGGCCCTTGCCGCCGTCGACGATGATGAGGTCGGGCAGCCCTGTCGCGCGGGAGTTCCGGGTTGCGGCGGCGGTGACGGCGCGGCGTGCGGCGTCGTAAGGGTTCTCCTGATTAAACTCCGCGTCGTCGCCTGCGGCGGCGCCCGCCTCGCGCAGGATCCGGCTGTATCGGCGACGAACGACCTCCGCCATGCTTGCGAAGTCGTTCTGTCCGGGCACGCCCGCGATCCGGTAGCGGCGGTAGTTTCCACGGTCTGGCACACCGTCGCGAAAGCGCACCATCGACGCGACGATGTGCGTGGCACTGATGTTCGAAATATCGAAGCACTCCATCAATACCGGCGGCCGCTCGAGCTGGAGAGCGTCCTTCAATGCGAGCAGGTCGGCCTGCGGGTTGATCGCGCGCGGGAGTGTCTTGCGCGTGAAGCGCGTGATCGGCTTCGTCGTTGCGCGAAGGTCGTCGAGCAGGTTGCGGAGCTGGGCGGCACGCTCAAAGTCCAGCCGTTCGGCGGCGGCGCGCATTTCCGCCTCGACCTGCGCGGTGAGTTCCCGCGATTCGCCGGAGAGGAACTCGCAGGCTTCCAGAACCCGGTCGCGATATTGCTCCGGGGTCGTTTCCGCCAGTTTCATGGGCACCTGGTAGGTGGAGGATTTCCGTTCCCGCTCGCTGGGGGATCCACGCCCAAACGTGAGAACACCGAATTTCTTCCGCATGAACGCGAGCGTCTGGCGCAGCGCCCCGGAGTCGGCGAAGGGGCCGAAGTAACGCGAGCCATCGTCCTTGCGCAGGCGGGTGAGGTGAAAGCGCGGCCATTCCTCGTCGAGGTTCACCCTCACGAGCAGGAAGCGTTTGTCGTCGCGGAAACTGACGTTGTATTTCGGCCGGAATTCCTTGATGAGGCGGCCTTCGTAGAGCACGGCCTCCGCCTCGCTGCGCACGATGTGCCATTCGAAATCCCAGATGCTGTCGATAAGGGCGCGCGTCTTGAGGTCGGCCCGGGTCTTCCGCGAAGGCATGAAATAACTCGACAGGCGTTTGCGCAGATCGCGCGCCTTGCCGACGTAGATCACCTTCTTCAACCGGTCGCGCATGACGTAGACGCCCGGCTTGTGCGGCACGTCGCGGAGCTTGGCGTTCAGGTCGATGTCGGGCATGGCAGCCTCCAATTAATCACGAAGGCCGGGAAGTGCACGAAGAGGAATGATTTCCTTGGTGAAGGACGGGGAGTTCGTGGTTGAAATTCCGTTGTGTCCACCTATCCGCGCGGATCGTTCAATTCGCACTGGTTCAACCTGTGCAACGCGATCGCATTCCAGATCATGATGGGAGCGCCGATCATCCTCTACGCGAAGTCGCTCGGCGCCTCGTCCACCGTGCTCGGCATCATTGCGGCCTTCACTCCGCTCATGACGGTGATGCAGCTCCCCGCCGCGCGATTCCTGGACCGGGTTTCCTACCGTCAGTTCGTGCTGAGCGGGTGGGGACTGCGAACGGTGTTCATCTTCGTCGTGGCGGTCGTGCCCCTGTTGAGCTTCCTCGATGCGACCTCGAAGCTTGCCGTGCTGCTCGCGGCGTTGTTCATCTTCAATCTCCTGCGTGGCATCTCGTCGGCGGGGTGGATGCCGTGGATCGCGGCGCTCATCCCGGAGGAAAGCCGCGGCCGGTTCCTCGCGCTCGACCAGCTCTTCATGTATGTCGGCAGCTTCGTCTCGCTGATGGCATCCGCGATCGTGATGACGGGGCCCGTGGATCCGTGGGAGTTCAGTGTGGTCTTCCTGATCAGCGCGATCGGCGGCTCGGCGAGCCTGTGGTTCATCAAGCGGATTCCCGATGCACCGGCGGGTGAGACGATCGTGCGATCGGCGCAGCGCGTGCCATGGCGCGAAATTCTTCGGCACCCTCCGTTCTTTCGGCTGCTCGTCTTCAACCTGCTGTTTATGATCGTCATTGGCAGCCTGAGCGTGTTCACCGTCGAATACCTGCGTGAGTTTCCGAGGTTCGATGCGGATCTCGTGCTGTATCTATCGGGCGCGGCGTTTGTCGGGCCGATCCTGTCGTTGGGGCTGACGGGACAGGTGATCGATGCGGTCGGCAGCAAACCGATTCTGAGGGCCTCCCTTGTAGGGTTTGCCGTCGTGCTGGCCGGGTGGTTTCTCATCGCGGCAGGCATTCTCGATTGCACGATTCCGCTCGTTGCGGCGCTGAATTTTCTGAGCGGCCTGTGTGCGGCGAATTTCAACCTAGCGAATCTGCGCATCACGATGGCCACGATGCCCGAGATGGGGCGCAACCATTTCTTTGCGCTGTTTACGGTCATCACCAGCCTTGGCCTCGGAGCGGCTCCGGTAATGTGGGGGGTGACACTGGACGCGATCGGAACCTATGAACTCGTCACAGGGTGGTTCGTCTGGCGCCGGCACTCGATCTATTTCGCAGTGCTCTTTGTGATTAATCTCATCGCGTTTCTCGCCGTAGGCGGTCTGCTCGAGGCCCGTCGGGCGAGGGAGGGAAATGTCGTCGCAGGCCGGCTCCGCAGGCTGTCGCGAATCTGGATGCGCTGATCAATCGCGACGCGCGATCGTGGACAGTTCCTGGCGGAGCTTCGCAATGTGGTTCTCCGGCAGCACGCCGCGCCACTGCGTGCCGGGATAGACGATGCACGAGCGGCCGATCAGGGAGCCGGGACTGAGCACCGCGTTGCAACCGATTTCCGAACGATCGCCGACGACCGCGCCGAATTTTCGCAACCCTGTGGTGACGGGACCTTCCGGGGTGGCGATGGTCACCGGTTTCCGGTCGAGCCGCACGTTTGAAAGAATCACGCCGGCGCCGAGGTGGGCCTTGTAGCCGAGGATCGAATCTCCGACGTAGTTGAAATGCGGAATCTCGGCGTCGTTGAAGACGAGGCAGTTCTTGAATTCGCAGGAATTTCCGGCCACCACGCCGTCCCCGAGGATGACGTTCTCGCGGATGTAGGCTCCGTTGCGGATCTGGCAGTTCTCGCCGATCCACGCAGGACCCTTGATCATTGCGCCGTGCTCGATGACGGTTCCCCGGCCGATGTAGACGGCATTGCTGATAAACGGCTTTCCGATCACCCTGCCGAGGATCGCGGGCTTCAGCCGGAACTGAAGATACGCGGTGATCTTTGGCAGCGCCTGCCAGACGTGCTCCACATCTTCGAAGAGGAGGCTGTGCTCTGTCTCCGAAAGGTCGAGGAACTGGTCGGGCGCAAACATGGCCGGGATTAAATCACGAAGGGTGCAACGGACACAAAGGAGGAATCCCGGGTCAGGTCGCCGGGCTGACCTTTTGCCCTTCCTTCGTGTCCTTTACCGTCCAGCCGAGGGCGGTGATCGCCTCGCGAAGACGATCGCTTTCCGCCCAGTTTTTGGCAGCGCGGGCGGCGGCGCGGGCATCGAGAAGCGATTGCACCTCCGCGGGGATGGGCGTTTCCTCGGGTTCGAGACGCAGCACCGTGTGAATCGAATCCCGCCAGTTTGCGAGGGAGCGGATCTGGCCCGGGGAGAGCGTCCCGGCGTCGAGGCGTTTGTTGGTCTCGCGGATCGTCTCGAAAACGGCGCCAAGCGCGGCGGAAACATTCAGATCGTCGTCGAGGGCGGCTCCGAAGCGTTCGAGGCCCAGATCTTCCGGGAGCGGTTCGGCGGAGGGGCCTGCACCTTCATCGAGCCTGCGGCTCCATTCGTCGAGGCGGTGCAGTGCGGTCCGCGCCGCGGCGAGGCCGTCGAACGTGAAGTTCAGCGGCTCGCGATACTTCACGGAAAGCAGGACGTAGCGGACCTCGCGGCCGGTCCAGCCTTTGCCCAGCAGGTCCCGGAGGGTGTAAAAATTCCCGAGACTCTTGGACATCTTCTGGTTGTCCACCAGGAGGTGTTTGCAGTGCATCCACAGACGCACAAAGCGGCGTCCGGTGACGCATTCGCTTTGTGCGATCTCGGCTTCGTGATGGGGGAAGATGTTGTCCTCGCCGCCGCAGTGAATGTCGATTTCCGGTCCGAGGATCCCGGTGGCCATGGCGCTGCACTCGATGTGCCACCCTGGCCGCCCGCGTCCCCACGGGCTGTCCCAGCCGACATCGCCATCGGCCTCCGTCCATGTTTTCCAGAGCGCGAAGTCGCCGATGTTTTCCTTTTCGTATTCGTCACTGGCGACGCGTCCGGAAGGCCGGAGTTCGTCGAGGTTCAGATGCGCGAGGGCGCCGTAGGTTGGGAAGCTGCGGATGCGGAAATAGACGCTGCCGTCCTCGGCCTGGTAGGCGTGACCGCGCTCGATGAGCGTGGAGATCATGGTGATCATCCGCTCGATGTGATTTGCCGCCGTGGCCTCGGGAAAATGCTGCGGCTTCTTGATTCGAAGCGTCTCGAGATCCTCGAAGAACGCCTTCTTGAACGGCTGCGTGAATTCCGCAAGCGGGACTCCCGCCGCACGGCAGCCGCGGATCGTCTTGTCGTCCACATCGGTGAGATTCATCACGCGGTTCACGGCGTAGCCGCGAAACTCGAGGTGCCGCTGGAGCAGATCCTCGAAAACATAGGCGCGGAAGTTCCCAATGTGCGCGTGGTTGTAGACGGTCGGCCCGCAGGTGTAGAGCGAGACGCGGCGGCCCTCCGTGTCGAGCGGCTGGAATGGCTCCACGGTGCGCGTGAGCGTATTGAAATACGAGATGCCCATTTGGAAAGGGACAGTGAATCTGGAATCTTCGATTCGGGAAATTCCAAATCGGCGCCCTGCATTTTCCGGGGCGGCGGAGATCCCGCGTTTGGAACACCTCCAAATCTGCTATCACGAGCCGCAAGATGTTCGCCCGGGTGTTGCTTGATCAATCGACCGGCCGGACGCTCGACTACGGAATTCCCGCCGCCCTTGTCCCCAAGGTCGCCGCCGGTTCGCGCGTCCGCGTTCCGCTGCGCTCGCGAGTCGTGCTGGCCACGGTCGTCGAAGTCGCCGGGCACTCGGATGCGAAGGGCGTCCGCGATATCGTGGATGTCGTCAATGATTCCGCGCTGGTGCGTCCCTCGCTCATGCGTCTGGCGAAGTGGATGGCGGACTACTACTGCTGCCCGGAGGAAGTCGCGATGCGGGCCGTGCTGCCGGTCGTCGTTCGCAAGGCCGAGATCGGGCACAAGGAGCGGCTGTTTGTTTCGATCGCACGGCAGGCATCCGACGACGAGCGGGCGGATCTCGCACGTCGTGCGCCGCGTCAACTCGATGTCCTGAACCGCATCGAAGCCGCGGGAGGCTCGCTCGAGGCGGCCGCGCTGGGTGAACTTCGTGCGGCGGCGAGGGCGCTGGAAAAGCGGGGACTTGTCCGTATCGATCCACGAAGGATGGACCGCGACCCGGAGGGCGAATATCTGCCGACACCGGATCTGGAGCTCAACGCCGAGCAGGCAGCCGCGCTGGCGGCCGTTCGTGAGGCGGTTGATGCCCCCTCCACGGCGAAACCCATTCTGCTCCACGGCGTGACGGGCAGCGGAAAAACCGAGGTGTATCTGCAGGCGCTGCGTCACGCGCTGGAACGCGGAACGACCGGACTGGTGCTGGTGCCGGAGATTTCACTGACCCCGCAGACGGTGGAGCGGTTCAAGTCGCGGTTTGCATCGATGCAAACGCAGGTTGCGGTGCTGCACAGCCATCTGTCGGATGGCGAGCGCCACGACGAGTGGCACAAGATTCATTCCGGCGGCGCGCGGATCGTGATCGGCGCGCGCAGTGCGATTTTTGCACCTCTCGAGAAGCTGGGCCTCATCATCGTGGATGAGGAGCACGAGGGATCCTACAAGCAGGATGAAGCGCCGCGCTACAATGCGCGGGATGTTGCGGTCTACCGCGCGAAGCTGGAAGGCGCAGCGGTGGTGCTGGGATCCGCGACGCCGTCGCTCGAGAGCTACCACAATGCGAAGAGCGGGAAATACCGTCTGGTGGAGATGCCGTCGCGCATCGACGACCGCGGAATGCCGCTGATCCGCGTGGTGGACCTCCGCTTGCAGAACCGCCAGCGCGGCCAGCAGCAGGTGCTTTCGGCGATGCTGTGCGCGGCCATCGAACGACGGCTGGCGGCCGGGCAGCAGACCATTCTTTTCCTGAACCGCCGTGGCTACTCCTCCGCGTTGCTCTGCCAGGCGTGCGGGCACGTCTGCCAGTGTTCGCATTGCAGCATCGCGCTTACGTATCACCGCGATGACGATCGAATCCGGTGTCACCTTTGCGGCCATGCCGAGCGCGCCCCGCGCGCGTGTCCGTCGTGCAAGGATCCGGGCATCCGTCATTCCGGATTTGGCACGCAAAAGGTCGAGGAGGCTGTGCGGAAGGTGTTTCCCACGGCGCGTGTGGAGCGCATGGACGCGGACTCCATGACGCGCAAGGGCAGCTATCGCGAGGCACTCGACCGCTTCAAGACCGGGAAGACTGACATCCTCGTCGGCACCCAGATGATCGCGAAGGGACTGCATTTCCCAAACGTCACGCTGGTCGGAATCGTGAACGCGGACATCGGTCTGCACATGGCGGACTTTCGCGCGGGCGAACGCACGTTTCAGCTTCTCACCCAGGTTGCCGGTCGGGCGGGGCGCGGCGATGCGGCGGGAGAGGTGCTCGTGCAAACATTCACACCGGCACATCCGGCGATCCAGCACGCCCGGCATCACGATTTCGAGGGGTTCTGGGAACACGAATCGGAATTCCGACGAGTTTTTGTGCATCCTCCGTTCAGCCGGTTTGTGCTTGTTACTTTACGTGGACCGAATGCGGAGATGGTGGCGTTCTGCGGCGAGACGATCGCCCGTCGCATCAAGGCGGCGGCGGATGGCGATTTGTTGGTCGGGGATCCGGCGCCCGCTCCTCTAGCGAAGGTGAAGGACGACTTCCGGTTTCACGTTTCCATTCGCGGTCCCAGCGCGCGTCGGATCAGCCGGCTGCTGCGCGCGGAGCTGGCGAAACTGCCCCTGCCGCAGGATGTGAGAGTGACGGTCGACGTGGACGCGATTCACCTTCTTTGACGCCGCCTTTACAACACGGGTCGCAGCCGCGAAATTCCGGGCGATTTCCGATGCGTCGCGCGTTCCATTTCCTCGGCCGGGTCGCCGGGGCTCTCGTGGTCCTGGGCGTGCCCTGTGCGCTCGGATATCTCCACTGGGTCGGATTCAACGAGGAGTGGCGTGCGAAGGTCGCCGAGGCCATTGGCGGCTCCGCCCTGTCCGTAGAGATCGGCAGACTGACGTTCAACCCCTTCCAGGGCATTGTTGCGGAGGGGGTCTCGGTGTCCCAACGATCGGCATCCGGACGGCGTATTGCGGACATCGACCGGCTTGTGGTCTCGCTGAATCTCGCGGAGCTGTTGCACGGCAAGGTGGCCATCGATCTGCTCGAGCTCGAGCAGGCTGCGGTATCGATTCCGTTTGCGGACGATGGGCAGACCCCCGACGCCATCGAGCTTTCGGATCTGAGTGCCGAGATCCATCAATCGGGTGCGCGACTGACGATCAGTCACGGGGAGTTCGATTTCCAGGGGATCGAAGTTTCGCTTACGGGGGAACTCCTGAACGCGGACGCGCGGCAGGAGGTGGAGCCGCCGTCGCCAGAGGACGACAAAGCCCGGGTTGCCGCGATTCGTTCGGCGCTTCGCGTGCTGGAGGATGTCCAGTTCTCCGGCGATCGACCGACTCTCGTTGCGCGCCTGACCGGAGATCTTTCCGATATGTCGACCCTGACCGTTCCATCGATCGAGTTTCGCGCGGGCGGCGTTGCGTTTCGTGAGCTGGATCTCGGGCGCGTCGGGATCAGTGCGTCGTATGCGGACAAGTCCGTGCGACTGGCACGACTCGCGGTGGATGGAGCGGCAGGCGAGATCTCCGTTTCGGGGACATGGAACGTCCTTTCCGGTGGGGAATTGATGGTGTCGGGCCGGGTGTCGGCCGCGGCGATTCTGGATTTCGCGGGACGCAACGGCGTGGCCGGGGAGTTGGACTTCGAGAAGATGCCGCAGATCGATGCGCGGCTGACGGGGGCGCCGGGTGCGGACGGTCTGGGAATCAGGGTGACCGGGCGTGTGGCGACCGGACCCTTTTCGATCAAGGGCGTGCCGCTGCGGAATCTCACTGCGGCGTTCGCCTGGGAGGGGGCGCGTTTCTACGTGCAGGATGCGGTCGTCGATGCAGAGACGGGAACCGTTCACGCGAACCTGTTGAAGACGGACGAGGGCTTTCGGATGAAGCTCGACAGCGACGCCATCCCGACGGAATTCGCGGCGCTCTTTGGTCCGAACGAGCGAAAGATTCTCGATCTGATGGAATTTCGCGATGCGCCGCGAGTGACAATGAAACTTTCCGGCGCGGAGTTGAAGATGGACTCCATCTCCGGCACCGGCTCGATCGAGCTTGGCAAGACAGCGATGCGCGGGGCATGGATCGATTCGGCGACGTCATCAGTTTCCATCGAAGACCGCGCCGTCCGCTACGAGAATTTCACGGTGAGAAAGGGGGACCGGCAGGCGACGGGAACGTTCACCTACGATTTCGGCCGGCGGGAGGTGCGTCTCGAGGGCGTGCGGTCGCGACTGAATCCCGCGGAGGTGTTGATGTGGGTCGATCCGCGCATCGCGGAGACCGTGGCGGTGTATCGTTTTCGCGGCGCGCCCGATGTCCGTGCGGACGGGCTGGTTCACATGGAGGATCCGTCGAGGAACGATCTGCGCATCGAGGTCGATGCTCCCGGTGGTCTCGATTACGAGCTTCTCAACCGCGATCTCCCATTCGGAGCCACCCAGGCGCACGTGCGGTTGAAGGGAAAGCACGTGCTGGCAAACGTCAGGAAGGCGAAGCTCATGGGAGGCGAGGTCGCGGTGGATGCCGACGTCTCGACCGATGAGAAGAATCCCGTTTTTGGAGCCACGGTCTCGGTTGCTGGCGTGGATTTTCCGTCGCTGACGAAGCTGTATTTCGGCTATTCGCGATCGGAGGGGCGCATGAGCGGAACCTATGCCTTCAATGCAAAGCTGCGGGATCCCGGATCCATGAAGGGTGAGGGATCCATCCGCGTGGAGGACGGGCATGTGCTCGCGATTCCGCTTTTTGGACCTCTTTCGGAAATTATCAGTGCGGTCATCCCGGGCGCCGGTCACGACAGCGCGCGACTGGCCACCGCGGATTTCACGGTCGCAAACAACCGGATCTCCACCAAAAATCTCGATATCGAGGGCGAGGGGTTTGGGATGTTTGGCGAGGGCAGCGTCGGCTTTCCGAAAGGGGATCTCGACATGTCGATCCGAATCAACGCGAAGGGCATTCCCGGCATCGTGCTCTTCCCGGTGAGCAAGCTTTTCGAATACGTCTCGACCGGCACGATGTCCGATCCCCAGTGGCGTCCAAAGATCGTGCCGAAGGAATTTTTCGATGTCCTCGGAATGGGAGGAGAAGGCGGCGGCAAGCCGAAACGCTCGCCGCTGACTCGGTAGGGAATCGGGACCGGGGAGACGGATGGGGCTTCTCTGAAACGCAAGACGGTCTCAAATAATTTATTGACCGAAAGCGCGTTTTGGAGCTATCGGCACACCCACGCACGAGCATCCCTACAGCTTTTGCGGAATCCCTCCAACCCTCCCTCCGCGTGAAAATCCCCTCCAGCGCGTCCCCGCGCTCGCCGGTGTTCGGTCGAGCCTGCAGCACGGCTTTGCGGTCGTTGCGCTTTCCCGGGTCGCTGTCGGGATCTCCACCAGCGTCCTGAAATTTTCCATTCCCTCCAACCCTCCCCCTCCCTCCATGAACAATCCCTCCTCCTCCGCTTGCGGAGCGGCCGTCATGCTCGGCATCACCTCACCGGGCGCCAGGCTCATTCGATTCTTCGATGGCAACGGCACGATCGCCCGGTGGCAGTTCCGCCGTCCGTAAATCTCTTCACCCCTCTCGTCCGGTTGTCGAAGTCGGCGGCCGGACATCTCCAAAAACCAAACACCCTCCAACCATGCATAGATCATTCCTTCCCCGCCAGCGTGCGGGGATGCTCTCCACCGCACTCGGCATCGCCGCAGCCACGTTGTTGACGGTCGGCAACCCCTCGACAGCACTCGCCGCGACCGCCGGCATCTACGGCGCGCAAAAGTTCTACAACCTCCCCACGAGCGAGATTGACGGACTGCGCGCGTCCGGAATGACGACGATGTTCCTGTTCACGCTGCAGATTCAGGCGAACGGCGACTTCTACTACAACAACACGCTCGTTGCTTCGAATGGCGTCTATGTTGGCGATCCGGCATGGCGTTCACGACTCGATGCCTGTCGCGCGATGCCCACAAGCATCAACCGCATGGAGATGTGCATCGGAAGCTGGGGCTCGAACAGCTTCAACTCGATCCGGGATCGCATCGCGGCCGACGGCACTGGATCCACGACGATCCTGTATCGGAACATGCTTGCCCTGAAGAACGCGCTCGGGTTTGAAGCCGTCCAGTTCGACGACGAGACCACGTATCACGTCTCCTCGGCCGTCGCGTTCGGCAACATGCTCGCGGACATGGGACTCAAGGTGACCCTTTGTCCCTACCACTGGGGCTATCGCACGTTCTGGCAGAGCGTCGCGTCGCAGCTCGGCAACAAGGTGGATGCGATCTACCTCCAGTGCTACGACGGCGGAGCAGGTAACAATCCCGCCGACTGGAACGCGCTGTTTGGGCGCAAGGTCATGCCCGGCTACTGGTGGCGGGATGGCGGCGGAGGAGCCCCCGGCCTCGCTGCGTTCACTGCGAAGATGCAGGCGTGGCGTGCCACCGGAGCCACGGGTGGATTCCTGTGGACCGACGATGTGATTGGCCCGGTCCAGACGGGGCAGTATGCCGAGGCGATTCACACGGCGCTAAACATCTGCAACGACGCGACCTACCAGCTCGTCAATCGCAAGAGCCTGCTCGCCCTTCAGCCCTCCGGCGGCGCTTCCGGCAACGGCACGCAGCTTCACCAGTGGCATTACAGCGGCAGCAACAGCTTCCGCTGGAAAAACTACAACAACAGCAGCGGCACGCGTCGTCTCATCGGCGTTGCAAGCGGGCGGGCGATCACGGTTCGCAACGGTTCCACCAATCAAAATGCGGCGGTGGAGCTCTACGACTACAACAGCGCCTACCAGCACCAGAAATACACCGCGGAGTATCGCGGGCAGGGCTACTACACGCTCAACTTCGTGCACTCCGGAAAATCGATGACCGTCGAGGGCGCTTCGACGAGCCCCGGCGCGAAGATCATCCAATACACGAACAACGGCGGCACGAACGCCCAGTGGCAGTTCCGCCACCCGTAACGCAGACGATTGAATG
>CALGTD010000185.1 GCA_937901895.1 uncultured Spartobacteria bacterium | reverse complement strand
CGCAGGCCCCGCGCCATTTACCTCCATGGCTCATCTTTGACGTTAGGCAGAAAAACCATGAAGCAATACACAAAACTCAAAACATTTCCGCTCAAAGGAAACAAAGCGTATGACGAAGCATGGCTTCAGGAGGTTATCGCGAAAGATCCAAGCATACTTGGTCTTGGAGCGTTAACGGTTAAGGATCGCGAGCGCTCACACAAGGGCGCTGGTCGCCTTGATATGCTCCTCCAAGACGAAGACCTATCCAGATACGAAGTCGAGCTGCAGCTTGGGGCATCGGACGAGACTCATATTATTCGAACGATTGAATACTGGGATAAAGAACGGAAGATTTACCCCCAATACGACCACTTCGCCGTAATCGTAGCCGAGGATATTACATCGCGTTTCCTCAATGTGATAAGTCTATTTAACGGGCATATACCCATTATAGCCATCCAGCTTACGGCCGTAGAAACCAGCGATGGGATTGGCCTTATCTTCACTAAGGTGTTGGACACCGTTCGATTGGGGTTAGTGGACGAAGATGAAATCACATCAGAGGTGACGGATAGAAATTATTGGGAGACGCAGAAAGCCACGAAGGACACCGTAAAACTTGCGGACGCTATCCTTACGATTGCGAAAGGGATCGATCCCGGACTTGATCAGACATACAAGAAGCATTACATTGGATTTAAGCTTGGCAATCGCGCTTTTAATTTTGCAGTGTGTAAGCCGCGAGCGCAAGGTATGCATCTCGAAGTTTCGCTTCCCCAGTCGGAGGAGCTAGACAAGGAGCTTGAAGATACAGGGCTGGATGTCCTAAGCTACAATCGGCATTTCGGCTTGTATAGAATAAGCCTGAAAAAGGCGGATATCGATAAGCACAAGGACTACCTCGCCGCTCTTATTAAAAAAGCATACGAACAAAGAGCCTAACAAGGCGATAGAGCGAAGCCGATTGCTTGTCACAGATCGTGCTTTCGCACGCTCTGCGCCAAGCAACCGTCTCGCTCATCTTTGACGTTAGGCAGAAAAAAACCATGGAGATTTCATCCATATTAGAAGACGCGATGGAGAGGCGAATTCGCGTCAACAAGGCGATAGCAGGACTCTCGCCCAAGACATGCACCTTCATTCTGATCTGGCACGGTCTTATCCGTTCACAGTTGCTGCAGGCCGTTAAAACGCGTTCGGGTGCATGGAGTTCTCCGAGTCTTAGCGAACACGGGGATTGCATGGAGTTATACGAGGCGATTCTTGCCGGCCGTGCATCGTGGAAAGAGAAAGTGGACACTTTTAAAGCGTCGAATCCTAAAGGAGACACCGACGAGCGAAAATTATATTTCCGAACCTCACTATTTGCATTCGACCTCGGGCTTTGCACTGTCTCAGTAAGGTTTAATGATGCTTGGCATGAGGAGACGGTATCCTGGTGGAAGAAACTAGAAGAACAGAAGAAATATCTGAAGTCAGGAATCTTGATGTTTCTTGAATTTAGAAACCAGAACCCAGGGATATTTCCGCCGCTTCCGATGCCTTATTCTAGTCCCCAAGTTATTCATCAATTCGCACGGACGCTCCCAACGCAGTTTACGAGGCCACCGGGAGATATATTTGATTTTTTTACTCAGATAGCGCTCAGGCAGCAAGCGAGAAGCCGACCGAGACTCGAATCCGATGATGAAGGGTGGGCCTAGCAGCGCGCCAGACACCCGGAATATAAAAATGAGCCTAACAACGCGGTGGAGCCAACTCCGGCAAGTGTCACGCCTCCTGCTGGCGCAGGAGATCGCGCCACTTGCCTCCGTGGCTCACCTTGGACGTTAGCCAAAAAAATGAAGACCTTAGCCGCACTAGTTCTCTCAATCCTTCTACCCATGAGCGCATTCTCGCAGATTCCCGCTAGCCGAAATCCAAAGTTTACCCCGTCGCTGAACCCCCAGTTCACGCCTTCGATCAATCCGAAGTTTACTCCCTCCATAAATCCGAAGTTCACCCCTTCGCTGAACCCGAAATTCACTCCGTCGATCAACCCCAAGTTTACACCTTCGCTGAACCCCAAGTTTACACCGTCAATCAATCCAAAGTTTACCCCGAGCCTTAATCCGAAGTTCACACCGAGCCTTAGTCCGAAAAATAGTAAATGGCGCGGATTCTATCTTTTTTCGACGAACACCGAATTGATAGGAGTTATCGTGAAGGTGAAAGAAGACTACCTTTTGGTCTTCTCGCCGGACGCCGAGTGGACCGGATATCTAGTCAGCAATGGCGACGGCGGATTCAATTGGTTCGACACAGATGGAGAATGGGAAGGTTACTTGATTTCTAATTCGAATGGCGGATGGAATCTATTCACTATCGAGGCTGGTTGGACTGCGTTCACCACTTGAAAAAAGGGCTAACCAGGCACTACAGACAATGATCTTCGCTGTCACGGTCTGTGCTCCGAGCCGCACAGACCGCGCCAGCGAAGATCATGTCTGACTTTGAACGTTAGCCAAAACATGACAAACAGCGAGCGGGCGACCATCCTGAAATCCTACAACATCAAGATAGATGACGGTGCCGTTTTTGATAGCCACCAGCACGCTGTTGAGTGGGTTGGGCGCATTTCCGGCCTGCTTGACTACGATCCGGCAATCCAAGCGGAGTTCCTGAATCATGCTAGATTTATCTATCCCGAAAGAATCTCTAACGATTTGCGCATGACCCACATTCGGGCCATGCACGCTTTGATCGTTAGGTGCGTCGTTGAACTTAAAAACGAAAACAGCACCAAGAAAACCAAACAAAGTATAGAAAGCGGGCGTGATACTGTTGAACCAAGTTGGCATAAGACTACAGCGGGAAAGCTATTTTGGCTATTATTTATACCGATAGCAGTTATTGTTATCGGTGCGTTTATTATTTGGAAAATCGGAATAAGAAATGGAGGCTAACAAAGCGATGGAGCCAATTCCGGTAGATGTCACAGTTCGTGCTTGCGCACGCCCTGCGCCACTTACCTCCATGGCTCATCTTGGACGTTAGGCAGAATTATGAATACCGAATCCACATTGATCCCACTCGAGGAGTTCGTAAAAAGCGCGCTTACGGATATCGCCCGTGGTGTCCAAGGGGCGGCCGACCCCGTCAATGCCCTCGGCGGCGAAGTGAATCCAGCACCATACGGGGAAAATCGGGATCTAGCCACTAGCGGCGTCTGTAGGGCAGTTGGCGGAGACGTCATGACGTTCGTCAGCTTCGACGTTGCTGTCACTGCGGTCAGAGCCGGCGATAGAGATTCAGGTATCAGGGTGGCTTTCGCGGGGATCGAGGCCGGTATCGGCGAAAATAATAAGAAGAGTTTTGAGTCTGCGTCTCGGATCTCGTTTAAAATCCCAATTCGTCTTCCCAGAAAATAAAAACTGAGCCTAACAAAGCGATGGAGCCAAGCCGGGTAGCTGTCACAGATCATGCTGACGCATGCTCTGCGCCAGCCACCCGGCTGGCTCATCTTGGGCGTTAGGCAGAAGAAAACCATGAACCACATTATCATACTAGTATCTGTCTTCGCGCTCGCTGCCGCAGCATGCGCCGCAGATCGCGATTCTGTAGGTGGTCGAGAGATTCTTAAGCTGAAGCCCGGAACCTACATCGTTGGCGTCGGTAACGGTGGGCCCCAACTGGAAGTCGGAGTGTCGCAGGATGGGTTCACAGTGACCGAGCTGACACAAGCCGGCATGCCTCGTTTCGTAGTTCTGAGTTCTGGCGAAAAGATCGAATATTTATTCACGACTATCAAGGACGGGAATGAGATTTATCTTATCGACAAGGATGGAGATGGTATCCCCGAACTGCGACTCACCGTGCTCCGAGATAAAGACGGAAAATCTACCGGTGTAAGACGAGAAACCGTAAAGGTCACATTTGAAGAAAAAAAATGAAAACTGAGCCTAACAATGCGATGGAGCGAACACGGATGCTTGTCACGCCGGCTGCATCTCCGCTTCGCTCCGTGCCAGCCGTCGTGCCAAGCACCCGTTTCGCTCATCTTGGGCGTTAGGCAGAAAAGATCAGATGCAACGCCACGCCACCGAACATCAAGAAGCAGC
>CALGTD010000184.1 GCA_937901895.1 uncultured Spartobacteria bacterium | reverse complement strand
CGGCTGCGGCTTCTCCGAGGAAACCGCAGCCGGCAATCAAAAGTCGCAAGGAAAGCGCTATCTAGTTCAGATTGAAGCGAAACTTCATCTTCGCGCGTTTCGCATTTGCCTTCGCCTTGCGGCGGGACTTCTGCGTCGGCGTCTCAAAGGCGCGAAGGCGACGGACCTCGTCCATGATGCCCTCAGAGTCCATTTTGCTCTTGAGGCGCTTCAGGGCGCGATCGATCGGCTCACCTTTTCTAACGATAACTTCCGGCATGAATTCACCTACTTTCCTCCCCAGAGACGGGCTCAAGGGGAGGTTCATCGTGCCAGCGCCGGTGCGGCCGCTCAAGCCTTTTCTAATTTGCCGGCAAATTCCCGGATTCCAGCGCGGGATCCGTTTCCGGAATCACCTCCACCCGCTCGCCCGGACTGAGCGCCAGCTTGCGGGGTTCCGCCCCCTCCACAACGCCTTCTAGGCCTCCTTTGGCCAGAAACAGCCGGAGCGCCGGACGCGGGCCTTTTTCCCCGGGAAATTCACCGGCCCCGGACAGCACCTGCGAACGCACCGCCTCCAGATAGAATTCCCCGGTGCCGCGCTGACGGAGACCGCCGGTGAACTGCGCGGAGCGCCTGGGCTCGGTCTCCGTCGCAAGCGTTGCCACGACGGTGCCGCCAAGATCCAGTCCCCGGGAGACGACGAACCGCACGGGAACCTTCCCACCCCCGCTCCCGACGGCCGCGCCATCGAACGTGTTTCCAGTCGCCAGCGCCTGCGTCATGGCGGCGCGGGTCTCCGCAGCCGTCTTCTCCCTCCGCTCGAGGAAGCGGTCCCTCATCCGTTCCATCTCCTCCGCGAGCAACGAAAGCTCCGAAAACCGCGCCTGCATTTCCGGCGAATTCTCCAGCGGCAGATCCGGCCACTGGTCCGGCTCTCCGGAAAGTCGCGCGGTATTCTCCGACTTCGCGACTCTCCATCCCGTTCCTTCAATCTCGAGTTCCAGCGTCACCACGGCCGGAATCCGGGTGCCCGAGGGAGTGATCGTGCGCTTGAACGTAAACCCCTCCGTCGCCTCCGCTGCGGCGTCGAGGATCGCCGTCTGTGCCGGGTCCTCCTTCGGCATTTCGGATAGCGCCCAACCGCGCAGCTCCGCCACCCGGCGTCGCAACGCGTTCCACTCCGGGAGCGTCGCCGCGTCGACCTTTCGCACGGTTGGCAGAATCGTGTCGTATTCCACAAGCACCTGCGTCTCCCATCGCGCGCCCGCCTGCTCGAAGCGATACGTCTCGTCGATTCGGACGAGGCTCATGTTTCCGGGAACCGTTGACTCGATGTGCCCGCGCACCGCATCCCGCCGGGTGTCCGAACACGCCCCCAGCAGTGCGGCCGCCACGCAAATCGCGCAGAGCCGCAGCATCGCAGCAGGCATCCGGTCTCCAGACATCACGCGACACCAGATAAATTGGAGCGCCCGAGGTCGCAACCGGTCAGTCCCCATCCGGCACGAAAACGGCAATCTTGCGGCCCTTGAACCGGATGCCGCCAACATGGTCGACCACAGCGGCCACGTGCTCGTCGGCGATGTCCACCAGCGTGTGCTTCTGCTCGATGTGAATCGCCCCGATCGCCTCGCGCGGCACTCCGGCAAGGCCGATCACCGTGCCCACGATGTCCGCCGGGCGGACGTTGCTCATCCTGCCCGCCGTGAAGACGAGCCGCGTCATTCCCGGCTCGTCGGAAATGTCGCCGACATCGCGGCGCCCGCGGTCCTTCCCGCGCGCATCCCGCTCGAACTTCCGCGGCTCGCGCTCGCGTTCGCGAACCGGTGGAGCTTCCGGCTCCGGACGCGCAGTCTCCGCGCCCAGCAGATGGAGCAGCGCATTCGCGATGTCCGTCGGGGCATGTCCCTGGTCGAGCAGACGGTCAATCAGGTTGTCGCGCCGCGCATATTCGCCCTTCTCGAGCGTCTCGCGAAGCAGCTCGAACGTCTGGTTCGTCCGCTTCTCCTCGACCTCCTCGAGCGACGGCACCTTGCCGCGGCGGATGCGACCCTTCGTCATTCCAATCATCCCCTCGAGCTTTCGGATCTCGCGGCCGGCGACGAATGTGACCGCCTGTCCGCTGCGTCCCGCCCGGCCGGTCCGTCCGATCCGGTGCACGTAATCCTCCGCGTCCTGCGGCAGGTCGTAGTTGAACACGATCTCGATGTCCTCGACGTCGAGTCCGCGCGCGGCGACATCGGTCGCGACAAGAAACTCGATCCGTCGCTCGCGAAACTTCCGCATCACCCGCTCGCGCATCGCCTGCGTCATGTCGCCATGCAGCTTGTCGGCGGAGAACCCGCGCGCCACGAGCTGCTCGGCGAGCTGGTCGCACATCATCTTCGTCGCGCAGAAAACGATCGCGCACTTCACGTCCTGCATGTCCGCAATCCGGCAGAGGACATCGAGTTTCGACCGGCGGTCGACCTCGTAGTAGATTTGCTCGATCGACGGCATTGTCAGCGCCTGTGCCTCGATCTTCACGTTCACGGCGTCCCGCGTATAACTCCGGATCAGATCGCGGATGCCCTTTGGCATCGTCGCCGAGAAGAGCACGGTCTGCCGTTCCTCCGGTGTCGATTGAAGGATCGCCTCGATGTCGTCGCGGAAGCCCATGTCGAGCATGCGGTCGGCTTCATCCAGCACGATCATCCGCAGGGCATCGAGTCGCAGGGTGCCGCGCTCGAGATGGTCGATGACGCGCCCTGGCGTGCCGATCACGATCTGCGCACCGGCCTTCAGGCCGCGGATCTGCCGGTCATAGGACGCTCCGCCGTAGATCGGGAGTTCGCGCACGCCGCGCTTGAACGCCGCCAGCTTCGCGACCTCCTCCGCCACCTGCATCGCCAGCTCGCGCGTCGGGCACAGAATCAAGGCCTGCGTGTCGCGCGAGGCGGGGTCCACCATTTCGATGGCGGGAATCGCGAACGCAGCCGTCTTTCCTGAGCCCGTCTGCGATTGGCCGATCACGTCCGCGCCCTCCAGCAACGGCGGGATTGCGGCCGACTGGATCGGCGACGCCTCCTCGAAGCCCATGCGTTCGACGGCCTTCAGTAACTCCGGCGACAGGCCAAGCTCCGGGAATGGTTTCTTCTCCATGCAGACCTTTATCTCCCACCACGAAAGTTTGCACAGGGAAAGTGTCGAAGGGTTGCCAATTCGTCCGCGAGACGGCAGCTTCCCGGCCATGCTCCGATTCCCTCCAATTGCTTGCGTTGCGCTTGCCGCGAGCCTGTTTCTTTCCGGGGTGCTCCACGCGGACCCGGTGGACGACCTCCTCGCCGAGCCACCGACCGAGGCGGAGCTTTCCAATCCCGGAGCCGCGGCGCAAAAGCTCGCGACCATCGAGGAGTTGATCGCGTCAAATCCGGACCGCCGCGTCGAGCTGGAGGCCTACGCCATTCCCCTCCGGCAAGCCACGCCCGCGAAGCAGGAGGAAGCCTCAGTGTCCTACCTTTTCATTCTTCGCTCTCCGGACGGCGTCGAACTCGTCCATGCGCGCACCGCCCGGCGGGACGGCGACGCCGTGGTCATCGAGGAAATCTCCGGAGGGCGCCGCGTCGTTCCGCGCCAGGAAGTCACCGCCGTGCTGCCGCGCGTGGCGGACGCCGCCATCGCCCGTCTCTCCGATACCCAGCTCCGCAAGCTCATCGCCCAATACCAGGCACAGGCCGGCGTGCGGCCGCAGATCCGCGCGCAACTCCAGGCCGAGGTCGATCGGATGACCGCCGCAGCCGGCTCGTCCCAACAGACAAACATCTCCGCCCGCGTCGCAGAGATCGTCGCGCTGGATTTCCAGCCGACATCCTCCCTGCAGCGCGAGGATCTCGCCCGCCAGCTCCTCGAGATCGATGAGCTGTGCAGACTCTCTCCAAACGATGCCCCGGCGCTCGAAGCGGCGGCCGTCCCGATCCGCGACGCGCTGGAAAACCTCTGGGCCGGCCGCGCGTTCGATGGCTCGCAATGGGTTGCCGGTCGCGAAGCCCGCATGGTCGGTCGCGCCGAGGACATCCGGAAGATGCGCGAGGACTACCAGGAGAACTTCCGTCTCACCTTCAACGGCACGCTCCCCGCGGGTGCCGCATGGAGCGTCCTCCAGTGGACCTTCGGGCCGTGGGTGCTCGCCGCACTCGTTGGATTGATCCTCGTGCTCGGACGAAATCCGGCGCTGAGGATTCTCGGACTCCTCATCGTTGCCGGCGGCCTCGGCTGGGCCATCTACCAATACCGCGGCCTGTTTTCGGCGGCCCCGGCGCCCGATGCTGTCGCCTCCGAAGGCGATGCCGCGCGCGTCCTCGAAATCGTTCTGAATTCCCAGGAAGCGAAACTCGGTTTCCCTCCACGGGAGGAAAGCAAGCGCGTGGTGACGCTTTCCGAGGCGGACATCAATGCCTTCATCGCGGGACGCGTGGAAATGAATGCCCCGTTGGCGACGCCGGGCGACGCGACCCGCAAATCCCTCCGCGTGCGCGTTGCGAAGGACCGGTTGATTCTCGAGGAGACGGTTTCCTGGCGCGGCCGCGACTACGCGGTCGTTTACGAATACCCGACCAACGGAAGCGATCTCGAGGTGGTCACCCCGGTCGTTTCGGTCAACGGAGTCGTGCTTCCCTCGAAGGCCGCGGTGGCCCTTTCCACAGGCCTCGGGGAGGCGGTCAAGGCCGCCGCGATGGAGACCCATGTGCGGGACACCTACCGCGTCACCGCTCTGGACGACGGGCGCATGGAACTTACCGCAAACACCCGGCCGCTGCCGCCTCCGCGTCCACCCAAGCCGAAGCCGACCCCCCGCCCGACACCCGTTCCGACGCCGACGCCCACTCCGACACCGGAGCCGGATATCTACGAAATGCTCGGTCTCGAGCGGCCTCCGGGCGGCTAGTCCGCGTCCTGCGGCAGACGAAGAATGGCGACCGCTCCCGGCCCCGGCGAGCGGTTCGCAAGCGACGCCGAGCCGCCGTGCAGATCGGCCGCCTCGCGGACGAAGCACAGCCCGAGACCGGAGCTCTTGCGGTCCGTGCCCGGTCGCGGGAGCGAGTAGAAGCGCTCGAAGACGCGCTCCTGCGCATAGTCCGGAATGCCCGACCCCTCATCGGTGACGCGCACGGTGACCTCCTCCCCCTCCCGCGCCACCGAGATTTCGACGCGGCCTCCGGGAGGGGAAAAATCCAGCGCGTTCTGCGCAAAATTCCGCACCGCCGTCTCGAGCAAAAACTCGTCGCCGCGGACGAAGCACCCATTTTCCGCGCGGCAGTCAACCCGTCCTCCGCGCGACGACAGCTCCGCGGCAACACGTCGCGCGACCTCGCCGAGATCCACGCGCTGCGGATCCTCGAGCCGTCTTCGACTTTCCAGCGACGACAGCGCGAGAAGCTGCTCGATCAGATTCTGCAACCGCGCCGCCTCGGTCCGGATATTTGTCAGGAACCGCTCGCGATTCACCGCCGGCAGATCCTCTTCGAGCAACTCCGCAGCGCCGCGGATCGCGGCGACCGGCGCCTTCATCTCGTGGCTGAGGGTCTGCACGTAGGAGGCGACATAGTTGCGATCCTCCAGCGCGTCGCGCATGCGCTCCACCGACCTGGCCAGCACGGTGAGTTGTCTGCCCGGCATCTTCGGCACCGGCGCACGCTCGCCCCGCGCCACCGACTCCGCATGCCGCGTCAGTCGCGCAAGCGGCTCGGTCACCCACCGGGAAAGAATGAGTCCGACGAGCAGAAACACCGCCACCGCGGCAAGGCCGATCGTGAGAATCTGCCGGCGGGTTTCCATGATGAATTCCCGCATTGCGCCCTGTGGCTTGTAAACCGACACCACGCCGGCGACCCGCCCGTTCACGATGATCGGCGCGCCCACATACATCACCGACGACAGGTCGTCGTCGGGGTCGCTCCGCGTGGACCGCGCGCCGTAGCCTCCGGCCAGCGTGCGGCCGACGTCGTTGAAAAACGAATAGTCCACTCCCACGCGCTCCGGATGTTCCGAGTCGAACACGATGATGCCGCGGTCGTCCGTGATGTAGACGCCCATCAGCACCTTTCGCTTCGCCATGCCGTAGATGCGCGCGTCGAGGTTCCGCGCCCCCGCGGCAATGAGCCCCTCCCGGATCGTTTTCGGGACGCGCCGGCCGGCCTCCATTTCCTTCGCCACGATGCCGGCCAGCAGCTCCGCGGCATCCACCATCGGCTCCTCGGCCGCCTCCAGATACTGCCGCTCGACGCGGTCGAGAATCGGATCGAACAGGAATTGAAAGCCCGCCAGCGCGAGAAGGACGAAACCGAGAAGAATGCGCGCGCTGAGGCTCACGTCTCGAGCGAATACCCGAATCCCCGGTGCGTGCGGATCGGATCTTCATCCAGCCGCACCGCGCGCAGTTTTGCCCGCAGCCCCTTGATGTGCGTGTCCACCGTGCGTTCCATCGAAGCCTCCGGCTCCTCCCAGGCCGCATCCATGAGCTGCGCCCGCGTGAACACCCGCCCGGGCTTCGCGATTAATGTCGCGAGAAGCCGGTATTCGTAGCGGGAAAGCTCCAGCGCGACGCCGTGGTAGCGGATCTCAAACCGCTCCCGGTCGACCGTGAACACCGCCGGTTCCGTCGCCGGAGCGGCATTCCCGTTTCGCGCGCGACGCAGGATGGCCCGCACCCGCGCGCTCAATTCCCGGGGACTGAACGGCTTCGTCACGTAATCGTCGCCACCGATCTCCAGCCCCACCACGCGATCGATCTCCCCCGATCGCGCCGTGAGGAACAACACCGGCACCGCGTCGCGTTCGCGAAGGTTCCGGCACACATCGAATCCGCTCATGTCGGGCAGGCCCACGTCGAGCACCACAAGGTCGAATCCTCCCGCGGCGAGTTTTTCCAGCGCATCCCCGCCCGTGCCACAGCACGCGGTCTCGCATCCGTCGGACTCGATCGCATACTGGATCGCATCGCGAATGGACAGTTCGTCCTCGACGACGAGGACACGCGGGCGGTGCGCCGTGGACATCCTCCGCACTCTATCCAGTCCGGCTTCCATAAATCAAACCGCGGGAGCCGGTTTCGTGCGCCGGAATTTCTCGCCCCAGTCCACCCGCGCCGACGCGACCATCAGGATCGCCAGGGTCACGATCGCCCCGACCGTGATGGTCAATCCGGTGAGTCCATCCAGGAAGAAGCTCGCGCTGAAGAGCACCATGAATGCGACCTGCGCCGGAAGCGCGATCGTCAGCAGAGGTCGTCCCGCGACGAGATGCACATATCCGCAGACAAGCGCGAGCGACACCACCGCCGCGATTGCGAAGCTCGGATACACCGGCAGGTGATCGACGAGATACGCGAAGAGGAGCTGAAACGCGAAGCACCCCGCCGCGAGGAAGAAGTAGTTCATCGGGTGAAGATTCACACCGCGCACCGCGCCGAGGATCAGCAGCACGGCGAAGAAAAACAGGAGCGACACCGGCGCGAAGAAACTCATCCGCGCAGCGATGGGGCCGGCGTTCAGCACCTTGGGCATCGCCATTCCGATGGCCCGCGGATCGATCACATCGTCGTATTGCCACTGTAATCTCCACCCGTCCCCGACGACCTCGCGCTGCGAGGGCGAGCTGGTGCCTGCGGGAAAGTCGATCTCGCGGAAGTCGGTCGCGAGGTTCAACCGGAAGTCGCGAAGCCGGTCCGCATTGCCAAAGGAATACGTCCAGAAGTCCCGCCCCCTCGTGCGATAGGTGACGGTCAACGGCACGGCACCGCCGGCGGGAACGACGACGGCCTGGGTCAGCGCCCCATCCACCGGTGCGACCGCCTTCACGGCGTCGCCCCCCTCGCCGAGCTCGAATGCCGCCGCCTCCAGTTCACTTCCGCCGGCGGGCAGCTCGAACCGGACATAGATCGTCTGCGGAATCGGCGTGGGATTCGCGATCTGGTAGACGCCGCGGAACCGCACCGTATACGTGCGATGCCAGAGGAGGCCCTTCGTCTTCGGCTCGAAGCCAAGCGCGACCTCGACCGACGAGGCGGAAGGTTGCAGGAACTTCCGCCCCTGCTCTCCGGCGGGCGACAGATACCATGCCGCGGGATGTTTTTGCGTGAGCGGACTGCCCCAGACGCGGTCCACCGCGGCGCCAAGTTCCGAGCCACGGTCGTTCGTCCGGACAAGCATCGCGGAGCCAAGGACGAGCCACGCCGCCCCGGCGCAGAGGAAGATGAGCGCGATCGCCAGGATGCGCAGGAAGGTGATGGGTTGCGATTTCATGTCAGTGGGAATTTTTGCGGTAGTAGATCTCGACAGCCGCGGCCTCTCCGCGGACCAGTTGCTTGCGGAATCCGAGCGCGCCCTTCGCCGGCACCGGCTGGACATTTCCATCGAAGGCGGTGGCCTCGTATCCGTCCGGGAGCCGGACGCTCCACGCCAGCTCGTCGATGAAGGTCGGCGTGACCGGCAGCACCAGCGCAAGCCGTCCCTCGATCGGCGCAATCCGCTCGAGGCGGCCCGTGAAGGAAATCCGCACTTCCGACTGCTGTTCGGTTCCGGCGTCGGAGGCGCCCTTTCCGATCGGCAGTTCCAGCATGCCCGTGCCGGGCTCCAGCGGATTCACCGGCCGGCCGTCCAGTTCACAGGACAGCAGCTCCGTTCCCTCCGGGAGCGAAAACCGCCACCGCATCGCCCCACGGTGCTTGATCGTGAACTTCGCCGTCGAAAGGGTCGCTCCATCCGGCACGACGCGCGTTTCGAAAACCGCGGCGGCGATTCGCGCCGGCTCGACCTCGAGCCGCGCCAACGCCTTCGCCTCGACGACGAATTCCGGCTTCGTGGAAGCGAATGCCGCGTCGTTGTCCGCCGCGCCGACCGCGAAGGCCGGCCATTGCGACCGCTCGGTGAGGGCTTTTCCCCCGGCACCTCCCACGATCCAGCCCGCCTCCGGAACGACCACCGCCTGGAAGGCGGCCTTTCCGTCGGGCCGGGGCAGCCGGATGGTCCACGTCGTTCCGTCCGTCGGAAGCGGAATCGCGTATCGGATGCGAACCTCGCGGGTGAGAATTCCCGGCGTCGCCCATCGCAGCGTCGCCGCGGTTTCCTCCCGGGAAACGGCTCCTCCAGGGAGATCGTCGCCGGTGATTGCCAGCCCAAGGGCTTCCCGCGGCAGCAGGATCGTCGCCTCCTGTCCGTCTCCGGATTCTCCGGTCAGCAGGACGCGGCAGTCCACATCGAGCCGCCCTCCCGCCTGCCGGACCAGTGCCTGCACGTCCCCGACCCATGGCGTGGGTTCCGGCGGCCGGTCGGAGATCATCCGAACCACCAGCTCCCCACCGCCCGGAGGGATGGCCGCCGCGTCGGAAGGTTCGCCCGCGACGACGACCGACGGCCGAACCCCATCGGGTCGACTGACGATCTCCACCCTTCCTCCGGCCAGCGGCGGAAGTTTCAACGCAATTGGCGCGCCTCCCGGCTTCACCGCCGCCGCCGGAACATCGAACTCCAGCTTCACCGCACGCCGTCCCGCACCGCGCACCAGCAGCGACAGCATCCCTTCGTGGGAGACAATCGCTCCATCGGCGACCTCCGATGCCCTCAATCCCAGCGTCGTCCCGACAAGGGGCACGACCGCCCACTCATCCGTCAGCAGCTCGACTTCGTATTCCGCCTCGGCGCGCGGGGAATCCTCGCCGAGTCGCAGCTTCCATCGTGCTCCCGAGATCGCGGAACGAATCGGAGGCAGTGACGGCGGAGCCGCCTTGGGCTTGATCCATTCGAGGACCTCCGACAACGGCAGCGTGACCTCGCCCGCCGGCCGTCGGCCATCCGCGCGTTCCGACGCGCTGGCAACGCCGAGCGCCGCGAGAAGCGCCAGGGTGATTTGCGTTTTCATCGCCACCCACGCTGCCCGTCACGAATGGGAATCCGATGATCGCTCTGTGAAATCGAGGTGAAGTTCGTTGAGTGGTGCTGGGGTGCGGAGGTTCTGCTGTGCGGAGGTTCTGCTGTGCGGAGGTTCTGCTGTGCGGAGGTTCTGAGGTTC
>CALGTD010000183.1 GCA_937901895.1 uncultured Spartobacteria bacterium | reverse complement strand
GGGAGATTCGAAGGGGCGTTGCCGACGCCGGCGAGCACGACTGGCCGCGGGGATAGCATTTCGCACATTCGCCGGACGTGATCGGCGCTCAATGACTTGCCGGCTCCGCGGGCGAAGGGGTGGAGCAACACGAAGCCGGTGGTGTCGAATCCGGGAATCGGGTCGCCCGCGCCGATGTCAAATCGTGGGTGCTCCGGAATCGCGACACCGAGGAGAGGGAGGACCGCGAGGTAGCGATCCACGGCGTGCATGCGATCGTTCACCGCCGCGGTGGCGTGGTAGAAGCGTGCGGCGCCTTCGCGTGCGTCGCTGAGACCGATGCGGCGTCCGGCCCTCGAACAGGCTGCGACGAGGGCGCTGCGAAGCAGGCACTGGAGGTCGACGGCGACGGAGGGCTGGAGGTCGCGAAGACCGGCGAACCAGCCAACGGCCTTCGCCGTGCCGGTGACGCCCCGGAATTGTTCGCGGGGAAAGGGGATGCAGCGGGAGATGGCGGGATTTCCCTCGAGGATCGGCTGCCAGCGGGGGTCGACAACCCAGGCGAGCTTGGTGCCGGGCATTGCGTCGTGCAATGCGGCGGCGACGGGCAGCGCGTGCACGACATCGCCAAGGGAACCGGGCTTGATGAGAAGGAGCGTGGGAGGGACCGAGGTCCGAAGGTCGAGGGTCGAAGGTCGCGGCTCGTGGCCGCTCGGATGACTTTCGATTTTTGACATTCCGACTTTCGACGGGGCGCGCCGGGCGCCTAGCGCCCGATGGCGAGCCGTTCGGCAAGCTTGGGCGGCAGCCCGGCGGCGAGGATCGCGCTTTGTGCAGTGGCGAGATCGTATTCGATGCGGCGGAGTTCCACCTCGTTGGTGGTGGTGTCGTAGATGCAGTAGGCGGCGCGCCAGTCGCCATCGCGGGGCTGGCCGACGCTGCCGACGTTGATCAGGTATTTCTTGCCCTGCTGGAGGGAAAGGATGTCGAGCGGCATGCTGCGCACGCTGCCGTCACGAATGTAAGCCTTCGGCGAGTGGGTGTGCCCGATGAAGCAGAGGGCGGTGTGCTGGTAGCTGAAGCTCGCTGCGGCGTCGAGCTGGTTGAAGATGTAGTGCCACTTGTGCGGCGTATCGAGGGTGGCGTGGACGATCGTGAAGTCGCGCACCTGCCGCTGCAGGCGCAGCTCGCGCAGCCATTGCTTGTCCGCCTCGTCGAGCTGTTTGCGCGTCCACTGAATCGCCTCCTCGGCGAGGGGGTTGAATTCCTCGCGCTCCGAGATCATGGATGCCTGCTCGTCGTGGTTGCCCTTCACGACGGGGCAGCCCATGTCGCGGATGATGCCGAGGCACTCCCTGGGGTTGGCGTTGTAGCCGACGATGTCCCCGATGCAGACGTAATGAGTGCAGGCCTGGGCTCGCGCGTCGGTGAGGACCGACTCGAGGGCCTGGAGATTGGCGTGAATGTCGCCGAAGATTGCGAAGCGCATCGAAGAAAGGTTACTGGGCGTCGGGTTCTTTTATCCGCTGTTCCGGAGGGATTCCAAGCTTGTCCTCCAAACGTTTGATCGAGGCAATCACGGAAGGCGTCCGCTCGGATTCGCCGCGGTTGTAAAGATCGAGCAGTGCCTGGTAAGCCTCGCGCTCGCGACCCTCGCATTTTGCGAGTTCGTAGGCGGCCGCGCGGCGAAGGTAGGGAAGCGCCCCTGGGCAATCGGCGGCCTTCGCGTAGGCGTCGGCCGCGGCGCAGTGGTCTTCGAATTTGTCGACCAGGATGCGGGCAAGGGTGGCGTAGAGTTTCGAGCTCCGGGGGTTGTTGGCGATGCCGTCCTCGATGAACTTCCTGCCGAGTTCCCAATACTGCTTCTGGGCGCGTTTGCGGAGTGGCTCGCTGGGCTGCGTCTCGTCCTCAAGTGCGGCGACGGAGGCATTGTAGGCCATGTGCCACGCGGCCATGTCCCAATACGTCTCGGACTTCGGCTGGAGGGTGGTGATTGTGCTAAGGAGGTTGGCCATGCGACTCCATTGCTGGCCGGTCTCGCCGATAGGCGTCGTCCACGCGTCGTAGGCCTCGAGGAATAAATACGCGGCGATGAGTGAGCGGAAGCCGCTGAGCGAGGCGACGAAGCCCATCTGACCGAGCTGCTCGCGCAGGGAAAGATCGAGCTTCGTCGTGCGGAAGCCGGCGGCATTTTGCAATTCGGCGAGATGGTGCTCGTATGGCAGGCGTGCGCCGCCGAACACAAGGATGGCCAGCCCGGCGATGACAGCCCGTTTCATAGTTCGCGGGTGGAAAAGAGGAAGCTCGCGATGGCGTAGTAGACGGCGACGTAGACGCATCCCAGACCCGCCGTTCGCAGGAACAGGTCGAGGGAGATCGCGGCGCCGGCGACGACCTCGTCATTGAGATTGAACGCCTGAAGATCGGGGAAAATGAGAGCCACCAGTGCAAGGATCGTTTCGGACCACCATGTGCCGCCGGCGCTCTCGAGCCAGTATTCGCGGGCGGTGGCCTGGAGATGGCCGATGAAGTAGATCGCGATCGAGATCATCATTGTGAAGATCGCGGAACTCGCAAAGGTGCTGACCAGAAGCGTGATCGCCGCGAGAACGGCGGCCTTGATGTAAATGACGAGGATGCCGGGAAGGAGATTGTCGTTGAACGCAGCGGCACGGATGTTTGCTGCGATTTGCTCGACCTCCTGCCGCGTCTCCGGATCGTCGAGCGGCACGGATGCGAGCCCGGCGAGGAGGGAGGACTCGCGGAACCACAGCATCGCGAGGAAGAGGCCCGACATCACAAGCGTCGAGATCGCGAGAAGGATGAGAATGCCGAGGAGCTTGCCGGCGACGTATTCGAAGCGCGGCACCGGCTTGGCAAGGATCGTGAAAATCGTGCGGTCCTCGATGTCCTTGGGCAGCAGCATCGCCGTGGCAAGGATGGCGATGAGCGAGGTGAAAATCGACATCGCGCCGAGAGCGACATCCTTCAGCATCTGCAGCTCGAGTTTTTCGCTCTGGTCGACGGAGATCTGACTGCTGAAGGACGAGATGCCGATGATGAGGAGGGCGAAGACGAGCAGGAAGTAGAAGATCTTCAGTCGCGACAACTCGGTGAGGGTGTTCAGCGCGAGCGCGAGGACGCGTCGCGGCGAAACGAATGGCGCGGTGGATCGACTCATTTCTTGCGGGAGGTTTTGCGGGGAACCGGAAATCGGGTGCCGACATCCTGGCGCTCGATGGCTCCGAGGATGCGAAGAGGTTTTCGGCCGTCGGCGATCACCGTCTCGATGCCGGCGCCCACGGCGATCTTCACCGCGGCGAGTTTCGTGCGCATGCCGCCGGTGGAGTAGGCGCCTTTTTCCGGGCGGACGAATTCGAAGGCCTTGTCGATGTCGCGAATGACGGGCATGCGCCTGCCGTCGCCGGCGAGGACCCCGTCGGCACTGGTGAGGATGACGAGAAGATCCGCACCGGCGAGCAGCGCCACCTCTGCGGAAAGGCGGTCGTTGTCGCCGAAGTTCAGTTCCTCGACGGCGACCGAGTCGTTCTCGTTGATGATCGGGACCACATTCCGCGCGGACAACAGGCGCTCGAGTGTGTTGCGGGCATTGGCGTGGCGGTGGCGGCTGTCGATGTCGCCGTGAGTAAGCAGGAGCTGGGCGGTGCGGAGTCCGCGCCTGGAAAACGTGCGATCAAACTCCCTCACGAGCAGAGGCTGTCCAACGGAGGCGCACGCCTGCTTGCCGGGAAGATCGGTCGGGCGCTCGTCGAGTCCGAGCGCATGGACACCCGCGGCCACGGCGCCGCTGCTCACGACGACAATCTCGTGGCCTGCGGAAATGAGATCGGCGAACTCGCCGGCGAGGCGTCGGAATTGGGAGGCGTCCAGAGAGCGGCCGCCCGGTTTCGCAAGGATTCCGGTGCCCAGTTTGACTACGACGCGCTTCATCAGGAGATGGAGAAAAGTTTGAGGAAACCGGTTTCGACCGCAAGTGCTTCCTGCACGCCGCGATCAAGATTTGATGCCGTTTCTTCGAGGGCCGCCACGCGACGGAGTGCGACGGCCGGAGGTGTGGACGCGGCGGTTTCCCGGATCAGGGGGCGGTCGAGCACCGGCGCGGCGCCATTCTGCACACGCAGCACGTCGGCAAACCAGTTTGCGAGAGTCTGGAGAAGGTCGGCGCGGCACCGCAGGGCCATGGCTTCGGAGAGGGCCTTGATCTGCTCTTCGCGTTCCTCGAGCCAGGAGCCGTCGGTGGTCTGCCGGTAGTGGGCCTGCTCGGCCTTGAGCGTCTCCATTCCCTCCTCGCGCACGCGTTCGCGCTCACGGCCGAGGAGATCCAGGAACGCCCGTGAGAGCGAGAAGGCGGCGGCGGCGGGCGACAGTCGTCGGGTCAGAGTGGTCTCGAGCGCGTCGAGGAGGGCATTGGCGACGGCATCCGGCGCGGAAGGCGGGCCGGGCTGGAGTGCGACGACGAGGCACCGCGACCGGATGGTTTGAAGCAACGCGTCCGGGGATGACGTGGTGAGCAGGACGTGGGAGCCGGCGGGTGGCTCCTCGAGCGTTTTGAGGAAGGCGTTTGCCGCCTCGGGCTGGAGCCGGTCGGCCTCGCGAATGAGGGCGACCTTCTTCGAACCGGCGACCGGTTTCGAGCGGAGCGCGTGTTCGAGGCGGCGGATCTGTTCCACGAGAATGCGCCGGGACTTCGACTCCGGGCCTGCGACGTGAAAATCGGGATGGCGGGTGAGCTCGTTCGGCTCGACCTCGAGAATCCGTGCGGCGAGTCCGGTCAGCACCGTTTCCTTGCCGCTGCCGCGAGGTCCGGAGAGCAGATAGGCGTGGGCAAGGCGTCCGGCGGCATGAGCCTCGAGCAGGCGGGTAAGCGCGGTTTGCGGTGGGAATGCCATCGGGAAGCGCGTCAGATTTCCAAAACACAGGCCGGTTTACCAAGCATGTTTTGGGGTTGGTGGATTCCGGGATTTTCGGCGCGGAGTGGAGATGCCATTCTTCGCGAATGGCGAACGAACGGCATTGGCTGGTGAAGCAGGAGCCCGAGGATTACTCGTGGGAGGATTTTGTGCGGGACGGTGGCACCGCATGGACGGGGGTGCGGAATTTTCAGGCGCGAATCAATCTGCGTGGAATGCGCAAGGGCGACAGTGTGCTTTTCTATCACAGCGGAAAGGAGAAGGCGGTGGTCGGTGTCGCGAAGGTTTCGCGTGAGGCGTATCCCGATCCCACTGCGACCGAGGGCGAATGGGTGTGCGTGGATCTCGCGCCTGTGGAGGCATTCCGGACGCGGGTGCCGCTTTCGGCAATCAAGGCCGAGAAGGCGCTGGCCGATATCGCGCTGGTCCGCCAGTCGCGCCTGAGTGTGATGCCGCTGGACGTGGCGGCATTCGACAGGCTGCGAAAAATGGGAGGCCTGTCGAAGTAAACGGCTACTTCTGGTCGAGTTCGAAGCTCGGCATGTTGCCAACGACCGAGGTGTCGTCCGGCGTCCCGACAGGAACCGCGCCTTCAGCGTGGGGCTCAGGTCGAATCTGGATGTCCATGTCGTTGCCGTTACGCCGGACCTTGACGGTCGCAGGATCGCCCGCCGTGAGGTAAAACGATGCATCGAAGATGTCCTCCGGAGCACGGATCGGAACATCGCCGACCTGGATGAGAATGTCGCCCTCCTGAAGACCGGCCTTTGCGGCGGGACCGTTGGGATCAATGTCTGCAAGACGCACGCCGGGTGCCTCCGCACGATTGGATTGTTCCACCGTTGCGCCGATGCGGCCGGGGCGGAGTTCGCCAAAACGGGCGAAGTCCATGTGGATCTTTTCGGCGGCATTGATCGGGACGAGGTAGCAGGCGGAATTGCCGTCCACGCCGGAAAAGACCACGCCGATGGCGCGGCCCTCCATGTCGAGCGCGGGGGCGCCTCCGAGTCCGCGTTGCACCGGGACATTGGCGCGGATGTGGGTGACGCGGAAAAAGCGGGAGAGGTATTCCTTGTCCATGCCTGCGACGAGCCCGAAGCTGGGGCTGGCGTCCTTGCCCATCGGATAGCCGATGGTCATCACGGGCGTGGCGATTTCGACCTTGTTCGAGTCGGCCAGCGGAATGAATGGCGTGTTCGCATCGACTTTGAGGATCGCGATGCCGGTGCGGGGATCGGTGACCAGAACGCGGGCGTCGAGTTTTCGCCCGCCGGGCTGGATGACCGAGATCTCCTTCCCGTCGCCGAGCACCCCGATCAGCGTGAAGATCGTGCCCGCGGGATCCGTGTAAAACCCGGTGCCTTCGATGCGTCCGTGGCGATCCGAGGACTGGATTTTGACGACGGCGTCACGATTCGCCTCGAAGAGTTCCCTGACGCGGGAGGTGATTGATTCGCCAAGATTCCCGTCCTCCGCGAGGGCGGAGACGACTGCCGCGCCGACCACCGCGGGAAGGCACAGCACACGAAGCGGATGTGGCACGCTAGAAACTAAACGGCGCCTCATAGCTCACGGGCCGCTTCTCCAGAATGTAACTCGGCGGCAGGGTCGAAACGTTGACCACGGGGCCGTTCACGGTGACGGGAGCGGCCACGGTTGCCGCCGGAGTCTGGTTTTCGGTGGAAGCGGAGGCGATCGCAGGCGAGGAGGCGCCATTCTGCGAACTCACGATGAGGCCGCCGACGCCGATCGCCGCGACCAGAATGCTGGCGTAGGCGATGGCCGGCACCCGGAAGCCGTCGAGCCACAAATTTACGCGATCCCATGCGATCTGCCAGAGCGGACGCCTGAGCATCTCGGCGCGCTGCCGACGCTGAAACTCGAGGAGAAAATCGTCGAAGTAACCCTCCGGTGGCTGCTCGTAACGCTTCAACCGGATCAGCTTCTGAATTTCACTCGGCTCGTTCATGTCGGTTCAGGGTGCTCTAAACTCTTCCAGGTAATTTTGCAACTGGCGATGGGCGTAAAACAGGCGGGAGCGCACGGTGCCCTCCGAAATGCCGAGGATCTTCGCGATCTCGGCGTGGGGCATGCCTTGAATGTCGAACATCGTCACCACGGCTCTATGGTCGTGAGACAGTTTCTGCATGGCCTCGTTCAATCTTTTTTGAAGTTCGGAGAGGTTCGCCTCCCGACGAGGGTCCGAAGTGGCCGTGGCCTCGATGAAATCGGGATCGTTTTCGATGTGGGAATCCACGTCGTCGAGGCTCATGCCGCGGCGGCGGTTGCGCTTCTTGAGGAAGTTGATCGTCATGTTCATGGCGATCGTGTGGATCCACGTGTAGAAGCTGGAGTCCCCGCGAAAGCCCTTGATCGAGCGGAAGGCCTTTAGGAAGACATCCTGCATGACGTCGTTCGTCTCCTCGTGGTTCGACGTCATGTTGTAAATCAGTCCGTAAACGCGGGGACTGTAGCGGCGGACGAGCTCGTCGAACGCGGAGGCATCGCCTTCCTTGGTCCTTGCGACCAATTCGTCGTCCTTCGGCTCGGGGGCGTCCTCCATTCGAAAAGCCGTAGAGGCTAGCAGACGGCGCGCGCGAGATGGAAGTGCGTTTCGCTTTCAATAAAGCGCGGAGGCAAGGACTTGCCAAAAATGCACGGAACTTTCGTTTTTCGGCGGGGTTGGCTTTCCAGACCCCCAACCGTCCGTGCCGCCGGGAGATGGCTGTGTGTATGTGCACCACGACACCGCATCTCCTCCGGAGGACGGATTACCTCCCCGTTTCATGAATTGCCCTCGTTTGATGTCCGGCGTCCGTCTGGCCGTGGTGGTGCTCGCCGTGCAAATTTTCCCGGCGTCCGCTGCGGAAAGCCTGCCCAACCTCTATACGCCCTATCCGGTGGTTTCGAACATCTCCTCCGGCGTCTCGTGGCCGCAGGGACAGGCGCTGCCGACGTTTGCCACGCCGTTTTCCATACTCGACACGATTCTTGTCCAGGATCTGAACCCGGACGAGGAGATCACCTTTTCCGCATTGCAGGGGCTGGTCAACAAAACGCGGCCGCGGATCTATCTGCTGGATTCCGGAGCCGACGAGGGCACTTACACATGGGCGAACACGTCGACCGTGAACTTCAGTTCACGCATCCTCTACGGGGGCGCGAATCGCTACAACCTCGTCTCGAAATACGCGAATCAGGTCGCGGGGCTCGTGCTCTACGATCCGTCGAAAAGCATTCATTACCGGAACCTCGCCGGCACGGTGGCCGGACTGAGAAACGCGCTGCCGGTAACGCCGGGCATTCGCGCGGAACTCCTCAATCGCGGGATCAATCTGCCTGTTGTGGTCGATCTGACCACGCTGCCTTACACGACGGCCGCCGGTATTTACAATCATCTCTACGAGACGTGGTGGCCGGAGTGCACGAAGCGGTTGTTTGTCAGCGCAGACCCGGCGGATAATGGCGATCTGCACCATACCCGCGACATCGCCGCGGCGGTCGGTGCCGTGGTGTTGTGGCTCGATTCGAGGAACACGACGGAGCGGGATATTTTCCGAAAGTTTCTTGCGGACATGACGCCCGGCGATGCGATCGGGCTCGGCTGGTATACGACCGAGCGCTCAGGGATCGTCAACGCCACCCGTTTCGGCATCGGCACCATTCCTGCGAACTTCTACATCAGTGGTTCCGTTTACGCCGGAACGGACCGCCGGATCCGCGTCCCGAAGGTTCCGCCGAAGCCCGCGCTCGAGAACAAAATCTACATCACGATCTTCATCAGCGACGGCGACAACGCCCAATACATGCAGCGTGCCATGCGCAAGATCTGGGATCAAAACGCCTCCAGCCGCGGGAGATTCCCGATGAACTGGACGGTCGCACCCGGAATGGTGGATCTCGGTCCGGCGCTCTTGAACTACTACTACATGACCGCCACGCCGAACGACTGCTTCGTCGCAGGCCCGTCCGGCATGGGATACCTCATGCCCGTGAACACCGCGAATGAGTCGGGCGCATCCTCCGGCACGCATCTCGAAAGCGAGGCAGCGATGGATGGCTATGCCCGTCTCACCGAGACCTACATGCAACGCGCCGGGCTGCGTGTGCTCACGGTTTGGGACAACGCGACACCGATGCACCGAGCCTCCTACGAGCGCAATGTCCGCAACCTCTACGGCGCGACCGTGCAGCGCTTCAGCGGACGCTCCATGGTGAATCCGAGCATCGAGAATGGGCGACTTCGTTTCGACCGGCTGGTGGAGGCGTATTCACAGAACTACGCGAACATTCGCGATGCGCTCAACACCCAGATCAACAACTGGAACGGAACGTCGCCTCTCTTCCTCTCCACGCAGGTCAGCGTGTGGGGGGAGATGAAACCGAACCGCATCGTCGATCTTTGCAACGAGCTGAACTCGCGGCATCCGGGCAAGCTCGTGTTCGTCCGCGCCGACCATTATTTCGCGCTGTTCAACGAGGCGAACAATCTTCCGTTCAACGTGGTGATGTCCGGACAGACGACCGTGACGTCGAGCGACACGGGCTCAAATCCCTCGCTTGCGGGCGACGGCACGGCCTACACGATGTGGGCGTCGTCTGCCGCCGGAAAACGCTCGATCACGTTTGATTTCGGCCGGCTTTACAATCTCCACCGTTGCGTCATCCGGCATGCGGGCGACACCGGGATGAACCGCAGCCTCAACACCCGCGCCTACCGGCTGCAGGTGAGCGCGAACGCCTACACGTGGTCGACGATCGACGCTCAGGCGGGCAACCTGGACAGCGTCACGGACGTCGAGTTTCCGCTCGTGACCGCCCGGTATGCACGCATTGTCGTGGACGACCCCGGCGCGGACGGCGTCGCCCGGATCGCGGACGTGGAACTCTTTGGGAGAAACCCGCAGGAGATCATCCTTCCTGAACCCGACCCGTCCTACAACGCGTGGATGGACTCGCTGCCGGAGGGCGAAAAGCCGCCAGAAGGCCAGCGCGGACACAACGACAAACCGGCCGGCGACGGGATGAGCAACCTCCTGAAATATGCGTTGGGGTTGAAACCGCTCACGCCGTCCGGACAGGAAGCGCCGCGGGTGACCGCCTTCACCGGCGGAAAGCTGGCGGTGGAATTGACACGCGCAAAGTCGACCACGGCGGTGATCGCCCTCGAAACCTCGACCGATCTCGAGAAATGGGCGCCCGTCGAATTCTCAGTCGCGTGGCAGGAGGACGTGGGCGAGGAGCGTGAGCGCGTGCATCTTACGGTCGATGCGCCGGACGAGCCTTCCTATTTCATCCGGCTCCGCGTGGATCTGGACGAGTAGATTGCGACCGGCGTTGTTCGGCGGCGGGGACGCTCAACCGGCGAGCAGTCCGGGGAGTGCAATCCGCAGGATCGAGGCAAACTGGGAGGCCGCCGAACGGCCGGTTTCGGTGACTTCGTCATGGCTGAGGGATTCGCCGGTAATCCCGGCAGCCCAGTTCGTGAGGCACGAGAAGGCGGCCACTTCCATACCGAGCGCGCGGGCCTGGATGGTTTCGAGGACGGTGGACATGCCGACGGCGTCCGCGCCGAGAGTCCGGAGCATGCGGATTTCGGCGGGGGTCTCGTATTGCGGACCGGGCAGGCTGGCGTAAACGCCTTCGTGCAGCGGGATGTTTGCCGTGCCGGCTGCCTCGCGGAAAAGGGAGCGCAGCGCGGGGGCGTAGGCGTTCGTCAGATCGACAAAGTTCGGCCCTCCGATGAGCGGTGACGTGCCGGTGAGATTGAGGTGATCGGAGAGCATCATCCACTGGCCGGGAGGGAAGGCGGGATTCAAGGTCCCCGCGGCGTTTGTGAGAAGGAGCCGCCGGATGCCGGCACCGTGCATCAAGCGCACGCCCGCGGCGACCTCCGCCGGCGTCCATCCCTCGTAGAGATGGACGCGCCCGCGCGCGACGAGAAGCGGAGATCCGTTGATGCGTGTCAGCGAAAACGCGCCCGCGTGTCCGGGCACGCTCGAGACGGGGAGACCGGGGATTGCGGAGTAGGGGATCGTTTCCTCGATTTCGAGCGAGTCGGCGAAGGCATTCAGCCCCGAGCCGAGAACGATCGCGATCTTTGCTCCGAATTTCTCGACTGTGGCGCGCGGGTCGGACATCCCGCAGTTCGTTTCAAAAACCGGGAGCCGCTGCAAGGTCGATCGGCGGACGGGCAAGCACCGCCTCGAGGTCGGCCGCGAACGACTCGACATCGTCCTCGCTCGTTTCCCACGAACACATGAGGCGGGAACCTCCGGCGCCGATGAATGTGTAGAATCGCCAGCCTTTCTCGCGGAGCGCGGTCACCGCCGCGGGTGGGATGCGCACGAACACGCTGTTGGCCTGGCGAGGGAAGAGAATCTCCACGCCCGGCAGGGCGGAAATCCGTTTTTCGAGGAGCGCGGCCATTGCGTTTGCGTGTGCGGCGTGCCGCAACCATGCGCCGCTCTCGAGCATGCCCACCCATGGCGCGCTGAGAAACCGCATCTTCGAGGCGAGCTGGCCCGCCTGCTTGCATCGATACTCGAATTCCGCCGCGAGTTCGTGATCGAAGAACACCACGGCTTCGCCAAGCGGCAGTCCGTTCTTCGATCCCCCGAAACAAAGCACGTCGACTCCCGCCTTCCACGTGATGTCCTTGGGTGCGACTCCGAGGGAGGCGACGGCATTCGCAAAGCGCGCGCCGTCCATGTGCAGCGTGAGATCGTGGGCGGCGGCGGCGGTCGCGATTTCACCGAGCGCGTCCGGCGAATAGACGGTGCCGACTTCCGTGGCCTGGGTGACGCTGACCGCCCGTGGTTTCGGGAAATGGATGTCCGTCCTGCGACTCACGGTCCGTGAAATGCCCGAGGGGTCAATGCGTCCATCGGAGCCAGGCAGGAGCAGCACCTTCGTGCCGTTCGAGAAAAACTCCGGCGCACCACACTCGTCGGTTTCCACGTGGGCGAGTTCGTGGCACAGGATGCTGTGATAGCTCTGGCAGCAGGAGGCGAGCGCAAGGGAGTTTGCGGCGGTGCCGTTGAAGACGAAGAAAACCTCGCAGTCCGTCTCGAAGAGTTCACGAAGCTGGTCCGACGCGCGTTCCGTCCACCGGTCGTCGCCGTAGGAGGGCTCGCAACCGTGATTCGCTTCCTGCAGCGAGGCCCACGCTTCCGGGCAGATGCCCGAAACGTTGTCGCTCGCAAATTGCCAGCCTGGAGTTGCCATTTCCGAATCGTAGCAGGAAACGCGTCCGGCCGGGGAGCGCAATCACGTCATAGAAACCGCTGTGCCGTCGAGGGTTGCTACGGCAGCACCCGCGCGCGGAGGAAGCTGCGGTCGCTTGCGTTGACCGGTTGCGGAGTCCGCCATGTCTCGGTCACCGAGCCGTCGCGATTGTTGACCGACTCCACGAGCACCGGCGTGGCCTGCCAGTCGGAGAGCGTGGTGGAGGTCTCGACGCGATAGGTGATGTCCTGCGCGTTCACGAGGCGGTCGAAGGTGATCGTGAGATAGTCGGCGGTCTGACCTCCCACGTTGAGTGCGGAAATCACCGGCGGATTGTAGGCGTTCGGCGATTTCGGATCGGTGTGGAATGCGTATTCAAGGCGGTTCGGAATGCCGTCGTTGTCGTCGTCGCCATCCGGCCCGGTGACGATCGAGTGGATCTCCGCCCAATTCTCGAAGTTTACGTCGTCGGGTTCGCCGGGGGAGCCACCGGGCGTCGCGCCGGTGCGCCAGTTGGACGCAAGATTCGGATCGGGTCGGGTGTGCGGCTTGATGAGAACGAGGCTGTAGCCATCTGTATCGGCTTCGCGCGGCCAGGGCGGGTCGTCGGAGTAAGTGAAATCGACGATCGGCATGCCGTTGCTCGTCTCGAGGAGGATCTGCTCGCCGCTGTTGTTGAGATTGCCATCCCACGGGCCGAGGACGGTCTTGCCCCCGCCGAAGCGGAAGGTGAAGCCGGCCGGATTCGACGCGACGATGAGCCGTTCGTTGGGGGCGAGTTGCGTGCCGTCAGGGAAGACGAATTCGATGCCCTTCGAGAAGCGCACGCCCGACAGGTTGAGCGTCTCGTTGCCGACGTTCGTAAGTTCGATGTATTCGAAATTCTGCGCGATGGAGAATCCCGCCGCTGTCTCTGCGGGCGTCGGATTCAGCGGCGCATAAAGGAATTCCGTGATCACAAGGTCCGTGGTGAGTCCTTCGGGAATCGCAGCTCCCGCGATGAACTGCACGGGTGCCGACCAGTTGCTCCAGCGGCCGGTGTTGTCCTGATAGCGGACGCGGGCGCGATAAGCGTGACCCGGCTTGCACGCCGATGCCGGGAATTTGAACGGCGCGGCGACCGTCGGGAGCGGACCGGAATCGTAACTGGAGATCCACTCCAGCTTGTGCTTGTCCGCAGGGTTGTATGCCGGCGCACTCGGATCGGTGACTTCGGCGATGCGCCACTGCACGGCGGCGAACGTGTTTGCCCCCTGGGGATCGGAGAATGCGCTGGCCTGGAACTTGAGATCGTTCACCGGGTGATTCGCCGAACCGACGTAGGTCAGGGTGGGAGTGAGCGGCTTCGTGGAACCTTCACTGTTCGAAACTCCGAGCTGGAGGGTGTCTAGGAACGAGGCGGTGCCCCCGGCCTGGATGGCACCACCGGGCCAGTTGCCGCCCTGCCATGCGAACTTCTTCATGTCGGCCACGAGTGCTGCGAGCGAGGTGTAGCCGGGACTGCCCGTAAGGCTGTTGTAGTTGCCCGCATCGGCAGGCGCGCCTTTCCAGCGGATGCCGTCGGCCTCGACGAACGGTGCGATCACCGCGGCAAACTCATCGATCAGCGGATTGATTTGGTCCGGCTGCCAGAGAAGGTCGCGAACCTCGCGGACCGCATTAAAATAGACCGGCCAGAGGGACGGGGTGGTGAACGGGTCTCCTCCGGGCGATCCGCTGGCGTCGAAGAGGGAGTTGTAGACGATGTCGTGGCCGTTGTTCCACGTGGGTCCCCACGTGGCGTCGACGTCGTTCGGCAGCACCCACAGCTTGCCGCGGTAGTTGTTTTGCGGGGTGTAGACGGGCTCGAAATAGTAGGCGGCGTTGTTGTCGCCGCTGGGCCAGTAGTCGTAATGCCGCACGGCCTGACAGAGCGCGTGGTAATAGCTCCAGCGTTCGAGATTTACGTGGGAGTTGATGAACTCGGCAGTGCTGGAACCGCGGAGATTGTTTCGAATGTTCGCGTGATCGGACCCGTTCGTGACCGCGAGCGGGGCCTGGTAGCGCTGCTGGGACGGCCCGTCGGTGGCGTCGCGCGTGAGCTTGTAGAGGTTGCCCTTTTCGAGGTTGTGGGAGTCGAGAAAGCGGCGGTCGTAGTCCTCGTGGAGAAGCATCAATCCCCAGAAATCGCCATGCCACGCGTCGGGCTGTTCCTCCGCCTGCATGATCGTGCGGAAGTGGCCCCAGTTTGCCTTGGGAGCGGGCACGCCAATGACATTCCACAGATGGAAATTCACGACCTCGTTGAGGGAATACGTGAGGGTTCCGCGGTTTTCCCAGAGGTTCTCGGTGGTGAGACTGTTCCACTTGGTCGGGTAGAGATTCCCGTCGTTGTCGCGATTCTGGAAGTCATACCCGGGGTTGAAGAAGAACCGGAACGCGCGCTTGATCGAAAAATTCTGCGAAGCGCCCGATGGTGAATAGCGGCCATTTCCGCCGTGGAGGCGGTAGCGAATGTGGTCGTAGACCGTTCCCTCGAACACGATTGCGGCCTCCCAGTTTTTCCAGGACCAGCCCGATGCTCCACTGTTGATGCGGTAGTTCGACGTGTAGGCGACGCAGTGGTCGTAGTCCTGCTTGCGGGTGATGAAGTGATAGACGGGGAGTGTCTCGAGCGTGGAGGCGGGGATGCCCTGGTAGTCCGGCACGCCGTTGTAGACGAAGCAGGCGAAGTTCTTCGACTCGTCATCGAGCATTGGCGCGTGCACCGACTGACCCGACGAATCCGTGGCGGTGATGCGGTAGCGCACGAGCGTGCGATTGGGCTGAGCCGGAATTTTCCCCGTGAAGAAGCCGTCGCCGGCCGCGACATCCCCGTCCACGCCCGCGTCGTTCATCACCACCGTCGTCCAGTTTGCGGGATCTTCGAAGGCGGGGTTCGGCTGGAGCGGCGTCTCGGCGATCTGGCCATTGATCGTGGGATTCGGGAGATACGCGGGGATGTAGTTCCCGGCGGTCAGGATCTGGTAGTGCAGCTGGACGCTGGCGACGCCGTCGGTATCGGTGATCCGTGCGGTGATGGTGATTGGATCGCTGGAAGTGGGCTGCCGCGGAGAGTGGATGACGGTCTCCACGTTCGGCGGTGGATTCTCCACGTATTGGTGGTTCTGGAATCCCGGAGACGCCTTCTCGGTGACCGAGGAACTCGCCGGGAACGTCGACGCCCGCCACGAACTGCCGAGCGTCGGATTCAGCGTGGGATTGATGAGTTCCGCGGAGGCTCCCTCCCCGTTTGCCGCGCACGGCCACGGGAATCCCGAGGAATAGGTTACTTCACTGACAATGGCATTCGTGGTGTCGCGCAGACGGATGGTTTCCCCGTCGGAGCTGAGCGAGCCGCTGGTGAACGGTCCGAGCGCCTCCACGCCCCAGAGCGCCTGCACCTTTGCAGGATCCTCCGCCACGACGAGGTAGCCGCCGGGAGGAATCACGGTGCCGGGCGGGAACGTGTAATCGATCGCACTGGAAATCCTCCAGCCGCTCAGGTCGGTCGGGGTGGACTTGTAGTTGTAGAGTTCGATGAAATCGCTGCGAACCGCGTTGTTGAGGCCATTGTAGTGAATCTCGTTGATGATGACGCGACCGTTGGCAGGCAGCACCGGAATCACGGCCTTGGCGGGTTCGGAGGCCGGGCTGGTGCCGACGGCGTTTGTCGCCTTCACGGTGTAGTAGAACGTGCCGCCGGCGACGACCTCCGGATCGACCCAGCTGGACGTTTTCAAGCCGGACGCGACAACCTCAAAAGGACCATCGGGCGAGGTCGCGCGGGAGACTTCGTAACTCGCTGCGCCGACGGTTTCCTCCCATTGCACGAGCGACTGCGAGGTTGTCACCCCGGTCGGAGTGGAGGGCGCTGCTCCGCCGGCCAGCCCGTATTTGCCATAGAGGGCGCTCCTGATTGACTGACGCTGTGAACCGGACAGGGCCTCGTCGTAAATGATGATTTCCGCGATGTCGCCGGTGAAGAAGTTGATGAGGGTCTGCTGCGCGCCGATGACCAGCTTTGACGGGGCTGTGAGCGCCTGCTTGCCGGCGTCGCTGTTGGTGACACCCTGCAGGTCGTCCACATACACACCGATCGTGCCGGATTCCCGCACGCGGCGAAACGCGAAGACATGCGGCTGGCCGTCATTGAGTCCCGACACCGAGCGCACGGAGGTGTCCGGGTTGCCGGTGCCTACGACCACGCGTCCGCTTTCGCTGAAGGCCGTGCCGAAGTCGTTGGTGACGCCTCCGACCTCGCCGTTTACGATGCCAGCAGCGTCGTAAAAAGCGCCGCTACCGCCACTGCCCTGGGTGCTGCGAAATACGACGAACATCGTGAAATCGTCCTGCACGGGGCGCGGGAAGGACAGGTATTGGCTCTGGGCGCCGTCGAACCGCACTGCCGCGCGACCGTTGATCGCATTCGCGGCCAGTGTCGGCGGTGTGCTGGTCTGGGCGTGTCCGCCACGCCCGCTGACATCCGGCCAGACGGTGACGGGAGCGCCGTCGGCGACTCCGGAGATGCCGTCGGCTTTGAACCATGCGACAACGCCCGCATTTCCGGGGAACGCGACCGAGGTAATGGCGATGAGAAACGCCGCATACATGCGGCGCGGGAGGGCGAGCTGCTTTGCGATGGGGAACGTCGTTTTCAGGGGACGACAGAACTATTTGAATCAGAGATGGCGCGTGTCAACCTGTCGCAGCGGGAGGGGAAATCCGGCAAAATGCAGGATCAGATGGAAAGTTGATTGCGGTGGAAATTTTCGGTCGAGAAATTGACCGGAATTTCAGGTGCCGGTGGAGGGGCGGCTTGCGCGATCCAGCAGGCGTTTGTGGAGCCTTTCGAGGTGCGGCGCGGGAACGCCTGCGGCACGGGCCCGGCGCAGCGGTTCTCCCCAGATGGCATCGATCTCGAGCTCCCTTCCGGCAAGGTAGTCCACCATTGTCGAAGGTTGATAGGCGCCCATTCGATAGGTGCGTTCGAGATGAAACTCGACCAGTCCGGGATCGATGGCATGGCCAAGTGCCGTGGCGATCGCGACGGTTTCCTCCATCAGCGCGCGGACTTCGTCCTGTGTTCGCGGGTCCGCGAGCAGCCGGTCCACGGGCACGCCGCCCTCCGCCACCGAAAGGCCGTTGAACGGAATGTTCCACACCAGCTTCTTCCAGCGTTCGGAAGCGAGGTCCTCGACGACGTGCGTCTCGATCCCGGCGTTGCGAAAGGCATCCGCGATCGCATGCGTGCGGGGCGCCGGGCGACGTTCAAATTCTCCGATCGAGATGGTTCCGTGCCCGAGATAGTTCACCTGCGCGGGAGTGCGGCGGGTGAGGCAGACGAAGCAAAGGGCGCCAAGCACGCGTTGCGCGCCGAACGCCGCAGCGAGCTGCTCGTCGCTGCCAAGGCCGTTCTGCAAGGTGAGCAGAAGGGTGTCCGGGCCGAGCAGCGGTGGGATGAGGGATGACAGCGCGGCGTTCTGCGTGGTTTTCAACGCAATGATCACCACATCGCACGCACCGATTGTGGCGGTGGAGTGGTGGGCGTTCACGGGATCGAGGTGCAGATCGCCCTCCGCGCTGAAAACGCGGATTCCGTCGCGCCGCGCTTCGTCGAGTCCGGAGCGCAGCAGGAAATGAACGTCCTGCCCGCTGGTGGCGAGTTTTGCCCCGTAGAAAAGTCCGATCGATCCGGAGCCGACGATGGCGATTTTCATCGCAGGCAGATTCGGTGCGGAAAACGCGGGAGGCAAGAGCGACGTCAGCGGTCGTCAAACGTTCCAACAGCCTGCAGGCCCTCCGGGGTGACCCGGAAGACCTCCTTGCTCACCGGATACGCGGAGACCTTGTAGTCTGCAAGCACGTGGTCCGCGGTGCGCTCGAACCGGCTCGCGAGGGCCGGGTAGACATAGACGCGGTAGCGGTTGGGAATGGCCACAAGCAGGTCGGGCCCCAGCGTGTCCTTGAACTTGTCGGTGAAGTCCGGCGCGAGCACCGCGGCGGCCGCGATGGGGCGCAGCGACTGGAGAATCGCGAACGCGACCACACCCTTTTCGTCGCGGACAAACTGCGGCTCGAGTTCTGCCAGTGCTGCGGACGCCGACGCACGCGAGACACGCCGGATCGAGTCCAGGTTCAATCCAAGGCGCTCGAACGTATCGCGGGTCAGGACGGTGGCCTGATCGCCTTTGATCAATGCCGGGGTGAGGACGGTCTGTCTGGTCCCTTCGATCGGAAACTGAAACGCGGGCCGCATAAAGGCGGGCTCCGGAAGCAGGAACCAGCGCGTCTCCTGCGCATGCACCCATCCGGCGGCGAGAATCGAAAGGGCGGCCGCGAGGGCGGCGCGGGCGGGTTTGTGTTTTCGCGGGCGTCTGCTAGTCGTGTGCGGTTGCATGATTACGTTCCTGGAAGGCTCGCTGGAGGAAGCCCTGCCGAATCAGATTGTCGTCAATGTTGGCGGCGTCGGCTACCAGGTTTTGATTCCGCTCTCGAGTTTTGAACGGCTGCCGCCTCCCGGTTCCCGTGTAAAGATCCTCACGCAGCTCGTCGTGCGCGAGGACGAGCACCTGCTCATCGGGTTCTGGACGCGTGGCGAACGCGACCTCTACCGGCTGCTCGTTCATCATGTGACCGGCGTCGGTCCGAAGCTTGCGCTCGCGATCCTCAGCGGCATGAGCATCGAAATGTTCAAGGCCTCCGTCGTGGCTGGGGATGTCGCGGCGATTTCGAAGATCAGCGGGGTGGGGAAGAAAACGGCCGAGCGCGTGGTCCTCGAACTCAAGGACAAACTCGGTGTGGCTGCGGAATGGGAGGCGTCCAGTGCGCGCAATGCCCCGACGCCCGAGGAGGCCGCCGTTCACGACGCGGTGCTGGCTCTGATTTCCCTTGGCTACAAACAGGTCGAGGCGCACAAGGCCATCAAGCGCGTGCTCGACGGTCTCGCCTCCACGGAGGACCGCAGCTCCGAAACACTCGTGCGCCACGCGCTGAAACTGCTGATGTGAGGACGATGGGAATCGACGACGAGATCGCGCGCGCGCGGCAGGTGCGGGATGCACTGCCCGAGGGCGGATTGTTTCACGAGAAGGGCTGGCGAATTTCCCCGCGGGCGTTTGCGGTTACCTCCGCGTTTGCCAAAGAGCTCGACCAGCTCGGCTACAGGCTGCTCCAGTTTCTCCGCGCAGCGAACCAGCTTTACCGCCTGAGCCACGAGGGGCGGCAGCCCGGATGGATTGCCGAACTGCTCGATCGCGGAAAGCCCGCGCACCTCGTGGAGATTTCGCGGGAGCGTGCGTTTCGTGACGAAATTCCGGCGGTGATCCGGCCCGATCTCGTGCTGACCGACGAGGGCTACACAATCGCGGAGATCGACAGCGTGCCGGGTGGGATCGGACTGACGGGCTGGCTCGGCCGGGAATACGCGGCGATGGGTGAGGACGTTCTCGGCGGGGGCGACGGCATGATCGAGGGGTTTGCGTCGGTCGTGCGCGGCGGAGACATCGTGGTTTCCGAGGAAGCGGCGACCTACCGGCCGGAAATGGAATGGCTGGCGCGGCAACTCGGCGGATCCGTGCGGGTGCTCGACGACGCTCCGCGCGAGGACTGGCAGCAGACGGTTTACCGGTTTTTCGAACTCTTCGATCTCGCGAACGTGCGGTGCTCGGAGCAGTTGATGGAAAAGGCCCGTTCGGGCGGAATTCGCGTGACGCCGCCGTTCAAGCCGCAGCTCGAGGAGAAGCTGTGGTTTGCGCTCTTTTGGCTGCGTCCTCTCGAGGGTTACTGGCGCCGGGAATTGGGCGAGAAGTCGCTTGCGGCTCTGCGCAAGGTGATCCCGTATTCGTGGCTCGTGAATCCCGAGCCGCTGCCGCCCCATGCGGTGCTGCCGCGGCTCGAGGTGCAGAGCTGGGACGAGGTCGCGGCGTTCAGCCAGAAGCGCCGGGAACTGATTTTGAAGGTCAGCGGATTCAGCGAGCGGGCGTGGGGATCGCGTGGCGTTGTCGTTGCGCAGGATGTGCCGCATGGCGAATGGAAGACCGCCCTCGAGGAGGCCCTCGACGCCTGGCCGCGGCAGCCGTATGTCCTGCAGGAATTTCACAAGGCGCGTGTCATCGAGCATCCGTGGCTCGATGGAGACACCGTGGTTTCGATGAAGGGCCGCGTGCGACTCTGCCCGTATTATTTCCCGGGAGAGGGAAAGGTGAGGTGCGCCGGGGCTCTGGCGACGATTTGTCCGCAGGACAAGAAGCTCCTCCACGGAATGTCGGATGCCATTCTAGCGCCGACGGCCGTGGTCGCCGACCCCGCAAAATGACTCGCCACCACGGCGGAGGTTTTCTAGGAAAGCTCCCCGTGCGCCACGTTTCATTGACCGCTCTCTGCCTGCTTCTCGCCGCGTGCGGCACCACTCCTCCGCCGGTGGAACCGCCGTCGCGCGACGTTTATCAAAAGGTGAACGTCTCGGCCTATGCCGGTGCCGGTGAGACGACGGCCAAAGGCACGCGCTACCAGACCGGGTCCATTTCGAGCGCGGCCGCGGACTGGGCGCGCTTTCCGGCGGGAACGATCTTCCGCGTGCTCGCCACCGGCGAACTTTACGAGGTCGACGACTACACCGAGGATGTCGTCGGCCGGAATGCGATCCTTCTCTTCAAGCCGCGCGCAGCCGATCACACCGAGCGCTTCGTGACGATCGAGATCGTGAGCTGGGGGAGCCCGAGGGACAGCGCGGTGCGCCTTCGTGAGGATCGCTCGAGCACCGCGAAAAAAATCCTCGCCGAGCTCGTGAAGCGGTATCCGCAGGCGCGATGAGGCGGATCGTTGCGTGTCTGTTTGCCGCGGTCGCGCTTTGTCGCGCGGAACCGGTTGAGCACGGGCTCGAGCCGGTGTCTTCAGTGCAACCGCCGCTGCTTCCCGAGATCCGCTACGCGACGCGTTACAACTTCACCGGCGAGGTTCTTTATCCGGTCGCCGCGGCCTGGGTGCATTGCGACCTGATCGCGCCGCTCGCAGCCGTGCAGGCGGAACTCTCGGAAAAGGGACTCGGATTGAAAATCTACGACGGATACCGCCCCCTCTCCGTGCAGCAGAAGATGTGGGATCTGATCCGTGACGAGCGTTACGTTTCGAATCCGGCGGTGAACCGCGGCCGCCACACGCGCGGCACCGCCGTCGATGTGACGCTTGTGGACAAAATGGGCAACGAGTTGGAAATGCCGAGTGCGTTCGACGATTTCACCGAGGCTGCTCATCGCGACTCGAAGACGATGACCGCGGAACAGCGTGCAAACATGCTGGTGCTGCAGGAGGTCATGGAACGGCACGGGTTCGAGCCATATCCGTTCGAGTGGTGGCATTTCGATTTCCGAGGATGGAAGGACTACCCGGTGCTGGATGTGTCGCTGGAGGCACTCGCCCGGGGAGACAGGATTGCTGAGCCGGTTGATTAGCTGTTTGCATCCTTGCGGATGCGCTAGGTCTCGCGCATGTTTCGCCCAGCCCATGGATTCGCAGCGACAGGCATACTGGAACCGGCAGGCCGGGAGGGTTGCGCGAATTCACAATTTCGCATGGTGGCTCGCGGCATTTCTGAACTCCGCGCTGTTCGTCTGTCTGGCTTTTGCCTGCGCGGTTCTTGTCTTCCGAAGATCCGGTTTCGTGCCTCCGGCGCTCTGGGCAATTTTTGGCTCCCTGCTTGTAATCTGCGGGGCGGCGGCTTTGTGGCGGGCGAGATCCCATCGGTTTTCCCGCCGGGACGCACTTGTGCAGCTCGATGTGCAAATGAAACTGCACAATCGTCTCACGGCCGCCGCAGCGGGGGTGGGCGACTACCCGCCGGAACGTCCCGTGGACCACGGCGTCGCGTGGCGCTGGCGGCGGATCTTCGGGCCGTTGGCGGGCGGAGTGGCGCTCATTCTGACCGCGATCTGGATTCCTCTCGGCTCGCAGGTTGCGAGCACCGGCAGCGTCGAGATTCCTCCGGCACTTGCTCAGGTCGAGACATGGATTGAGCGCCTCGAGGAGGAGAAACTCGTCGACTCGCAAAAGCTCGAGGAGACGCGCGCCAAGCTCGAAGCGCTGATCAACCGTCCGCAGGAAGAGTGGTATGGTCACGAGGGCCTGGAGGCTGCCGCGCATCTTCGCGAGCAGACGGCGCAGTCCATCCAGTCGTTGCAACGGGATATGCAGACCGCCATGTCAGCGCTCGCGGCACTGCAGGAGTTCGGCGAGACGTTGTCCCCGTCGGCGATCGAGAACATCGACCGTGCGCTTGCCGAAGCCATTCAGGGGCTCGAGTTGGGAACCCTGCCGCTCGACAAGGATCTGCTGGCGAATCTCAAAAGTGTGGATGCCCGGAATCTCCGCACCCTGACTCCCGAGCAGCTCGAGGCGATGCAGCGGCGGCTGAAGGAGGGAACGGGCGTGTGTCAGACATGCGTCGGTGTTTGCGTGGGGGAGGGGGAATTTGCGATGGCGGATCCTGATGGTCCTTTTTTCCGGATCTCTCGCGGTCCGGGATCGGTTCCCTTGAGTTTGAATGCCGAGCGAACGGAACTCGGCTCCACGGAGGTCGAGGGAATTGGCACCGGGGATCTCAGTCGCGCTCTTCCTGGCGAGGTGGCCGGGCTGGCCACCGGTGAGCACGAGGTGGATGAATCGGCATATCGCGGTCCTGTCGCCGCAGGGGCCGTCGGCTCGACGGGCGAAGGTGGCGACGCCGTTTGGAGCAATTCTCTCACGCCCGCCGAACGCGAAACTCTGCAGAAATTTTTTCAATGACCGATTCCCCTCCGACCGGATACGCAAATGAAACCGAGATCGACTCCTCCAGTGCCGCGCTGAAACGGCTGCGCGCCGCATTGAACACGGTGCTGTTCGGTCAGGAGGAACTGATCGATCTCGTGATCGTTGGTCTGCTTTCCCGGGGACATCTCCTGCTCGAAGGTCTGCCCGGACTTGGAAAGACGGAACTCGTAAAGGGGTTGTCCCGGGCGCTGCAACTCGATGCGAGCCGGGTGCAGTTCACTCCCGACCTTCTTCCCGGTGACATCACCGGAAATCCCATCCTGCAGGAGGAAGGGGGGAGGCGACAGTTCGTCTTTCAGCCCGGTCCGCTCTTCGCCAATCTCGTGCTTGCCGACGAAATCAACCGGGCGTCACCGAAGACTCAATCCGCATTGCTCGAGGCGATGCAGGAACGGCGGGTGACTGTGATGGGAGAATCCCACGCGCTGCCCGATCCGTTCTTTGTCATCGCGACGCAGAATCCGATCGAGCTCGAAGGAACCTATCCACTCCCCGAGGCCCAGCTCGACCGGTTCCTCTTCAAACTCGAGGTTCATCGCAACGAGGTCGATGTGCTCCAGCGGATCGTGCTGCAGCGCGAAATCGGCGTGGAACCGCAGGTCGACCCGACTCTGGATCGCGAGGGATTGCTCGCATTGTGCGCCGTCAGTCGCAGGATCCATCTTCCCGAGGTCGTCGCAAACTATATCGCCCGGCTTGTGGACGCGACACACCCCGGGCGTTCAACGGCGTCCGACGGCGTGAGGTTTGGCGCAAGTCCCCGTGCGGCGCTGGCGCTCGCGGCGACCTCGAAAGCACGTGCCCTGCTTGGCGGTCGCATGAACGCAAGCTTCGAGGATGTTGCCGCCGTCGCCGTGCCGGTGCTCCAGCACCGCCTTGTCCTGGACTATCGAGCGAAGATCGAAGGACGCACGCCCGCGCAGGTCGTCCGCGATCTCCTCGAATCGGTCCCGGCGCAGGATCGTGACCTTCCTTCCACGTTGGTTGCCGCGCGATGAGGCGGGTGCTCGTTCATCTGGCGGTCGCATGGTTGAGTGCACCGCTGCTTCGTGCGGAAATCAGCATCCAGATCGAGACGGATCCGGTGAGCGGTGTGAGGGTGGACGTTGTCAGTCCGTTTGATGTCACACCTCCCGTCGGCTTTCTGCCATGTGCGGTGACGATCGAGAACCACTCCGGTTCGAATGGAACCTGGGATTTTTCACTCACGACGCGACGGCAGTATTCCACAGGAACCATCGAGCAGTTTTCGCAACGACTGGCGGTCCCGGATGGAGGGCGGTCACGCTTTGATCTGCTGGTGCCGATTGTTCCCCGGCCGCAGTCCGAGAATGGGGGCACACCCCAGATGGGTGCGGTCTCCGGTCGGGGCGTGGTGCAACCATCGTTCAGCATTTCGGGCGTCATCGGACCCAGCAGCCAGACCGTTTTTGTTGCCATGAGTCATGTGCTGGCGACGCCGTCGTGGGCTGCGCTTCGGGACTACTTCGACAAGGAGAAGCACGTCTCGCTTGCCGGTTCCGCGGTGAACGTGGAGACGCTCGGCGCCGACTGGCGGGCGTGGGCGGGCATCGACTGCCTCTGGATCACCCCGGCGGAATATGACGCGCTCACGCCAGGGCCGCGGAGGGCGATGAGGGACTGGTTGATGCAGGGCGGAACCGTGTTTTTCTGCGTGGATGGGCAGGACCGCGTTCCCGTCGAGTATCGTCCGGAGGATGGCGGAAACATCCGGCGGGTCGGACTGGGAAGCGCCCGCGTTTTTCAATGGAATTCGACGGCGCCGCCCGTTGATAGAGTTGCCCGGGCGATCAGCGACCTTCCGCGCGGTCTTGGCGAGTTGCTCTCGTTCAATTATCGACCGATGTCCCCAATCATTCTCCGGGCAGGGGAACTTCGCTTGAATGTCGCCCTGCTCAGCGTGTTCGTGGCGCTCTTTGCCGTCGCAGTGGGACCTCTGAACATCCTCTGGTTGGCGCGCGCCGGCCGCCGGCATCGTCTTTTCTGGACCACTCCGCTGATTTCCCTCGCCGCCAGCGTCATTCTCGTCGGAGTGATCATCCTGCAGGATGGCTTCGGCGGCAGCGGCGGACGGGTCCTTCTCACGTATCTCATCCCTGACGAGCCGCGCGCTGTCCTGATGCAGGAGCAGGCGTCGCGAACAGGGGTCTTGCTCTCCCGAAATTTTCAAGTTCCGGAGCACGCGATGCTTGCCCCCATTACGGTTGGAGGCAGGGAGCATGATTCCCGGATGCTGAGAGTCTCCGGCGACACCTATTCCGGCGATTGGTTTACGAGCCGGGCCATCCAGGCTCAGTATCTTCAGACGATCGTGCCGACCCGGGAATCGATCGAAGTTGTGAATACCGACGCGACGGCGGGTGGTGCAGCTCCGGAGATCCTCTCCACGATCTCGGCGCCGTTGACGACGCTCTATTACATCGATTCCGCAGGCCGCCAGTGGAAGGGGGAGCAGGTGATTGCGGGAAGCCGCGTGACGCTTGAGCCGGCGCCGGATGCGAACATCCGCGCAGAGATTTCGAAGGCGGTTCAACCCGGCGCGGCCATCGAGCGCGCGCTCGAGAGTGCGGACAACCGGGAAGGTGCCTTCTACGCCATCGCAGAGGAAGGAAACTTCCTTCCAACACTGCCTTCGATTCGCTGGAGGAACGATTCCGCCATCTATATCGGCGAGGCAAAGAGGGCGTCGGTGCCATGAATACGTTGGAATCCGCGGGCCCCTCACAGCCCCCGCCGCTCCCTCCGGAGCCGGTCGTCTCCGTAAGAAATCTCGAGCGGAGATTCGATTCCGTCCACGCCGTCCGCGGGGTGTCGTTCGACATCCAGCGCGGGCAGGTGGTTGGGTTCATCGGAGCGAACGGGGCGGGCAAGACGACGACGATGCGAATGATGGCGACGCTCGAGATTCCAACCGCGGGCCGCATCCGGATTTGCGGGTATGATGTGGTGAATCATCCGACCGAGGTTCGCCGGCACATCGGCTGGATGCCCGACTCCTATGGGACCTACGGGTGCGTGACCGTGCACGAGTATCTCGATTTCTACGCGCGGGCATTCGGGTTTCGGAAACAGGAGCGCGAACAGCGCGTCGCGGAGGTGATGGAGTTTACCGATCTCGCACCCATCGCCGATCGAATGATGGACAAGCTTTCGAAGGGCATGGCGCAGCGTCTTTGCCTCGGCCGCACGCTGCTTCACGATCCGGAGGTGATGATCCTCGACGAGCCGGCCGCGGGGCTGGATCCGAAGGCCCGTCTCGAGTTCAAGCATCTCGTCCGTCTGCTCGCGGGCGAGGGGAAGACGATTTTCATCAGCTCGCACATCCTCTCGGAGTTGAGTGAGATGTGCGACACCCTGCTGTTCATCGATGCCGGGAAAATCATTCACTATGGAGCGGCGGACACGCTTCTCGAACATGACACGAAGTCCGCGGCGATCGTGGATGTCCAGGTCGCCGGGGATCCCGCCCTGCTTGCCGATTGGGCGAAGTTGAGCCCGGGGGTTGAATTGATCGAAATCCGAAAGGACGGCGCCCGGCTTTCGTTCGATCCCGGCGACCCGGAAACGTTGTCGATCCAGCTCCGTCGCATGCTCGATGCAGGCATTCCAGTCGTCGATTTTCATCGCAGTTCCAGACGGCTCGAGGATGCGTTCGTGGAAATTCTTACCGGGCTTCAGTCATGACCCCACCGACACCCCAGCCTCTGAAAGACTTCGCCGACTGGATCAGTCCAATGCTCGTGAAAGAGCTTCGGCAGGGGATGCGCACCCGGGTCTTCGTCGTCACCTTCATCGCATTGCAGGTGCTGATGACCATAAATGTCGTGATCAGCCTGCTGGCCGCTTCAGGCGGGGCGGAGGCCTCGGTGCTCGCGTTTTTCTTTTGGGCCATGATCGCGATCCCGCTGACGCTCGTGCTGCCCTTCACCGCACTGGGTGCGTTAAGCAGCGAGATGAAGGGAGACACGCTGGAACTCGTCCTGCTGACGCGGCTCTCCGCGTGGCGGATCGCGTGGGGGAAATGGTTCGCCGTTGTCGCGCAGGCCGGTCTCTTCGTTTGCGCAATCCTCCCCTATGTGGTGCTGCGCTATTTCATGGGAGGCGTGAATATCGCGGACGACCTCCGTTCCATCGTCCTGCTTTTCGTCGCTGCGGCCGTGTTGTCGGCGGTGATGATTGGAATCTCGCCCTTTCAGAGCAAGATTGCGCGGATCCTTCTCGGCATTGGAGCGCTGTTTGGGCTGCAGATCGTCCCGGGATTGGTTTTTGGAATGACGGCAGGAGGCGGGGCGGTGGGGATGGCCATGGAATGGACAACGTGGGGAATTTTTGCGCCGATCTACTTTGCTTTGCTGATTCTGCTCATGCTGCAGATCGGAGCCGGCCGGATCGCCCCGCCGTCCGAGAATCATTCCGCGACCAAGAGACTGATCGGGCTGGGATTCCTTCTCCTCGCTACGGTCGCCCGATGGGTGCTTCCGTATTCAGAGACGGTCATCATATTCTGCCTATTGGCGTGTGTGCCGGTCCTCACTGGAGCCATCTGCGAGCCGCTGCAGTCGAATCCCAGCATTTACCGACCATTTGCCCGGCGTGGTGTGATCGGTCGGTTTGCTGGGAGATTGTTTTATGCGGGGTGGCCGGCAGGGTTGCCGTATGTGGCACTGCTCCTTTTGGGATTTGCGATTCTCATGGCGTGTCAGGGGCTGCTCGACGATGAGAAGCAGAAGCTTGGGATGACGGCGTTCGCGGGAACGTTCCTCTTCGGCGCGGTATTGCTGCGATTGTGTTTTCCCCGCACGCGGAACGCGCTCGGCATTTTCATCGCTACGGTGGGATTGGGAATCTTTCTGGCGGGGATGGTCGCAGTGCTCGACAAGTCCCTCGACTGGGGAGTCATCTCCTTTTTCTCCGTGCTTCCGCCATGTGCGCTGGCGTTCAACTTTGTGGACTTGATGAATGCCGAGGAGATCAAAGCGGCCCGGCACGCGGTGACTTTCTCCTCGGGGGTGTGTCTGCTTTTGGCCCTGTTTCTTACGCTGAGGTCATGGAAAAAGATCCGGGCTTTCGAGGACGCATCGCTGAATGCCGATGAAATGGCCTGACGAACGGGAGATTGCCGGAATCCGCTCCAGCGCCCGCATCGTGGCAGGCAGGATGCGTCTTCCCTTTCGCAGCCGCACATGGCGGGGAACGGGAGGAAACTGGCAGGGCGCGGGTGTCGGCAACTCGATCGATTTCCAGGATCACCGTCAGTATCTGCCCGGTGACGATCCCCGATACATCGACTGGCAGGCGTATGCCCGCACCGGCCATTACACGATGAAACTTTACCGCGAGGAGGTAAGTCCCCGCGTGGATCTCGTGCTCGACGCAACCGCATCGATGGCACTCAACGAGGCGAAGCGACGCAGATCGCTCGAAACCTTCTACTTTGCGCTGGAGAGCGCGCTGAGGTCCGGGGCGTCGGTGCGATGTTTCGTAACGCGCGGCGGAACCTGTGTGCCATGGGCGGTGGAATCAGCGGTCATCGGGGGTGCGCCACCGGAGTCGGAGGACCGGGTGGACGAAGTTCCGGGCGCCGCCCTGACACCGTGGCGCTCTGGATCTCTGCGGGTCTGGATTTCCGATCTCCTTTTTCCCGGATCCCCGGAATCCGTGCTCGCGACGATGAGCGCTTCGAAGGGACGTGGAATCCTGCTGGTCGTGCAATGTCGTGATGAATCGGATCCGGATTGGTCGGGAAACATCGAGTTCGTGGATTGCGAGACAGGGGGAGTGCGTTCCCAGCACGTCGGCGATGATGTCGTGGCGCGCTATCGCGACGCCTACACACGGCATTTTCGGTTGTGGAGGGAGCATGCGCGGCGGCACGGGGTCGCGCTGGCCCGGATCGCCGCGGAGCTCGATTTAGGCGAGGTCCTGGCGGCCGAGGCGGTTTCCGAGGGCGCAGTGGAGTGGTGCGACTGATGGACATTTACTTCGCGAACCCTGCCGGATTCCTGGCACTCCTCGGAGTGCCTGCGGTGCTGGCGATCCATTTTCTCCAGCGCGAGTCGCGGCGGGTGCACACGAGCACGCTGTTCCTGCTCGATAATCTTGCACCCGTCAGCGCGCAGGGGCGCCGGATCGAGCGACTGAGAAATTCCATTCCGCTCTGGCTGCAGTTGCTCGCCGTGCTGCTCATCGCATGGCTTCTCGTGCAACCGCAGTGGCTTCGGAAGGATTCGTCACAGACGGTTGTCGTGGTCCTGGACAGCTCCGTGTCGATGCGCGCCTTCCGTGAGGAGATGGTCGACGCGTTGCGCAGGAGGCTTCCCACCATCGGCTCCGCGGCTGCGCGGACCGAGTGGATCCTTGTCGAGTCGGACCGCTCACGGCCGACGCTCCATGCGGGCGATCGTCTGGACGATCTCATCGCCCGTGCAGCCGAGTGGGAGCCGAACCTTGGAACTCATGATGTGCGCAGCGCTCTTGCCCTCGCCCGGAGTCTCGCCGGCAGGGGAGGGGTTGCGATTTTCGTCACGGATGGTTCCACGAGCGCACCTCCCGGCCTGGGAACCATCGCCGTCGGAAGACCGATCCAGAATTGTGGCTTTGTGGGAGTCCGGGTGGATGGGGACCATTGGACTGCGCTGGTTCGAAATCATGGCGACACTCCACAGGCCAGGAAATGGTCCGTGGCTGTCGACGGCGCGCAGGACGAACCGCGGACGATTTCGCTCGGACCGGGCGAGGTCGTCAGCCTGGGCGGACGGCTCCCGGCCGACCGTTTCGAGATCGTTCTCGAAGCGGACGAGTTTTCCCTCGACGACCGTCTTCCCATTGTTCGCGAGCAGCGCAAACCGCTCGCGCTCTCCCTGCCGACGGACGGGGATATTCGACCGTTCTTCGAGCGGATTGCAGAGAGCATTCCGGATACGATGCCTGAGAGCGGAAAGTCTGCTGACATCGAGTTCGCAGCGCGGCCTCCGACGGACCCGCTGGAGTTTGCGGGCAATGCCGTGGTGGTTGTCGGCGATGCAGGAGAGTCGGGTCGTTATCTCGATGGAGCGATCGTCGCGGAGAATCATCCACTCGTTGAGCGGCTGGAATGGCAGGGGCTGATCGCGCGCGAGGCGGCGGGCATTGAGGCGGAGCCATCGGACGAGGTGCTTCTCTGGCAGGGAACGCGTCCCCTCATTCTGCTCCGGCGAAAGGGCGACTCCCGCCTGCTTGTGGTGAATTTCGATCTCGCACAATCGAACGCGGACCGCCTTCCGGCGTTCGTCGTTTTGCTGAGCCGATTTGCCGAATCGGTGCGCGAGGGAAAAGCCGCGTTCGAGCGGCGAAATCTCGAGACGAATCAGACGCTCCCCATACCGCCGACCGTCGTTGCCGGATCGCTGAGCGCGAGTGGCGCGCACATTGCGGGCGGCGTGGTTCGAGCGTCCGCGGAGCCGGGATTTTTCGAGATCTCCCGAAATGGTGAGCCACTTCTCGCCGGCGCTGCGCATTTCGCGGATGCGAGGGAGGCGGATTTTCGCAGTGCGACACAGAGCGACACGACACACGGGATCGAACGCGATGTCCTCGAGCGAAACAGTCGCGAGGATCTGCTCACGCCGGTGTGGGCACTGCTGCTCGGGGCCGTCTGCATCGCAAGCTGGGCCTTTACCGGACGCCGATCCACGTAGCCGATGCGTATCCTGTCCCCCGAATGGCTGATTTTGCTGCCGGTGTTTTTCTTCGCCGGATGGCGCTGGCGCGCGCTTGAGCTGTGGCGGCCACTTCGGGTCGCGACGCTGTTGCTGCTGTTGCTGATCCTCGTGCAGCCGCAATGGAGGCGACTGGGGGAGGGGCTCGATGTGTGGGTGCTCGTGGATCGCTCCGCATCCGCCGCCGACGCGATGGCGGAACGGTTGGAGGAGATCGAAACGCTGCTGGCGCGAACGAAATCACGGCACGACCGCCTGTTTTTTGTGGATTACTCGGATGTCGCGGTGGTCCGGGACGAGGGGACCGGTGCCTATTCCGGGAGTCCCCAGCGCACCCGCACAGCGCTCGCCGCGGCACATGCTCTCTCGCGCATGAGTCCGGATCGCGCATCGCGTCTGCTCGTGGTGACGGATGGTTTTTCCACAGAGCCTCTGGACGACCTCGCCGAACGTCTCGCGAGGCAGGGCGTGCCGATGGACTACCGCCTGGTTTCGCCGCCGGACGTCCGGGACTTTGGAATTGCAGCGCTGCGGTTGCCGGCCCGTGTTCAGCCGGGAGAGCCGTTCCTCATCGAGGTCGAAGCCGTGGGCGCGACGGACGAGACCGTCCCGCTCGAGATTGCGAGAAACGGCGCGAGGATTGCGACGGGTGAGGTGACCATCCGGAACGGTCGCGGTCAGGTCCGGTTTACGGATCGTATCCGCGAGGGAGGCTCGCATCGATACGAAGTGCGGCTGAAGGCGGATGCGGACGCCCGAAGCGGCAATGACGCCGCGAATGCCTGGATCGAGATTCAAGGCGGACCGCGCATCGTGCTCGTAACGAACTATACGGACGATCCTGTCGCGAAGGCGTTGAGGGCGCAGGGTGTCGATGTGGAGGTGATCGCAGAGCCGTCGACTGTGGACGTTGGCCGTCTCTCGGGGGCGAAGGTCGTCATTTTGAACAACGTGCCCGCATTCGAAATGCCCTCGGATTTCGTCTCGGCGCTCGACTTTTTCGTCCGCGTCCAGGGAGGCGGGTTGTGGATGATTGGCGGGAAGTTCAGCTTTGGATCCGGCGGCTGGTTCGGTTCTCCGATCGACGATCTGCTGCCGGTGTCGATGGAGCTCCGCATGGAGCACCGCAAGCTGGCTGTGGCGATGGCGATCGTGATGGATCGATCGGGAAGCATGGGGGCAACCGTCGGTGGAGGGGCGACGAAAATGGACCTCGCGAACGAAGGCGCCGCCCGCGCGATCGAACTCCTTGGACCAAACGACGCGGTTACCGTGCTGGCTGTGGACAGCGAACCGCACATCATTGTTCCGTTGACTTCGCTGGGAGCGAACCGCGGACAAATCGTCGATGCCGTGCGCAGGATCACGAGTGGTGGCGGGGGAATCTTTGTCCATACGGGAATGGAAGCCGGGTGGGAGCAGCTCCAGACGGCGCAGGCCGGCCAGCGGCATATGATTCTCTTTGCGGATGCCGCGGACGCGGAGGAGCCCGGACAATACAAGAAGCTGCTCGCACAGATGATCGGCGCGGGTGCGACGGTGAGTGTGATCGCGCTCGGAAGCTCCTCGGACAGTGATGCGGCATTTCTCGAGGACGTCGCGATGCGCGGTGGTGGGCGCATCTTCTTCAATGCCGATGCCGCGACGCTGCCGGCGCTGTTCGAGCAGGAGACCGTGGCGGTTGCACGGTCCGCGTTCATCGAGGAAGCCACCCGGGTGGAGCCCTCCGCGGGATGGCTCGAGATTGCGGCGCGGCCGATGGAGTGGCTTCCTTCTGTGGATGGCTACAACCTGAGCTACCTCAAGCCCGACGCGACGGCGGCGGCGTATTCCGCGGACGAATACGCGGCGCCATTGGTGGCGTTCTGGCAGCGCGGGGCGGGTCGCGCGGCCGCAGTTTCCTTTCCGCTCGGCGGGCCTTTTTCCGAAAAGGTCAGGGCATGGGGCCAATACGGGGATTTCGTCCAGACGCTCGCACGCTGGCTCGGCGGCGAGGATTTGCCTCCTGGAATCGGTCTCCTTACCCGCATCGACGGCGAGCAACTCGACTTGCAGTTGCTCTTCGATGATTCCTGGGGCGAGCGATTCGCTGCGGAAGCGCCTCGCATCACGGTGGCGGATGGAGCTTCCGGAGAAGGGCGCGAAGTCACGTGGGAGCGGCTTTCACCCGGGCGGTATCGGGCATCGATTCCGCTCGAGTCCGGCAAATGGCTCCGGGGTGCCGTGCAGGCCGGAAAGTTCGTGATTCCGTTTGGGCCGGTCAGTGGCGGAATCCATCCGGAATGGCAATTCGATGCCGAGCGGGTGCGTGAGCTTCAAGCGGTCTCGACGGCAAGTGGGGGAGTCGACCGCGTGGAACTCGGAGAAATCTGGAAGGCGCCGCGCCGGCAGGAATTTCGGGATCTGCGTCCGCCATTGCTTGTCCTGATGCTTTGCGTCTTCCTCGCGGATGCCCTTCTCACCCGGCTCGGATACCGGCTGCCAACGTTTGCGAAGATAAAGCCGCCCCAGATTTCGCCGATTCGTCCAAAGCGGCGCCCGGTATCGGATATCCAACCGGTGAATCCAGTCCCAACACCCGAGGTGTCACCTGTGGAAAGTTCCGACGAAGGCGACCGCACGGAGGAGCGGCGAAGCCGCTTCCGCCGTGCGAAATCCCGCGGTCGCTAGCGCCGGCGGTTCCACTCCGTTCGTCCGTAGCGATCGCGGATGAGGTGCTCGCAGAGGAAGTCCACTTCCGCGGGAGCGTGCCAGAGGGTGACATGACGTCCGAGCGCATGTGCCAGGTGGTCGGAAAAATCCGCGGGAGTCGAATGATGCTGCACGCTGCCCTGATAGAGCAGGCCTTCCCGCGAGCGCCGAAGGGCTCCGCCGGCGATCTTGCGCGATCCGGACACGAGGTCGTGCGGCGAGGGCGCCGCGAAGCAGGCCGACGTCGGATTTCCGCAGGGTGCGAGGGAGATTTCCGGATCGTCGAGTGCGTTCCTCAAGGCTTCGTGAATCGTTCGATACGCCTCGACGGGCGCAATGTGCGCAAACGGATGTGTCGCTGGCACCGAGAGCGCGACGGTCACATCCGCGCCGTGTTCGACAAGGCCCCCGCCGGTGCATCGACGGGTCGCAGGGCGTCCGGCTGCGAAGGATTCCACCTCGCTCCAGCGCATGGGATAACCAAATGTCACCTCGGATTCACGCCAGCGATAGATCCGCAGCGCGGGGGTCTCCGCAAGGCGCAGCATGCCTTCATCGAGAGCCATGTGAACGGCGCCGTTTTCCGCATCCGCGCGATCCCAGAGGAGGAGGTTTTCGAAGGGCGGAGACATCTTCCCAAATTGGCGCCGCGATTCGCGCGACGATCAAGTTGATTTGCGCGGGCGAGGTCCCTACGCTCGTCCGACCATGGCAAAACCCGCGCTCGGGAAAGGGCTTGGAGCCCTCATCAACACTCGCGTCGCCGCGCCGGTTCCGGCGGAGGCCGATGGCGAGCGCGTGCAGATGGTGCCGTTGTCGGATATCGAACCGAGCCCGCTGCAACCGCGTCAGGAATTTCGTGAAGATCAGTTGAGCGATCTCGTGGAATCGATCCGCGAGCGCGGTATCATCCAGCCGCTCATCGTCCGCAAGACTGCCGGCAAATACGAGCTGATCGCCGGCGAGCGCCGCTGGCGTGCGTCGCAGGTCGTCGGGCTCGTGGAGGCGCCGGTGATCGTGCGCAAGGCGAGCGACCAGGAGGTTTTGGAGCTCGCGCTCATCGAGAACCTTCAGCGTGAGGATCTCAACCCGATCGAAGAAGCGACCGCTTACGCACGCCTGTCGCGGGAGTTCGGCCTCAAGCAGGAGGAGATTTCCAAGCGCGTGGGCAAGAGCCGCGCCTCGGTGGCCAATTCCATGCGGCTGCTCGATCTCGATCCCGACGTTCAGGCAATGGTCCGCAAGAGCCTGATTTCCGTCGGGCATGCGAAGGTGCTCCTTTCGCTGAAATCGCAGGAGGAGCAGCGGCTCCTTGCGGACATCATCATCCGCCAGTCGGCATCGGTGCGGGCTGCCGAGAAGCTTGCCGCCGAGCACATCGCGAAGACGTCGGGGCAGCAGCCGGCTTCCTCAGGCCGGAAGAAAAAGGCCGAGCAGGGAGCGCCGCCGGCCATCCTTCACCTGCAGAATCTCCTCCAGCACAAGCTGGCGACCCGCGTGGTCATTCACCACGGCGAGAAGCAGGGGAACATCACGATCGAATACTACGGCAACGACGACCTTCAGCGCATCCTCCAGGAGCTTGGCGTGCAGGCCGACTAGCCGGGACGCGGAAGGCGGACGATCGTCAAACACCGATGAAATCCTTTCGCAAAGAGCTCTGGTTCGAGGTTCCGCAGCGTCGCGCGTATTTGAACATCACCCCGACGGTCGAGCATTGCGTGGCCGAGAGCGGCATCCGCGAGGGATTGTGCCTCGTGAATGCGATGCACATCTCGGCGAGCGTTTTCATCAATGACGACGAGCGCGGGCTTCACGCGGATTTCGAGAAATGGCTCGAGGAACTCGCGCCCGAGAGGCCGCACAGCCAGTATCTGCACAACCGCACAGGCGAGGATAACGCGGACGCGCATCTCAAGCGCACAATCATGGGCCGCGAGGTCGTGGTGGCGGTCACCAATGGCGTGCTCGACTTCGGACCGTGGGAGCAGATTTTTTACGCCGAGTTCGACGGGATGCGGAAGAAGCGCGTCCTCGTAAAGATCATCGGCGAGTAGCCCGGGGCGATTGCGGCGGGGTGTGATGAGCGACGATGTCTGGTTTCTGCTGACGGTCGCGCTCATCGTTTCGATGACGCTCATGTTTGCCGCGTGGGTCATCGCGCGACGGATGAACAATGCCGGGATCGCCGACGTCGCGTGGGCGTTCGGATTCACGATTGTCGCGGCGATTTTCTTCGCGATCGGCACAGGCGCGCCGGCCCGGCGTTCCTTGCTCGCGGCAATGGTCGCAATCTGGAGCCTGCGGCTTGGAATTCATCTGTGGGTGCGCCCGGGCCGTGGGCGGGAGGGAGCCCGTTACGCCGTCCTGCGCGGGCGATTTCCGCGAAATACCTGGTTGATGTTTCTGGGCTACTTCGAGCTGCAGGCGGTGCTGCTGGCCGTGCTGTGCGTGCCGTTTGCGCTTGCGGCTTCGAATCCTGTGCCCCGCCTCCTGCCGGTCGAATGGGCCGGCGCAGGCCTGTGGCTGATCGCGCTGCTCGGGGAGGCAATCGCGGACCGGCAGTTGCAGGGATTTCGCGCGCGACCGGAGAATCGCGACCGGGTATGCCGGACCGGCCTGTGGCGCTGGTCGCGGCACCCGAACTACTTCTTCGAGTGGCTCGTGTGGGTGGCGTTCTTTGTCGTCGCCCTCGGCACGCCGCACGGGTGGATCGCCATCTGCGGACCGGTGATCATGCTCCACGCCCTGCTGGGAGCGGGCGGCATTCCCCTGACGGAGCCGGCCCTCGAAACTTCGCGCGGAGACGATTACCGCGCGTATCGCCGGAGCACGAGCGCATTCGTGCCGTGGTTTCCCCGCTGAGGCGGGCGAAGGGCACCGGGCTGGACCGGAATTTGCAACTCGCATTTGCGGGAATTTGGAGCGATCACGGTGCCATGAGCGAATCCCAGAAAGCCGATTCCGAGGGGGCTGTGCAGCCCGGACAAATCACATGGAACGAGCTGGTCACCAGCGATCCCGCCGGTGCGATCGCGTATTACACGAGCCTGTTCGGGTGGGAGACCGAACCGTTCGCACTGCCCGAGGGGGATTACACGATGTTCAAACGCGGTGGCGTTCCGTTCGGCGGTGTCACGAAGCCTTGCGAACCCGGCGTTCCAACGCATTGGCTGAACTATGTCAGTGTCGAGGATATCGACGCCGCTGTTGCGAAGGGGGAGGAACTCGGCGGCGAGACCATCGTCGCGCCGATGCCGGTCGGCGAAATCGGCCGCATCGCCGTCATCCGGGATCCACAGGGAGCGGTGATCGGTCTGCACGAAGCGCCGAAGACCTAAGCGCGGGATGACTGACATTCCCGGGACGCCGCGTGGGTCCTCGTCCTTGCGGCGCGCCAGGTAATTGACGGCGGAAACAGCGGTTTATTGGGACCCCGCATGTGTTTCGTTTTTTGGGCGGACTTCTGCGCGCTCATGCTGCTGCTTGGCGGAGGTGTGTTTGCCTTCCTTGGGCGACGGCAGGCTTCACACTGCCGCTGATCCCGAATCTCCGAGAGGAACCCCGGGCGTTCTATCCCGCATCGGGCAAAAGGGCGTCATCACCATCCCCGGGACGAAGGACGCCATGCCGCACGGTCAGCACTAGTCGGATTCGGAACCCCGTGCCGCCCGTGTTGCAGACGGACGGCTCGCGATCCTATCCCCGGCGCTCGCGAATGGACTCGAGGATTTCGGCGATGGCGGCGTCGCGAGGTTTGGCGCCGACGTTGCCCTTGCCGTGCAGGCGCACGGAGACGTTGCCGGCTTCGAGGTCGCGGTTGCCGATGACGAGCATCGTGTGGACCTTCGCCTTCTCGGCGTCGGCGATCTTGCCCTTCATGTTGTCGGTGCCGATGTCGAGTTCGGCGCGGACCTGATGGCGGCGCAGCTCGGCGTGGATGTTCTTGGCGTATTCGACGAGGGGCTCCTCGGTGCCGATCGTGATCACGCGCACCTGCTCGGGCGCGAGCCAGAGCGGGAAGTTGCCGGCGTAGTGCTCGATGAGGAATCCGATGAAGCGCTCGTGCGTGCCGAGCGGCGCGCGATGAATGCACAGCGGCGTGGCGTCGGTGTTGTCGCGCGTGCGATAGGTGAGGCCGAAGCGCTTCGGCACGGCGAAGTCCACCTGGTTCGTGGCGATGGTGAATTCGCGCCCGATCGCGCTCCAGACCTGGACGTCGATCTTCGGTCCGTAGAAGGCGGCTTCGTTCGGCACTTCGACGAAGTTGATGCCCGAGTCGACGAGGACGCGGCGCACCATGTCCTCGGTCTTCTTCCACAGCTCGGGCTCGTTCACGAACTTCTGCCCGAGCTTCTCCGGATCGTGCGTGGAGAAGCGCATCACATATTTCTCGAGACCGAAGATCTGGAAATATTTCAGATACATCTCGTTCACCGCGCGGAACTCCTCGGCGAACTGCTCCTCAGTGCAGTAGATGTGCGCGTCGTTCATGTTCAGCGAACGCACGCGCATGAGGCCGAACAACTCGCCCGACTGCTCGTAACGGTAGCAGCAGCCGTATTCCGCAAGCCGCAGCGGCAAATCGCGATAGCTCCGCGGCTCCGCCGCAAAGATGCGGTGGTGGTGCGGGCAGTTCATGGCCTTGAGGTAGTAGCGGTCGCTGACAACGTCCTTTCGACGCTCGTTCGCCTCCAGCTGATCGCTTAAGGCAACTAGCCCCATTTCAACTGCGGTCTTAGCAGTGACTGGATCCAGTGCGGCAAGAAGTGCCCTAGCGCTTTCCATTGCTGATTCATCACCCGTTAAGCCGTCCTTAACCCGTCGATAAGTATCAATGAGGTCGTTATTCTCCGCAGCGAAGTCTTCGATTGAGGTGCCTTGCTGGAGGAAGGAAATGAGCGCAGCAGCTTTTTGATCGGTTTCAAGGAGTTCCATCGCCGGGAACATCGACTCCTCGTAATACGGCAGGTGCCCGCTCGTCTTATACATCTTCTCCCGCGCCAGATGCGGGGTGCGGACGCGGACGTAGCCGGCGGCGAATTCGGTTTCCTTGGCGAGGCGTTCCAGTTCCTCGACGATGACCGTGCCCTTGGGCAGCCAGAGCGGGAGGCCGGGACCGACGTAGTCGGGGTCCATCGCGAAGAGGCCCATTTCCTGGCCGATTTTTCGGTGGTCGCGCTTCTTCGCCTCCTCGAGCATGGCGAAGTATTCGTCCATCTGCGTCTTGTTCTTGAACGCGGTGCCGTAGATGCGCTGGAGCTGGGGATTGTTTTCGTCGCCCTTGTAGTAGGCGCTGGCGACGTGCGTGAGCTTGAAGGCCTTGATGCGGCTCGTGTGCGAGACGTGCGGACCGGCGCAGAGGTCGGTGAAGTCGCCGTTCTTGTAGAGTGTGATCGTCTCGCCCTCGGGGATGCGCTCGACGATATCGAGCTTGAACTTGCTGGCCTCGGGGCGCGCGCCGAGCGAGGCGAGTTTGCCTTCCTTCGCGAGCTGGATGGCCTCCTCGCGGCTGACCTCAATGCGCTCGAACTTGTGGTTGGCCTTGATCTCCTTCTGCATCTCCTCCTCGATGCGCGGGAAATCCTCAGGCGTGATGCGATGCGGCAGCTCGACGTCGTAATAGAAGCCCTGCTCGACGGGCGGGCCGGCGGCGAATTGGGCCTCGGGCCAGATGCGCAGAATCGCCGTGGCGAGCACGTGGGCGGTGGAGTGGCGGATCGTTTCGAGTTCGGTCATGAAGAGGATGCGGAGGTTACCACGAAGGGTGCGGAGGACACGAAGAGAAGGGCTGGCTCCGAGTGGAGTCTAGCGGCGGGTTCGTGTGGTGGCGGTGGTCAGGCGCACACCGGCACTGTGGCCGATGCACGCGGCGGCGTCAATGCGCGCGGCGCATGCGGTGCAGGAGCACCGCGATGCCGACCAGGCCAAGCAGCGCAAACGTGTGAGGCTCGGGAACGGCATTTGTTTGCGCGAACATCCAGGTATAGATGCTCTGGAACCCACCTGCCGGGTAGTCCGCGCGGTATTCGCCGGTGAAATCGATGTCGGCGAGGTAGCGGTTCCTCGGATCGTAAATCGTGCTCCAACCCGAGTGACCGCCGCCGGCGATCTCGGTGTAGCGTTGCTCGAGGCCTCCGGCATTGATCGCGGCGGCGATCGCATCGCGTGACCACGACGCGGGGACGTTGCCATCGGCGCTGCCGTGGAATGCCCAGATCGGGACCGTCGCATAGATCTCTCCCGCAGTGACACGGCCGCCACCGGAGAGCGATACACCTGCGGCGAAGAGGTCCGGCCGCGATTCGATGGCATCGAAGACACCGAATCCCCCCATCGAAATGCCGGTGATGTAGATGCGGGAGCGGTCCACATTGTTGTCCGCTGCGAACTGGTCGATCAACTGCAGCGTGAGACGCAGAGGCGTGGTGTCATTCAGGTTCCCCGTATTCGACCACCAGCCATTCGACGGTGCCTGCGGAGCGAGGAGGTAGGCTCCAAATGCTCCGGACTCCGTCGCGTTGATGAGGTTTCCGATGTGGTTTGTGACCTGCGAGGTGTTGTTCGACCCGCGCTCGCCGCTGCCATGGAGGAAGACGATCAGAGGATGGCTGGAATCCGCCACGTCATATCCTGCGGGACGATACAGGCGATACGGAATCGAAGAGCCGCCGTCTGAATAGATCCCCGCGATGCTGTCCGCGATCGGATCCCGCGCGTCGAGATCAGGCGTTGCAAGGAACGCGGCAAGGGCAAATGCAACGGCCAGGCGGCGTGGATTCATCATCCATTGACAAGATATCCACGTGCAGGTGTCAAGGTTTCGGCGCCGCCACGTCCCGGTTTTCGGGAGGAAGTCCGGCAATGCCGCAGTCCCGCGGCGGCCTTTGAAGGGGACGCTAGGGCGTCAGTTTGAGGGCTTCATCCACGAGCAGGAGCGGAATGCCATCGTGAATGGGGTAGGCAACGGCGCCGTCCTCCCGCACGAGCGCTGCGTCCACGTCCAGGCGCGCCAGTTCAGCCGGGGTCGCGAACCGGAGCGGTTGATGCGTCTCGGGGCAGCAGAGGAGTTCCAGAAGAGCGGCGTCCATGGTGTCATCAAGCATGCACGGCCAATCGCGCCAGGCAAGATCCAGACGGGTGGGGGGAAGTAATATTGCGACCGTAAAAAACGCGAAGGACTCTGCGCCCTGTTTTCGGCACCGTTTCCGTCCGGCGATCGCGGCTGCGGCGGCCTTGTGAGCGAAAACAAAAGGGGCGCCCGGAGTCCGGGCGCCCCTTGCAGTCAGACTTTCCTGATTCTTTAGCTGCGGCGACGACCGCGGCAGACGAGGAAGGCGGCTCCGAGACCGAGCAAGGCAAAGACGCCCGGCTCCGGAACGGCCGAGGTCACATTGAGGACTGCGTTCGCGTTGCCGCTGAACATCCCAGGCTTGATGGCCTCCAGGTCAGCCAGCGTGTATTCCTGCACGGCGAGGAACTCGCCGTCGATGGCCAGGGCTCCGATCGTTTCGGTGCCGGCGAAGGAGAGGATGAGCGAAGAACCGTTCGCCAGGCTCAGGACGATTTCGTCGTTCAGGGAAGTGGCGTTCGCGAGTTCGAGTTCCGCGCCATTGGCGATGTTCAGCGCGAGGGTGCCGGCGAGCGCGCCCTCGACGACCAGGCTGCCTTCGAGGACTTCCACGGCCTCCAGGAATCCATTCGTTCCCACGAGATGGAGGCTGCCCGCTCCCACCTTCGTGAGTCCGCCCGGGCCGTTGAGGTCCTGGGTGATTCCCACCGAGTTTCCGTTCGTGTCGAACTTGAGTCCGCCGCTCTGCACTTCCAGGTCGGCGCTCTCGAATCCCGTGAAGTAGTCATCGCTCGAAGCGGTTGCCTTCACTGTCGAGCCGTTGAATTTAATGACGGCGGAGCCAGCACCCTTAACGAAGAGGTTCGCGGCGACCGTTCCACCATTCAGATAGAGACGACCGATGTTGTTGGTCGATCCTCCGGAGTTGTTGTTGTTGTTCAGTCCGAGGATGATGTTGGCGTCGGTTGCGGTCAGGCTGCCGCCATTGAGGTTCACCGTGCCGTCCGCGACGATAAACGCAGAATTCGAGTTGGGGCTGCTGCCGATGAAGATGTGATCGGTGGAGGCGGTTTTCACGGTCGCCGAGTCCGAAATCGTCAGGGTTCCCGTGCCGTTTTCTCCGACCACAATGCCGTCGTTGACGCCCCCGACGCTGATGTCGTCTCCGGCATTCAGGATCGCATTTCCGGAAACAGTCACGTCTCCGGTGCCGCTGAATCGGGAGATGACAAACTTTTTGCCAACGGTCTTGAACTCGGCATCGCCCGACAGGTCGACCGTGCCGTGACTGAGAATGGCACCCTCATTACGGGTGGCGTTTCCGATGTAGACCTCGCCAGCAACGGAAACCATGCTCTCTCCGCTCATTTCCAGCGTGCCGACGCCACCGTTGTGTCCCACCGGGAACATGTTGCCGCTTTGATGATCCAGGGTGGCTTTCCCGGCGAGCGTGAGTTTCGCGGGAGCTTCCTCAGGATTTCCCTCACCGATGATGGTGGCGCCGCCGCTGTTCGTGAACGATGCATTGTCCTTGAAAGTTACGTCCGCCTTGCCGCCCTTGCCGAAGAAGGTCCAGTCGTTGGATGTCACTACCGTGTTGTCCTGGAAGGTCACGGTCGCGGAAGTTCCATTTCCATCGCCGAAGAGGAACCACCAGCCAACGTGATGCACCTGGGAATTTCCGGAAAAGGTTGCGGTGGCGCTTCCTGAGCTGCCACCCCCGAAACTCAGATAACCGCTGCCACTCGCGTGTGTGAGGGAAGCATCCGTCAGATCGATGGTTGCGGTGCCGTTGTCTCCGATGCGCAGGGAGCTGTTTACAGACAGGGTGCCACCATTCATGGTCAAGGATGCGGGGTTGCCCGCGGAACCGATGCGGACATCGCCACTTGTCGAGGCGGATGTCAGGCTGCCACCCTCAAATTGGAGTCCACCGTAGCTGACGGTGAGAAAATTGACCGTCAGGTCGTCTCCGTTCGCGATCTGTGCGATCCCGCCAAGGTCGAAGATTGCGGTGTCCTCCTCTCCGGGCACGGTTTCCGTGTCCCAATTGTCCGCAGTGGTGAACGGGCCCTCGCCGTCAAATAGGATCCACTTCACGTCTGCGGCGGACGCGGTGTGGCTGCCGAATGCTGCGGTTAGTGCCACCAAGGCGGCAAGGCCTGTGTGGCGGTATCTTTGGGTGCGGGTCGTTTTCATAGGTGGTGGTGTTCGGAATGTTGCTGACATCCGGACAATCGGAAAACGGCGCACGGCATGCCGCAGGCAGGTAGCCGTGAAACGGGAAAGGAGTCCCCAGCGCTCTTCGGAGAAGACCGCGGCTTGCGAACAGCCGAAAGTCGAAGCTTCTGTAAAGAAGTCATCTCGCGATGTTTTGGCGGTGCGCTGGTGGCACGCTCGAGCTGTCCTTCCCAAAATTTGCATACAATGGTCAATGCAATTTCCTGTCATATGGAACTTCTATAAACTGGCGGCAAATTTGCTCGCGACGTTTTGAGCCTCCGGCATTCGCTGGACTCCGTCGGGCGGGGCCGATATTCCGGACCGCGAATGAGCCAGACGGGATTGATTTTCAAGATGAGCTGCCCGGACGCCGTGGGCCTTGTTGCGAAAGCGACCGGGCTGGTGGCGGCGCGGGGACTGAATCTCGCGGAGGCGCATAGCTACAGTGATCCGGCGGCGGGCTGGTTTTTCCTCCGGCTGCGGATCGAGTCCGAGCCCGGCTCAGGCGATCTTGCGCGGCTCGAGGAGGATTTTGCGAAATTTGGGGCGGATTGCGGAGCCGAATGGACGTTGCGTCGGATCGACCGGCCGATGCGAATGGTGATTCTCGCGAGCCGCGAAACGCACTGTGTGACGGATCTCCTGTGGCGCCGGAAATTTGGGGAGCTGGCGATGGAGGTGCCGTTGGTGATTTCCAACCACCGCACCTGTGAGGCCATCTGCGAGGCGGAGGGCATTCCGTTTCGGTTCGTGCCGTTCGATCCGCAGAATCGCGAGGCGGCGTTTCGCGAGGTGGCCGCAGCGTGCGGGGATGCGGATGGCGTAATCATGGCGCGCTTCATGCAGATTTTGCCGATGTGGTTCTGCGAGCAATTTCGGGGCCAGGTCATCAACATTCACCATTCTTTCCTGCCGGCGTTTGCGGGGGCCGATCCGTATCGGCAGGCGTTCGAGCGGGGAGTGAAGTTGATTGGCGCGACCTGCCACTATGCGACCGAGGAACTCGATGCAGGTCCGATCATCGAGCAGGAGGTTGTGCGCGTGGAGCATTTCCACGATCTGGCGGACCTGCGCCGGCTAGGGCGCGATTGCGAGCGGCTCGCGCTTGCGCGAGGCGTGCGCTACCACATCGAGGACCGCGTGATCCTGCACGGCGCGAAGACGGTGGTCTTCCGGGATTGAGGTGCGCCGCGCGACAGACGTGTCGACGCGCAAGCTGCGGCGAATATTTCCTCGCCATCATTTTGGGGCTCCTTAAGTTGGAAGGCTTTCATGAACGAGGAACTGCAGAAAGTCGTTGAAGCGGGAAAGCTTTCGCCGGAGCTGGCGGAGAAACTGGGGCGGCTGGAGCCCGGGACCTATTGCCAGCACAAGAGCTGGGGATTCGGGCGGATCGCCGAGTGGAATTTGCTGACGGGTCAGGTCTTCATCGATTTCGGGACCAAGAAGGGGCATCCGATGCAGCTCGAGTATGCGGCCGAGACGCTCACCGTCATTCCCGCGACTCATGTCCGCGCACAGGCGGCGTCGGATCCGGAGGGCTTGAAGGCGCGCATTGCCGATGATCCCGCGGGGGTCGTGCGTGATGTGCTGCGGGATCATGGTGGAAAAGCGACCGTCGATCAGCTCACGGCGGTGTTCGTGCCGCACGTGCTGGACGCGGCGGGATTCAAGAAATTCTGGGACTCCGCGAAGAAGAAGCTGAAGAACGATCCTCTCGTGCACCTGCCTAGCAAGAAGGGGCAGCCGGTCGAGCTGCACGATCAACCGGTGAACGCGGGAGCGAAGCTGATCGAGAACTTCCACGGTGCGCGGCATCCCAAGGACCAGGTGCAGGCTCTCGACTCGATCGTGAAGGCGCTCGACGACTTCGCGAAGGAGGTCGAGGAGATGAAAACGCTCGCGGCGAGCATCGAGGATGCCGCCAAGAAGGGGCAGAAACTTCACGCGGTGCAGGCGGTCGAGATGCTGCTGGCCCGTGACGAGATCTGCCAGCGTCACGAAGCTCTGCAACCGGGCGAGGGCGCGCCCACGGTCGCCGACATTCTGCGCTCCGAGCAGACCCGGTTGCCGGAATTGTTTGCCGCGCTGCCTGCGGCGAAGCACCGCCGCGTTCTTTCGCATTTTCCCACGGCATTCGAGGATCGTTGGAAGGATCGTGCGCAGGTGCTCGCGCTGAAGGCGACGCCGCGCCTCGTTCAGGAAATCGCCCGGCTTTTCGAGCAGAACGGCGCGCACGATGATTTTGGCACGGCGCTCGACAAGTGGTTGCGTGAGCGCACGGTGACCCCGGAGATTCTCTGGTGGCTCTGCCGCGAGCGTGGCGCCGATTTCAAGGAGCTCTTCGGGCCGGAACTTTTCAGCGCGATCATCGTCGCGCTCGAGAACGACATGCTCAGTGACATCACGCGTGGCACGAAGCTCCACGACCTCGTAATGGACGACAGGAATCTGCTCGCCGATCTGCTCGGAGACGCGGAGCCGGTTGTGGTGCGCGATGCGGTGCGGAAGCTGAAGCTGACGACCGTCTTCGACGACCTGAACAAGCGCTCGCTGCTGGCGCGCATTATCAAGCTCCATCCGGAGATTCAATCGATGATCTCCGGCGACGGCGACGAATCGCGGGCGGCGAGCCTGGTCGTTTCCTGGGCGAGCCTCGAACGGCGTCGCGAGGAATACGAGGATCTCATCAACCGCCAGATTCCGCAGAACACGAAGGACATCAGCATCGCGCGCTCCTACGGAGACCTGCGCGAGAATTTCGAGTTCAAGAGCGCGAAGGAACAGCAGCGTGTGCTGCTGCGCCGGAAGTCGGAGATGGAGCGCGAACTGGCGATGGCCCGCGGCACGAACTTCGAGGATGCCGACACGAGCAAGGTGTCCATCGGCACCGTTGTGACGCTTTCCGATCTCGCCTCCGGAGCGACGGAGAAGTTCTCCATCCTCGGCGCATGGGACGGAGCGCCCGAAAAAGGGATTGTCTCCTACCAGGCGGCGATCGGTCAGGCGCTCCTCGGAAAGGGCGTCGGCGAGTCCGTCGAGCTTCCGACCGAATCCGGCGTGCGCAGCGTGCGCATCGAGGCCATCGAAGCCTTCAAAGACCTTGAACTTCTAAAACAGGAGGCGCAGGCTCCCGCCTGAGTGCAGGGTCCCTCCGAACGAACCGCAAACACTCATGTCAGATACCACCATCATATCGGTCCGTGCCCGCGAGATTCTCGACTCCCGCGGCAATCCCACGGTTGAAGTCGATGTCGAGCTCCTCGGCGGCGCGCTCGGACGCGCTGCAGTCCCCAGCGGTGCCAGCACCGGCGAACACGAAGCCTGCGAACTGCGCGACGGCGCGAAGACACGCTACCTCGGAAAGGGCGTGAGCAAGGCCGTGGCAAATGTCCACAAGGCCATCGCGCCCGAGATCGTCGGCATGGACGCGCTCGACCAGATCTCGATCGACAAGGCGATGATCGCCCTCGACGGAACGCCGAACAAAAGAAAGCTCGGCGCGAACGCCATTCTCGGCGTCTCGCTCGCGACGGCGAAGGCCGCGGCGGCGCAGCTCGGCCAGCCGCTCTACAAGTATCTCGGCGGACCGAACGCGAAGGTTTTGCCCGTTCCGATGATGAACATCCTGAACGGTGGCGCGCACTCCGATGCGCCGATCGACTTCCAGGAGTTCATGATCATGCCGAAAAATTTCCCGACGTTCTCCGAGGCGCTGCGTGCCGGAACGGAGATCTTCCACGCGCTCAAGGGCGTGTTGAAGGGACGCGGACTCTCCACGGCGATCGGTGACGAGGGCGGGTTTGCCCCGGCTCTCAGCTCGGCCGAGGATGCGCTGGACTCCATCGCCACGGCGGTGAAGAAGGCGGGCTACAAGTTCGGCAAGGACGTGTTCATTGCGCTCGATTGCGCATCGTCCGAGTTCTACGACGCCGCTTCGAAGAAGTATGTCTTCAAGAAGTCCGACGGCTCGAAGCGCAGCGCGGACCAGCTCGTGGAATACTACAAGGAACTCTGCGCGAAGTATCCGATCGTTTCGATCGAGGACGGGTGCGCGGAGAACGACTGGACCGGATGGAAGAAGCTCACCGACGCGATCGGCGACAAGGTCCAGCTCGTTGGTGACGACCTCTTTGTGACGAACGTCGAGTTCCTCCGCAAGGGCATCGAGAGCGCGACCGCGAACTCGATCCTCGTGAAAGTGAACCAGATCGGTTCGCTCACCGAGACCCTCGACGCGATCGAACTCGCGAAGGAGAACAAATACACGGCCGTCATCAGCCACCGCTCGGGTGAGACCGAGGACGCCACGATCGCGGACATCGCCGTCGCGACAAACGCCGGCCAGATCAAGACCGGATCGCTCTGCCGCACCGACCGCGTCGCGAAATACAACCAGCTTCTCCGCATCGAGGAGGAACTGGGCGCGAACGCCGTTTACGGAGGCAAGATGCGCTGATCGCACGCCGATGAGAACGAACGCCAGAATGGAGCTTCGGCGCCGGCGCGAGTCGGATTTCTGGCGTTCGGTCAATCGGCTGCTCATCCTGCTCATTGGCGCGGGGATGGCCTGCGTGGTCGTGCTCTGGTTCATCCCCGAGCTTCGCCGCATCGAGGAGATGCGCGCCAATCTCGCCGCGCTCGAACGCGAGAAGGCGGAGGAGGATCTCCGACTCCGCCAGCACGAGCGCGAGGAGAAGTGGCTGAACGAAGATCCCGAATACGTCGAGACGCTTGCGCGCGACCGGCTCGGCGTCATGAAGGAAGGGGAGACCATTTTCCGTCTCGATACCGAGATGATCGAAGCTCCCGTGCAGCCGCCACCCGCGCTGCATTCGACGTCTCCGGAGCCTGGGGAGTAGACCTCGCCGGTTTTTTGACGTCCCTTCTCCGCGGGCATTGCCACGCCCGCCCGCGCGCGCTACTTTTCCCGACTTTCTTATGGAACCCCAATTGATCGACACCTCCGAACTCAGCCGGCGCATCGGTGAGTTGCGGAGGTTTCTTTGACCTGCCCGCATTGACGAAACGCCTCGAGGAAATCGAGGCAAGGATGACGGAGCCGGATTTCTGGAACGACAAGGAATCCGCCCAACGCGACATGGAGCAGATCTCCGCGTTGCGCGGAAAGATCGGACCCTTCAAGCAGCTTGAGAGCCGTGTTGCGGACCTCGAGGTGCTTCGCGAACTTGCCGACGAAGAGAACGACGCCGCCGCGCAGGAGGAGGTTCGCAAGGAGTTCGCTGCGATTTCGGCGGATCTCGGAAAATTCGAGCTGCAGCAGTTTCTCAGCGGAGAGTTCGACAGCAACCCGGCGTTTCTCACGATTCACGCCGGCGCGGGCGGCACGGAATCCTGCGACTGGGCGGACATGCTGCTGCGAATGTATCAGCGCTGGATAGAGCGCAGCGGACTGACCGCGGAACTCGTGGACGTGCAGGTCGGCGACGAGGCGGGTATCAAGAACGCGACGCTGCGGGTGACCGGCGATCATGCCTTTGGCTACTTGAACTGCGAGCGAGGTGTGCACCGCCTCGTGCGTATCTCGCCGTTTGACTCAAACAAGCGGCGGCACACGTCGTTCGCCAGCGTCGATATCGTGCCCGAGATCGAGGACGCGCCGATCGAGATCAACGAGGCGGACTTGAAGATCGACACGTATCGTGCCGGCGGCAAGGGCGGTCAGAACGTGAACAAGGTGGAGACCGCGGTGCGCATCACGCACCTGCCGACCGGCATCGTCTGCGCGTGCCAGGCGGAACGCAGCCAGGGGCGGAATCGCGAGATGGCGTTGAAGATGCTCAAGGCGAAGCTCTACCAGATCGAGGCGGACAAGAAGCGCGCCGAGGCCGAGCGCCAGTATGGCGAAAAGGGTGACATCGCGTGGGGCAATCAGATTCGATCGTATGTCTTTCAGCCCTACCAGATGGTGAAGGACCTGCGCACGGGCGTTCAGACGAGCGACATTCAGAGCGTGATGGACGGCGACATCGACGCGTTCATTGAGGGCAAACTCCGCGGGCTCACTTACAAGAAGGGCGCCGGAGACGACGAGGAATAAGGGCGGTGGTTGACGTCCGGAGGTCAGGGTCGAATTTCCGCCGCCCTCTGGCGGGAAATCAGGCCTTCAGACCTTCAGGCGCGGCGTCGCGATGGCTCGACGGCTTCACGCGGAACAACCGGAGAACGACGACGAAGAACAGCGGGATGAGCAGGATGCCGAGGAGGGTCGCTGCAAGCGTGCCGCCGATCACGCCGGTGCCGATTGCGTTCTGGCCGCCGGAGCCTGCGCCGGTGGAGATCGCCAGCGGAACGACGCCGAATCCAAATGCCATCGAGGTCATGAGAATCGGCCGCAGACGCTGACGTGCAGCCAGCAGAGCCGAGGAGACAAGGTCCATGCCGCTCTCGAAGTTTGCCTTCGCGAATTCGACGATGAGGATCGCGTTCTTCGCGGAGAGGCCCACGATCGTGAGAATGCCGACCTGCAGGAACACGTCGTTGGACAATCCGCGCAGCCACGTCGCGAGCACGGCGCCGAAAACGCCGAGCGGCACGGCGAGCATGACCGCCGCAGGGATCGACCAGCTTTCGTAGAGCGCCGCGAGGCAGAGGAAGACGACGACCACCGAGACGAGATAGAGCGCCCCGGCCTGCGCACCGGCGGCGCGTTCCTCGTAGGACAACCCGGTCCAATCGAAGCTGACGCCGGGCGGAAGTTTCGCGGCGATTTCCTCCATCGCCTTCATTGCGTCGCCGCTGCTGAGGCCGGGTGCGGCATTGCCCTGGATCTGCATGGATGGGCGGCCGTTGTATCGCTCGAGACGCGGCGAGCCATACGTCCATGAACCCGTTGCAAACGCGGAGAAGGGAACCATCTTGCCGTCCTTGTTCCGGACATACCACTGGCCGAAATCCTCGGGCTTCATGCGGGAGTTTGCGTCGCCCTGGATGAAGACGCGCTTCACACGACCGCGGTCGACGAAGTCGTTCACGTAGTTGGATCCAAACGCGGCGGAGAGCGTGGCGTTGATGTCGGAGATGGTCAGGCCGAGGGCGCTGGCTTTCTCGCGATCGATGTCGATGTGGTATTGCGGTTCGTCATCGAGACCATTCGGACGGACACCCACAAGCGCGGGATTCTCCGCCGCCATGCCGAGCAGCTGGTTGCGGGCCTGCATGAGCGTCTCATGGCCGACGTTGGCGATGTCCATGAGCTGGAAATCAAAACCGCTGGCGTTGCCGAGCTCCATCACGGCGGGCGGCGCGATGGTGAAGACCATTGCCTCGCGCAGGGGCATGAATCTCGCCATCGCGCGCTGGGCGATGGCATGGACGCGGTTTTGGCGGCCCGGACGTTCCTCCCAGTCGCGCAGCTTCACGAAGGCGATGCCGACATTTTGTCCGCGACCGGCGAAGCTGAATCCCGCAACCGTGAAGACGCCCTCGACGTTGTCCTTTTCCTCCTCGAGGAGGTAGTTGCGAACCTTGTCGAGCACGCGCTCGGTGTTTGTGATCGTGCTGCCCGGAGGCAGGGTGACGAGCGCGAACATGCGTCCCTGGTCCTCCTCGGGCAGGAAGGATGTCGGCAGGCGTCCGAAGAGGAAGGCCATGATGCCGACGATCGCGAGGTAGATGACGAGATAGCGACCGGTGCGACGAAGGATGTGCTGGACGACGCTTTCGTAGCGGTTCGTGCCGGCGGCGAACATGCGGTTGAACCAGCCGAAGAATCCTCGCCGATGCTCCATGTGGCCTTTCTCGACCGGCTTCAGCAACGTCGCGCAGAGCGAGGGCGTGAGCACGATCGCAACGACCACCGAGAGCGCCATTGCGGACACGATCGTGATCGAAAACTGCCGGTAGATCACACCGGTGGATCCGCCGAAGAAGGCCATCGGCACAAAGACTGCGGACAACACGAGACCGATCGCGATGAGCGCGCCGGTGATCTGGTCCATGGATTTCCGTGTCGCCTCGAGCGGCGACAATCCCTCCTCGGACATCACGCGCTCGACGTTTTCGACCACGACGATCGCGTCGTCCACGAGCAGACCGATCGCGAGGACCATGCCGAACATCGTGAGCGTGTTGATCGAGAATCCGAACGCGGCCAGCACGGCAAACGTGCCGAGCAGCACGACCGGAATCGCGATGGTCGGAATGAGCGTCGCGCGGAAGTTCTGCAGGAACAGATACATCACGAAGAACACGAGGATCACCGCCTCGACGAGCGTCTTGAACACCTCGTGGATCGAGATCGCGACAAACGGCGCCGTGTCGAGCGGGTAGTAGACATCCAGGCCTTCGGGCATCGTCGGACGCAGGCGGTCAATCGTCGCCTTCACGTTTGCGACGGCGTCCAGCGCGTTCGCTCCGCTCGCCAGTCGCACCGCCATGCCCGAGGCGGGCATGCCGTTGAACTTCGCGGAGAGCGAGTAATTCTCGCCGCCGAGCTCGACCCTCGCCACATCCCGGAGCCGGACCTGGCCGCCGTCCGGATTCACCTTGAGCAGGATGTTTCCAAACTCCTCGGGCGTTTCAAGCCGTGTGGGACCGATGACGGTGGCGTTGAGTTCCTGACCCTCGGCGGCGGGGCGGGCGCCGAGTTCACCCGCGGAGACCTGGACGTTCTGCGCGGCGATGGCGTTGCGAACATCAACGGGCGTAAGGTGGTAGTTGTTCAGCTTCGCGGGATCGAGCCAGATGCGCATCGCGTATTGCGAACCGAAGACCTGAAAGTCGCCGACGCCTGGCGTGCGGCTCACGGGGTCCTGCACCGTGGAAACGATGTAATCGGCGATGTCGCTGTCGGTCATGCGTCCGTCCGTCGAGACGAATGCGGCGACGAGCATGAAGTTGCGTGTGGCCTTGGCGACGCGGATGCCCTGCTGCTGGACTTCCTGCGGCAGCAGAGGCGTGGCGAGCGCGAGTTTGTTCTGCACCTGCACCTGCGCGATGTTTGGGTCCGTGCCCTGCGCAAAGGTGAGCGTGATGGTCATGCTGCCGTCCTTCGTGCTCTCGGAGCTGAAGTAGAGCAGGTTGTCGATGCCGTTCATCTGCTGCTCGATGACCTGCACGACCGAACTCTGCACCGTGGCGGCGGAGGCGCCGGGATAGTTGACGGAGATGGCGATCGCGGGCGGCGCGATGTCCGGATATTGCGCCACCGGGAGCGTGCGCAGGGCGAGCGCTCCGGTGAGCATGATGACGATGGCAATGACCCATGCGAAGACGGGTCGGTCGATGAAATAGCGGGCCATGGTGCGTTACTCCGCGGGCTCCGGCTGAACTTCGACGGGCTTCACCTTCGCGCCGGGTCCCGTTTTTTGGAGACCCTCCACGATCACGCGGTCGCCAGGTGCGAGCCCCTTGGTCACGAGCCAGCGATCGCCGATGGCGCGGCTTGTCTCGAGAACACGGGATTCGACTCGATCGTCCGCACCCACGACGAGAGCGACGGGCTCGCCGCGCTGGTTGCGGGTGACACCGCGCTGGGGCACGAGAATGGCCTCCTCCTTCACGCCCTCGGTGACGAGCGTGCGCACAAACATGCCGGGGAGAAGCTCGTGCCGGGGATTGGGAAACACCGCACGCAACGTGACCGAGCCGGTGCTGGGGTCCACGCTGACCTCGGAAAACTGGAGCTTTCCGGGCTCGGAATACATCGTGCCATCCTCGAGCACGAGTCGGGCTCCGGCTTCCTGATCGCCGGCATCCTTCAACTCGCCGGAGGCAAGTTCGCGCTGGAGACGCAAGAGCTGCGCGCTGGACTGGGTGACGTCGACGTAGATCGGATCCAGCTGCTGGACGACGGCGAGGGCCTCCGCCTGTTGGGCGGTGACCAGCGCGCCTTCGGTGACGGATGAACGGCCGATCGTTCCGGCGATGGGCGAGAGAACCTTCGTGTATTCGAGGTCAATGCGAGCCTTGTCCTCGGCGGCGCGCGCGGCTGCGAGATCGGCGTGGACCTGCTTCAACGCCGCGGCGGCCTCATCGTATTCCTGCTGGCTGACGACATCGTTCTTGATGAGCCGCTCGACGCGCTCGGTATTGAGTCTCCCGACCTCGACGGCGGCCTCCGCGCGGGCCACCGCCGCCTTGGCGCTGTCGAACGCCGCCTGATAGGGCGCGGGGTCGATCTGGTAAAGCTGTTCGCCGGCCTTTACGTCGCCGCCCTCCGTAAACAGGCGCTTGAGAATGATGCCTCCGACCTGCGGACGAACCTCCGCGATTCGATAGGCCGCCGTTCGGCCCGGAAGCTCGGTGACGATCTCCGTCCGCTCCGGCTGAATCGTGACCACTCCGACTTCCTGCGGAGGACGCTCGGCCGACTGCTTTGGAGCAGACTCCGGGCCGCAACTCGCGAGCAGGGCGGCGCCGAGGAGAACGTTGAGAATTCGGAATGAGGTCATACGGATTGTTGTAATAAGTGAAAAAACAGAAAAATATTCACCAAATAAGGAAATGAAAATTACTCCAGCGCCCGCCGGAGGAACTGGAGGTGGGCGCGGACGTGGGCATCGTTTTCTTCCGGATGGAACTCGTGCCGGTGGTGGGGATGGAGGAGGACGTTGAGGCAGTCCCGCAGGATGGTCGCGGAATCGGGTGGAAGGTCGTTGCAAAACTCGCCGGAGCGAATGCCTTCCTCGATGAGCTGGTGAAAGATGCCGACGATGAACGTCTCGTAATCGGCAATGCAGGGCCAGGCCTCCTCGCGTGCCGTCTGGACGATGTGAAAGATCTGCCGTTCGTTGCGAAAAAGCTCGTGCTGGAAGTGGAAAACGGTGAGCACGACGTTTTCCAGACGCTCGAACGCACTTCCGGAAGTGCGGACCCGGGAGAGAACGAGAGCCTTGAGCTGGCGGAAGTTCTGGGTCGCACAAGCCTGGACGATTGCGTTCTTGGAGGGGAAGAACTTGTAGATGTTGGCCGGCGACATCCTGAGATCCCCGGCGATGTCGGCGATCGTCGTTTTCCCCACTCCGTAACGTCTGAACAACTCGTCGGCCTTTTGAAGGATAAGCTGTCGGGATTCTTCTTTGGTCAGACCAGTGCGGGGCATGCGGATATGTTGTGAATAGTAACGTAAAAATTCACCACGTAATGTCAAGCCAAGCAACGGATCCTTCGCGCAATGGCTTTATTGAGCGGACGGCCTTGAGGTTTACGATGTTCCGCAGGTGCCCGGGGGGTATTCGAGATAGTGCTCGACGGTGCGGGCAAGTTCCGGACCGAGGAACCGTTTCAGAAGGTGAAGGGAGAGTTCCAGGCCTGAGGTCACTCCGCCGGCGGTGACAATCTCCCCGGTGTCGACGACGCGGTCGGTGTCTACGAGAGCTCCGAACGCCTGAAGATCGGCGATGGCGGTGTGATGGGTGGTTGCCCGTCGATTCCGGAGAAGTCCGGCTTCGGCGAGAAGAAAGGCGCCGGTGCAGATGCTGGCGATGGTGGCGCCCCCCTGATGCGCACGAGCGAGGAGGGCGG
>CALGTD010000182.1 GCA_937901895.1 uncultured Spartobacteria bacterium | reverse complement strand
GGCAGTTCCCGTAGTCGACGATCCAGAGGTGGTTGCCCGAGTCGACGAGCACGTCAGCGGGGAATAGTAATCCCGAGGGCGTGGGGGCGCCGACACTCGACGTGAAGTCGACCTGCCCAACCACCAGATCCGCAGCCGGGCCATTGCCGATCAGGCTGGCAATATTTTTGTATCCGAGCACGCGGTTGTTCCCGAAATCCGCCACAAACAACGTGCCGTCCGGGCTGACAGTGACGCCGTAGGGTCCTTTCAACGTGGTGGCGGTGGTGGCGCCGGTGTCGGTGGTGAAATTCATCTGCCCGATCACAAAGTCCGCCGAAGCGTTGGTGACCGGCAGCAGGGTCGAGGCCTCCCGGAAGACCAGCACGCGATTGTTCCCTGCGTCGGCGACGTGGAGCGTGCCGTGGGAATCCACGCACACGCCGATCGGCTGACTCAGAGTGGAGGCCGTGGGCGTGCCCCCTTGGTTTGCCTCCGACGCGGAGAAATTCACCTGGCCGATCACCACCTCCGCCGGTGCCCCGTTGGCGAGGCTGGCCGAGTTGGCGTAACGCAGCACCCGATTCTCGCCATACTGCGCGACAAACACCTTCCCGGTCGTGGGATCCACGGCGACGCCCGCCGGCCTTTTCATCGACCGCGCGTTCGTCGGGAAGGACTCATCCGTAGTGAACGTCGCCTGGCCGAGCACGAGGTCGGCCGCCTGACCGTTCGAGAAGGCTTGAGCCCCTACGTGAAAAGCAGCGCAAACAATCAGTCCGACGGAAGTCAGGAGGCGTTTCATGAACCGACGCTAACCCGCCGCGGAATCGGTGTCGAGCCGGAGGATCACGCCGCGCCGGACAGCGGCCGGCGGGCCCCGGTGCTTGACCGTGGCCACACGGACCGATAGTCCCTCCCCGTATGAAACCCGCGTTCCGGGTCCCCCTCGTGGCAGGAATCGCCGCGCTGGTCTGGGGCGGTTTGTCTGCGGACGCGAATGCCCGGCTTCGAGTCACGGGCCTCCCGCGCGACCCCACGGCCGTTCGAGGAACGGTGACCTTCCGGTTCGTCGTCGGGCCGGCGAATCAGGTCCAGGCCCGGAATCCCAAGGTGAAGCTCCGCGTAGCCGGCTCCGGCGGCTCGGGAAGGCTGAGCCTTGAAAGGGAGACTTCCACCGGACGTCGATACGCCGTGAGGGTTCGCAAAATTCGCCGGGACTTCACCGCGGTCATCACCGTCAAGGAACCCGGCACGCGCCGCACCCCATTGAGGGAGCGCATCCGCGTGCACGCCGGTTAAGGGGCGCGCCGCCCACGCCGGACAGACCTACTCCCCGAGCTGCGCCTCGATCGCTACCTTGTCGAGGACCGACCAGACCTCGCAGATCCGACCGTTCCGGAACTCGTAGAAAACATTCTCGCAAAAGCGCACCCTCCGTCCGTTCACCGGAAGCCCGAGAAATTCCCCGCGCGGCCGGCAGTCGAACGCGAGCCGGCTCGCGACCCGCTGACGATCCGCGACGAGCATCGCGATCACGAACCGCAAATCCGGGATCTGCCGGAAGTTTTCCTCCAGCATCCCGCGGTAACCCGCCACCCCCAGCGGCCGCCCATTGTGGCATACGTCCTCGCACACGAAGCGGCCAAGGGCGTCCCAATCCTGTCGATTCAGGCAGTCAATGTAGTCGCGATAAATCTCCGCGAGGCCGTGTGAAGGAGTTTCCATGGAGTCGTCCGTAGGTGCCGGTTTCCATCAGTGTGAAAGATCGAGCGCAACCGCCCCGTCACGCGCACCGAACGACGGAGGGTGGCAGGGGCGTGCCGATCTTCCGTCCCCGGGGCATCGCAGCGCCGAGGGGCACGATCGAGGTCGCACCCATTTCATGAGGTAGCCTCCGGCCGCAGGAACGTTTCGATGTCGCGGCCCGGAGGTCCGCGACCTACCTGAAAGCTGAGGCACGCGATTATTTTGGGACGCCCGCCGGCCATGACCCGGCGGTTATTTGCGGGTGATCTTCACCTTCGCCGGCTTCGAGACCTTGCCGTTGGTGCCGACCGCGGTGACCTTCAGCACGTTTTTGCCCGGCTTGAGCCTGGCGGCGTAGTTCCAGTTCGTCGTGCCCCTGGCTTTGAAGGTCTTCCTGCCAAACTTCACGTCCACCCGGGCGATCGGGCCGTTGGTGGCCTTGCCCTTGATCTTCACCTTTGCCTTCGTCGTGGTGAACGCCTTCTTGCCGGTCACCGTCACGACTGGAGTCGGGGCGGGGGCGGGAGTGTAGCGCAGCGTGCGATTGTGGTGGCTGTCGGTGACGAACAGCCGGCCCTGGAGGTCAAACGCGAGGCGGGCGGGCTCGTAGAGGCCCGACGCCGTCAGCGCGGGCTCGTTGCTGACGAAGTCCGGTTGACCAAGCACGAGCGATGCCGCGGCCCCGTTGGCGAGCGTGGCTGCATTGCGGTAGGCGGTGATCCGGTTGGCGTCAAAGTTCGCGACGAAAAGATCGCCGGTGGAACTCATCGCCAGTCCCATCGGCGGCACCATGCCGGTCGCGGTCACGGCGAAATTGCTGCTGGTGAAGTTCGGTTGACCGAGCACGCCGGAGGCCTCGGCCGCTGTGGCGGGCAGGCCGCTGGCATTGTTGAAGCGGAGCACGCGGCTGTTCGCGAAGTCGGCGATCCAGAGGTGGTTGCCCGAGTCGACGAGCACGTCGGCGGGGTAGGATAATCTCGAGCGGGTGGTGGAGGCGTCACCCGACGTGAAGTTGATCTGCCCGACCACCAGATCCGCAACCGGGCCGTTGCCGGTCAGGCTGGCGATGTTCTTGTAGCCGAGCACGCGACTGTTGCCAGAATCCGCCACGAACAGCGTGCCGTCCGGGCTGACAGTGACGCCGTTAGGCTCTCTGAGCGTGGTGGCGGTGGTGGCGGGGACGGCGGTGGTGAAATTCATCTGCCCGATCACAAAGTCCGCCGAAGCGTTGGTGATCGGCAGCAGGGTCGAGGCCCCCTGAAAGACCAGCACCCGATTGTTCCCCGAGTCGGCGACGTAGAGCGTGCCGCGGGAATCCACGCAGACGCCGATCGGGTTTCTCAGGGTCGACGCCGTGGGCGTGCCCCCCCCCTGGTTTGCCGCCGACGCGGAGAAATTCACCTGGCCGATCACCACCTCCGCCGGTGCGCCGTTGGCGAGGCTGTCCGAGTTCGCGTAACGCAGCACCCGATTCGCGCCATACTGCGCGACAAACACCTTCCCGGTCGTGGGATCCACGGCGACGCCCGTCGGCGTCGTCATCGACCACGCGTTCGTCGGGGAAGACGCATCGGCAATGAACGTCGCCTGGCCGAGCACGAGGTCGGCCGCCTGGCCATTCGAGAAGCCCTGAGCCTCCGTGTGAAAAGCTGCGCAAACAATCAGTCCGACGGAGGTCAGGAGACGTTTCATGAAACGACGCTAACCCACCCCGGAATCGGTGTCGAGGGAGGGAACCCCGGATCACCGGGGGCGAACGAGGACGCTTGACCGGAAATCAGCCCCAAGGGCGAGACACGCGGGAACGTGCGAGGCAAGGTGCCGGAGCTTTTTAGCGGTCGGTAAATCGAATCGGTTGCCAGAAACTGCTGCTGCTGGCTAGAACCCGCTCGCGCCAGCGCGCGATGCGCGCGGCGGCGGATGATCGCGCGATCAGTCAGAGCCCGCGATGGCGAGGCCGGTCAAATCGGGTTCGGGGACTGCGGCGACGTGGACGAGCACGGTGTCGGAGACGCCCTCGAAGCTAAAGGTCGTGAGAGTTTCGCCGGGGGTGAGTCCAAGCGAGGCGATGCTGCCGGGGATCGTCGCCGAGCTGGAAATCCAGTGCTCCGAGACGTAACCGGCCGGCACGGCCATCCCGCCGGGATCCAGACTGCCATGAACGCCCCCGTGAGGCGGATGGACGCCGGAAAACCGGAAATGAGAACGATCGAGCAGAAGCTTGCCGTAATAACGTTCGTGGCTACTCTGTAGCCATGACGGTGAACGTGAAGATTCGCAAGGTGGGGAATTCCTACGGCGTGGTGTTGCCGAAGGAGGCGCTGGCGCATCTCAAGGTCGGCGAGGGCGACACGCTCACCCTGACCGAGGCGCAGGATGGCGTGCGGCTCACCGCGTCGAATCCCGAATTCGACAAGACGATGGCGACCTTCGAGTCGCTGAACCGCCGCTATCGCAACGCGCTCCGCGAGCTGGCGAAGTGAAGCAGCCCTACTGGCTGACGAAGGAGGAGTGCCTCGCGCTCCACGATCTCATGCTCGCGGACTACGGCGGAGCGGCGGGCGTGCGCGACATGGGATTGCTGGAATCCGCGCTCGCGCGGCCGCCGCAGCTTCTCCATTACGGAGAGCCCACGCTCGCGGAACTGGCCGCGGCCTATGCGGCGGGCATCGTGAAGAACCATCCCTTTGTCGATGGCAACAAGCGCACCGGGTTCATGATGGGGGCGGGTTTTCTCGAGCGAAATGGCCTCACCTTTCGCGCCGCCGAGGCCGACGCGGTCATTCGGACGCTCGCTCTCGCGGCCGGCGGGATCGACGAGGCGGCGTATGCCGAATGGCTCGCGGCGAATTCGTAAAGAGCCAGACGGGGCGGCCGCACCGGTGCGCGGAGAATGGCCGGGGGATTCACGGGAGGACGCGACGTTCACCCGCCGCCGACCGCGCGGAACGGCCCTCGCGCCGACGCGCTTTCGAGATTGGCCTAAAACAGCGATTTGCGCCGGGAACGGCGGCGGATGACGGCGAGGCCCGCCACAGCCCCCACGACGGCAAGGGCCGTCAAGGCAGGTTCGGGGACCGCGGCCACATTGACGACCACGGTGTCGGAGACGCCCTGGAAGCTGAAGGTCGTGAGATATTCGCCGGGGGTGAGTCCAAGCGAGGCGATGCTGCCGGGGATCGTCGCCGAGCTGGAGATCCAGTGCTCCGAGACATAGCCGGCCGGCACGACCACCGCAGCCGGGCTCCCCAGGGCGCCAGGCAGGATGGAGAAAGTGCTGCCGAAGCCCGATCCTGAGGCCAACCCGTCCGCGCCGTATGGAGTGAGGTCGTAAATGGTCGTGCCGTAAAGATCCCCGATGCCGATCCCGGTGGCCACGCCGCCGTCACCCGGGGAGAGGTAGGAGGAGCTGATGGACACCTGGTCCACGTAGTTGACGAGGGCATCGAGGTTGAACGTGCCCGAAGTCTCGACGTTCACCACGCCCGCGCCGCTCGTGATGTTGATCGTAATCGCCGCCGCCGCGGGAGAAAGGGAACCAAAAAGAAATCCGCCGCCAATCAGCACCGTCCCGACCAAGGTTTTCAACAACATGGCGGCGAAGCTCTGTTGGCGGGCCGGACAAGTCAAAGGCATTCGCCGTCGGGTGCGCGTCACCGCCCGGCGAACCGACGCGCGGCAGCCGCATAAGCTGTTCAAGCGGGGATCGCGCGGTCAGTGTGCTTCGCAGGAGAATGCGATGGCCAAGTATCTGATTTCCTTCCCCAGCGCGGCAATGGTCGTTTCGGACAGCGAATTCGAGGCGGTGGTTCGCGATTCCCATGCGGTGATCGAGGAGGCGAAAGCCGCCGGGGTTTACGTGTTTGGCGGCGGCATCGACGAAAGCGTCCCGCCCGTGCTCGTCTCGGCCGATGGTCGCGTGACCGAGGGAGGGTATCCGTGGGCGCCTCCGCTCAACGGTGGCTTCACCGTGCTGGAGCTCCCCGCCCGCGAGGACGCCGTGGCCTGGGCCGCCCGAATCGCAAAGGCCTGCCGCTGCGATCAGGAACTGCGCGTCTTCGGGTTCGACCCGCAGTCCTGAGGCGACCGATCGCGCAGATCCTGCCGCACGGGGAACGCCATCACTTTGCCGAACATGCAACTGCCGGCAGCCTGAAGGATGCCAGCCCGTATTCCAAGCCCGGCCGCCAATCCCCTCGAACTGCAGCCCCACCGCCCGGCGGATACTACTTCGACCGACGACGGAGCACCGCGAGCGTTCCGATCAACCCGACCAGCACAAGACTCCACGCTTGCGGTTCCGGCACCGCGGTGAGCTTGAATTGGAGGGAATGCTCACCCGGGAGGAACGTGCCTGCGAAGCCTCCGCCATTCGTGAAGGTGAAGTTGGTTCCGGTGAACGTGGAGTCCCCGAACGCCAGCAGCGTGTAGGTCTGGCCGACCTGCCAGTCTGCGTTTTCAAAGGTGAACGCAAACGTGCCTTCGCCCCCGCCGGTGAAATAGTCCATGTCGATGCTGTCGCTGGTTCCCCCCCCCGAGCCGGAGGATGAGCGTGCCACCGGAATTCCACTCGAGGATCTCCGTTTTCAATTCGCCCAGCGGCCGAAGTGCGGAACCGCTCTCGAGGGTGATCTGTCCGTAAACCGTGCCGCCGCCGCCGAAGGTCGCACCGCTCTGCACGGTGACGTCGCTTGTGATCGAGCCATCGACGAGCAGGGTCCCGGCGTTGACCGAGGTCGCGCCGGTGTAGGTATTCCCGCCGGTCAGGGTGAGCGTGCCGGTGCCCGCCTGGGTGAGGGTTCCCACACCGCTGATGACACCGGAAAGAGTGAACTCATCGGAACGATTGGCGATGAGGTGGCCGGTGCCGAAGATTCCACCGCCGAGGGAGATGTCGCCGACCACGGAGCCCGTGGAGCCGCCGTTTCCGAGTTGGATGGTGCCACCGCCCCCTGCGATGGTGCCGCCGGTGTATTGATGGTTGCCGGTCTGGATGAGAGTTCCTCCGACGGAGATGACGAGACCGGTGCCGCTGATCACGCCCTCAAACGTATGGGTGCCCGTGCGGTTGAACCACAAGAGGCCATGGTTGACGACGTCGCCGGTGATCGAGCCGGTCGCGCCATCGCCGATCATCAGCCCGCCCTCCGTGATCGTGGTGCCGCCGGTGTAGGTGTTTTCGCCGGTCAGGGTGAGCGTGCCGCCGCCCTTTTTCACCAGACCGCCGACTCCGCCCAGCCCCTGGGCAGTCGTCACGTCGAACCCCTGGGTGTCGATGGTGCCTCCGCCGGAATCGAGCGTCACCGAGCCCGGTGCAAAGCCGCTGAACAGGTCGCTTTGGTGGCCGGAAAGACGCAACGTGCCGCCGCCGAAGCTCACCGTTGCCGCCCGGGGGGCCGCCCTCACGACCTGACCCGTCGTGAGAACGCCGCCGGTCAAGGTGATGGTGGACGGTTCCGCTGTATCGAAAAACGCGTAGCCGGTGGAAACTTCCGTCGCCGTTACTTCGCCGCCGGAGATCGTGAGGTGGCCGGGGACGAGACCTCCCACCGCGATGCTGCCGGTATTTGTCCAACGGCCGCCCGAAACCCGCACTTCGCCTCCGACTATGGACGCATCCGAATTGGTCACCGATCCGTTCCCGCTGATGCCGAGGACAGCCGTCGGGCCCGAGACCCAGAGTTCGGCGTCCGGGTGGTAAATCGAGCCTGTAACCGACAGGGTCCCGGCGGAAACGGCCGTTCCCCCGGCGTAGGTGTTGGCTCCGCCGAGGGTCAGCCTGCCTTCGCCCTTCTTGGTCAACCTGCCCGGACCATCCAGACCCTCAGAGGCCGTGCTGACGTCAAATCCCTGGGTATCGATGGTCCCGCCGCCGGCTTCGAGGGTCACGTCTCCCAGCTTGATATTGGAAAACAGATTCGCCCCTGCCTGGGACAGGCGGAGCGTTCCACCGTTGAACCGAACGACCCCTGGTCCGCCACCGCCGAACCCTCCGGTCGCAGCCCCCCACACGGTGGTCGTTGTAAGGACTCCGCCATTCAGTTGGAGCGTGCCTTTCGAGGTCCCGCCATAGCCCAAATACACGCCGCCTGCGGTGACCTGGCCGTCGCTGATCGTGAGGGTCCCGGTCCTGCTACCACCGACGACGATGTTGCCGGCATCCACACTTCCACCATTCACCTCGGTCAACTGGCCTGACACCACAAGCTGGGAGACTGACATCACAGCCGAGTCCCGAATCACCAGTTTGCCGGAAGCGTCGAATTTCTGTGCCACCTCCAGCGAGGCGTTTCCAGAGAGATCAAGCGAGGCGAAAGCGTTGATGCTTCCGTCGTTGGCCGACACCGTAGCCGACTCCTGGACCATCATTTCTCCGGTCACCAAAAGAGTTCCTGTGTGGATCGAGCCACTCCCGGATACGCTCCCGCTGCGGAAGGCCACCTGGGTTGAGGCCGACATCGAACCGTTCCCCGAAATTTCCACACCTCCCACATTCAGATTTGAGCCCGACAACGCGCCCGAATCCCGGATCACCAGTCTCCCGGAATTATAGAAGGACGCCGCCGCCACCGAACCATTCGCGGAAATATCCAGAAGGTTGTGAACAGCCAGCGACTTGGAGACGTTCCATTTTCCCCCGCTCACATACGCCTCCGCGTTCTCCAGCTCCGCCTCCCAGCTGGTCACCAGGCTGGCGCCAGAGATCTCCAGCGTGGCCGCCTTGCTACTATCGCCGACGAGATCGAACTTTTCGCCGGTGGATAACGTCCCGCCGGTAACCTGAATCAAGATGCTCGTGCCCGCACCTGCTTCCGCGCTAAGGAAGGATTGTATGGAATCCGGCGCGACGGCGGCCGGGTCAAAGGGAAGCGTAACCGTCCCCCCATTGCGAACGATCAACGTGGCGCTGCCCGGATTCCCCAGAAAGAAAAGCGGGCCGGCATTCAGCGTGCCGCCATTCACATCGATAACGCCTGATAATCCCTGCCCCACCCCGACAAGTAGCATACCTGAGACAACCACCGTCCCGCCACTGTTGATCGTCAGACGCCCTTCCGATACCGAGTCCCCAACCACCGCCACGTCTCCGGCGTCCCATGTCGGAGACGAGAAGGGATTGCTGCCGCCAACCGCGCCGGAGCGGGTGATCTGGGCGCTGCCGGGATGAGGCAATCCGGCAACCAGAAACGGAAGCGCCACCCAACACCTGGCGACGGATCGGATCCTCGAAAACACAAGGCGACCGCTGGTTTTGGGGGGCACGGGCTCACGGGTGGGAGTAACGGTTTCGCTCCACCGGGCTTTGGATGGTCTCGTCATTCGCTTGCAACGACGTTGCCCCACCCCGCCGTTGAAAACCACCCTGCTAAATAGAAGGGGGCTGTTGATCAGCCTCCGCCGCCCATCCACAGGGACATGAGTCCGGCGCGGCTGGAGACGTTGAAGCTGCGAAAGATGTCGGTGACGTATTTGTGCGTCGTGGCGCGGGTGAGGCCGAGGGTGGCGGCGATTTCCTTTTCCGTCTTTTCCGAAAGAAGCTGCGGGAGCAGGCGCCGGTGGGCCGGGGAAAGCGGGGCGTTGCCGACGAGCAGGCCGTGGTTGAGCAGGAGCTGGCGGTGGAACCACTTGATCCCCCGGAGCGCCTGCGCCACGAGCTGCTCGTGCTCGAGCGTGAAGCGGCTGCGCCGGCGAATGCGGTCGAAACAAAACAGCGACTCGGCGTCGGGATTCACCGGAAACACGCACCAGATGCGGTCGGTGATGCCGCCCTGCTGAAAATACATCTGATACTGCGGCGTGCGGCGGAACGCCTCGAAATCGATGAAGCCGTCGTGCAACCGGTAACTGCGAAACCGGCCCGCCTCGCTGATGATCTTCCGCGTGCTCATGCCGGGGTCGCGCTCCATGTGGGCAAGCACCTTGCAGATGAATTCCTGGTTCTCCTCCGTGCGCGGAATCCAGCGCTCCGCGGCGCGCAGACGCCATCCGTAAAGGACGTCCTTCTCCGCGGCGGAAGTATCCCGCACCCGCGCGACGCCGACCCAGAAGGCGTTGTCGGCACCGATCCATCCGGCGATCCGGCGGAAGAGCAGGTCGATCGCCTCGCGGGTCTCGACCAGCGGCCGGTTGGCAAGCTCGTCCCAGAGCTCGTAGATTTCGTGGGAAAGACTCATCGCCGCTGGATCTGCTGTTTGCGTGGCGCCACGGGGACGGCTCGATTGTCTCGCCCGGAGCTCATCACAGCCCCGTTATAGCGAGCGGCTTGCGGCGTTGGCGAGCGTCAGGCGCGCGGAGAGTAAGGGCGCAGCGTCTTCGAGATGCGGCGCGGGCGACACCCCATGTGTGGGGATACCCGGAAAATCAGCCCTCTGATAACGAGGCGGAACCAGAGGGATCTCACGATGAAAAAATTCTGTCTCAACCTGCTTGTGGGATTCTGCCTGGCGATCCCGACGCTTCCCCTGCGCGCGGAGGGTTATCCGTTCAACGGGATGGTGGTCTTTGGCGACAGCCTCAGCGATGGGGGGAACCTGAACTGGCTGCTCGCGGAGGGGGTCAGCGAAAAGACAGCCCAGTGGCTGACGGGCTGGGATCCCAATTACTACTACAACTACCGCTTCTCCGACGGCCCGATCTGGGTGGACCAGCTCAACACCATGCTCGGCTTCGGCAACCTCGGAACGCTGCTGCCGAACGACGGGGTAAACCACATGAACGGCACGAACTTCGCGTGGGCCGGCAGCCGAAGCGGGGCGGGCACCTACGGCGGCATCTTTCCCAACCTCCACCTGCAGATCGGCAACTACGCCGCGCAGCTGGCCGACGGGAATCCGGCCCTTCCAAACGTCGGCACCACACTCTTCACGATCTGGAGCGGGGCCAACGACGTGTTTGCCCACGTCGAGAAGAACGACCCGATCACGCCGCAGCAGGTGGCGGACAACATCGCACTGGCGATCACCACGCTCTATTCGGAGGGCGGGAGATATTTCGTCGTGCCGAATCTGCCGCCGATGGGACAGATCCCCAGCTACGTCAACGATCCCGTCAAGGGGCCAATGGCCACGGCATTCGTCGATACCGTCAACGCCCTGCTCGACGACCATTTCGAGAACTTGTCCGGCAGCTTCGCGGATATCACCCTGTTCAAAGTCGATGTCCACGGCCTGTTTCTGGAGATCATGTCCGACCCGTATGAATACGGGTTCACCAACGTCACGGAGACGGCCTACGTTCGTTACGGAACGGAGCCCTATGAGCCGAGAGACCCGCCGTATGGGACAGTGGTCTCCAATCCGGAAGGCTATTTCTACTGGGATGCCGCGCATGGCACCACGCTGACAAATTATTACATCGCGGAAGCGACCTACCAGGCGGTGGTCGCCGTGCCCGAGCCAGCAACCTGGGCGGTGGTCCTGTTCATCGGATTTTTCCTCGTTGCAGCCCGGGCGAAGCGCGCCCGCGGATGATCCGAAAACCCCGTTTCCTCTCAACCCAAACCCAACCCCGCCCGATCCATGAGCATTGAAGAATTGTCCCCCGAAGCCGCCTCCGCCGCCGTCGCCAGCTACTGGCATTGGTATGGGGTGCCCACGTTCCTGCGTTGTCCGCATCAGCCGGATTTCCAGGACACCGACATCGGCATCATCGGCTATCCCTACAGCGGAGGAAACGCCATCGAGCGCATGCAGTATCTCGGGCCGCGCGCGATTCGCTGCCGGTCGTCGAGCTACCACCGCGTTCACCGGAAGTTCCGCATCAATCCCTTCGAACTCGCGCGCGTTCGCGATCTCGGCGACGTGCCGTTCCCGAACGTGCTGAATCCCGACCTCTCCGCCGAGGACGCGCAGGCCCATTTCGCGAAGATCTTCGAGGCGGGAATTCTGCCCGTCGGCGTGGGCGGCGACCATTCGCTCACGTGGCCGCTGCTGCGCGCCCGCTTCGCGCATTTTCGCGAGCCGGTGGCGATCATCCACTTCGACAGCCACACCGACGCCGCGCCACCCTGCTCGGGCACGCGCAACACGGCGTCCGGCTTCCGCATCGGCGCGGAGGACGGCGTGATCGACCCGAAGAAAACCGTTCAGATCGGCATTCGCGGCCCGCTCGGGGACCTCAGCCAGGACGACTGGGCAATGGAAAACTTCCGCTCGGTGATCACCACGGAGGACTTCGTCGAGAAGGGCGTGGAGGCCGTGGGGAAAATCGTGCGCGAAGTCGTCGGCGACAGCCCGACCTTCCTCAGCTTCGACCTCGACGCCATCGACCCGGCGGATGTGCCCGGCGTGGCGGACCCCGAGATCGACGGCATTCGCATCCGCGAAATGATGCAGCTGCTTGATGGATTCCGCGGACTCAATCTCGTCGGCGCCGACGTCGTCTGCCTGTGCCCGCCGCTGGACAATCCGTCGCAAATCAGCGCCATGACCGCAAGTCTGCTGCTGCACGAATTCGTAACGCTCATCGCTGACCGCCATTTCGGGAAGTAGCCCGGACGCCGGGCGGCGGCACGCAACCTTCCAACCGGAGATCGCACGATCGGCAAACGCGGCCAACCGGCCCGGAGCAGGGACTGGCGCTACGGCATCGGGCTGCTGCTCTTTGCCGTGGCCGGGCTTTCCATCGTGGTCGGCGTCGTCGCCGTGCTCGCGGGCAAGTCTCGCGGGGAAACGGTCGATTGGCCGGTCTGGCTGCTGGCCGGCCCGGCGGAAGTCCTTTGCCTCGTCGCGGCCGCCGTCCTCGGAAAGGAGAAGTATCAAAAACTGGCCCGGAAGGTTCGTCCGACGAAGCGACATACCGTCTCCGACGCGCGGGCGGCCCGTTTGCGATATTATCTCGGCCTGGGCGGATGCCTGTTCAACGGCGTGCCGCTCACGCTCTACGCCTACGTGCCCGATTTGATGCCGGGCGGCGGCACGAAAACGAGCATCCTCGTCATCGCGGACCTCGTGTTTTTCGCGAGCCTGTTTTTCGCGGGGGGCGAGTTCTGGGAAAAACTGCGGCGGCTGTTCGTGTGGGAGGGCAGTGCTCCCCGCGGGGGCTGATGGGAATGCTCACCACACAGACACCATTCGCAAAGAATGTCCTTCTCTGCGGCCGGGGACCGTGCAACGGACGGAGCTGACGGTTACTTCCGGCGGCGGCCGGCGATGGCGAGGAGTGCGAGGCCGATTCCGAGAGCCACACCATAGGCGCCGGGCTCCGGAACGGCGGAATAGGAAAGCACGAGATGGTTGCCGTCCGTCGAGAGCGAGAAGCGGGTGGAGTTCGGGGCATTCGCGAAACCGGAGGTGTCGATCGCGAAATTCCCCACGCCGAAGCCTGTGATTCCGCTGCTGGCGGTGACGAGAGTCCACGTGTAGCTCTGCGCCGGGTCGAAGTTCTCCGCCACGCCGGCGTGGTCGGCCGCATCAAGCGAGGTGACGATGATGGTGAACGGATTGCCCGCATCGAGACCGTCGAGTGCGAGAGTGCCGGTGATGTTCAGGAGGTCCCAGTTCGTGCCGGCGTCCCCGGTGGCGCTGTTGAGTTCCCACACGTAGCTGCCGCCGCCGTTCCACGTCTCGCTGCCGGTGTTCAATATGCCCGGGCTGTTGCCGGGGGAGATCGTGCCGCCGTCCAGGATCGCCACCGCGCCGACCGTGCCGGAGCCCGCGAGCTTTCCGCTGGCGCCGATCGTCGTGAGCGAGCTGTCCGCAATGGAGCCATCCACGACCAGCGTGCCGGCCTCGATCGTCGTCGCACCGGTGTAAGTGTTGGTGCCGGTGAGTCTGAGCGTGCCCTCACCGGTCTTCATGAGGCCGGAGGCGACGAAGGATGCTTCGGAATCACGGCCGTTCTGGAGGACGGCGGAGATGGTCAGGTCGGCCGCGCCGCTTCCGGTGGCGTCCGCCACGTCGAACGTGGTGAAACCACCGGCGTTGTTATTGCCGATCTGAATCCGGGAATTCGAAGCGCCGGTGGTCGTGATGGACGAGGCGGACGACCCGCCGGTGCTGACGGTGCCCTTGAGCTGGAAGGCCGGCCAGATCTCGCCCTCGCCGCCGCCGGCGCGGAGTTCACCGCCATTCAGCGTGAGATCGGCGAAGGTGTTGAAAAAGTTGCCGTTGGTGACGAGCCCGCCGGCCTCGATGGTGACCCGAACGTTGGAGTTGTCGGTGTGGTTTCCGAAGATATCCTGCGCTCGCAGATCGAGGGTTCCGCCACTTCCCACAGTCACCACGCCGGCGATCGTGCCCTGGCTGTAAATGCTGTTTTGCAGGCGGAGTGTGCCGGCCGACACGGTGGTAGGGCCTGAGTAGGTGTGTGCGTGGGTGAAAGTCAGCATGCCCGCGCCGAGCTTGGTGAGCGTGCCACTGCCGGAGATGGCCCCCGTGTAGGCCACGGAATCTGAACGGTTGAATGCGAGGGCGCCCATGTTCGTGATGTTTCCGAGGACGGAGCCGCTCGTGCCATCGTCGCCAATCTGCAGGGTGCCGGCGCTGATAGTGGTGCCGCCCGCATAAGTGTTGGCACCTGTGAGGGTGAGCGTGCCCCCGCCCGCCTTCGAAAGCGTGCCTCCGGCACTGGTGAGATTGCCCGCAAAGGTGACGTTCTGTCCACCGGTATCGATGCGATATTGCTGATTGGGCGCATTGGAAAAACGCGCGGAATAGTCCGTCGTGTTGGCGGCACCGAATTGCAGCGTGCCGCCGGTGAACGAAAGGAGCCCGCTGGAGCCAAGCGCCCCCGCGCTGTCGACCATTACCGTTCCCGCCGCGAACGTGGTGCCGCCGCCATAGGTGTTTTCGCCCTTGAGAGTGAGGCGGCCGGTGCCGAGCTTCGAGAGCGTGCCTCCGGGACTGGTGAGATCGCCCGCAAAGGTGACGTTCTGTTCGCCGGTATCGACGCGATACTGCTGATTGGGCGCATTGGAAAAACGCGCGGAATAGTCCGTCGTGTTGGCGGCACCGAATTGCAGCGTGCCGCCGGTGAACGAAAGGAGCCCGCTGGAGCCAAGCGCCCCCGCGCTGTCGACCATTACCGTTCCCGCCGCGAACGTGGTGCCTCCGCTGTAGGCGTTGTCCCCCGTCAATGTCACCCTGCCAGCCCCGCGGTTGACCACTTGACCCGTGCCACTGATGGCCCCGGCGTAGGTGAAATCGCCCGTGCGGTTGAACGCGAGCGTGGCGTTGTTCACGACGTCGCCCGTGATCGAGCCCGTCGCTCCACCGTCCCCAAGCTGCAGCGTGCCCTCGTTGATGGTCGTCAACCCGGTGTAGGTGCTCGCACCTGTGAGGGCCACGGTGCCTGCGCCCTGCTTCGTGAACGTGCCGCTGCCGGAAATCACCGCGCCGTAGGTCACGTCATCGGACCGGTTGAACACGAGCGCCCCCTGATTCGCAATGTTGCCGACGAGCGAGCCGGTGGTCCCGCCGTTGCCGATCTGCAGCGTGCCTCCGGAGACCGTCATGAGTCCCGTGTGGGTGTTGGTGCCGGTGAGAATCTGCGTGCCGCTGCCGGTCTTCACATAGCGACCGACCTCCCCGGGATTGTCAGCAAGGACCCCGGCAAACGTGCCGGAGCCGTTGTCCACTCCGAAGGTGAACGCCTCGTAGATTGCACCGGAATAACCCGACCGGATGATCCCGGAGCCAGTGAGAACATTCACCCGCACGTTGGCCTCGACGCCGTTGAAAATCGCCCCCTCGGCAACGTGGAGATCCGATTTGTTGCTCGTCCAATCCTCGTTCGCATTCGCCCCACCAACGAAGGTGCCGGCCTGCACATCGATGAGGCTGCCAGACTCCAGGGCAAACGTGGCGCCCGCCTCGGCCCACCGGGCACTGACGCTTCCGGACTTCCGCAGCGTGCCATTGCCGGAAAACACGGTGCTGGCCGTGTAGTTTGCCGCCGGCACGAGTTCCAGCACCGCGCCGGAGACGATGTTGAAGGCTGCCGACGCGCTGTGGCCGGTGAGAACGAGCGTGCCATCCTCCACATTCGTAGTCCCACGGTAGGTGTTGTTCGCTGAGAGAGTGAGCGTGCCCTGACCGGTTTTGTAGACTGCGGCGTCACCCGATACCACGCCGCTCTGGGTGGCGGTTCCGACCAGAATATTGAGCGTGATCGCGTCGTTCGCGTCGATCGGGGCAATCCGTGTCTCGCCGTCGATGTAGTTTACGGAGACGGCCGGTGCCTTCCCGATGAACACGAAAAGCGCGGCGACAACCCACGCAAAATGTGACAAGCGTGCGTTTTGGGAGAGGATAAGCGGAAAGTTCGGTTCGGAACATATTTGGTGATTTCGCAGGGCCAGGGCTTGATTGCCGCGCCAGCAGGCGCCTGTCGGCCGCAAGGAATCGGCGACCTTATTATGATGCCCGCAATTTGCGACAGTCCCACAAATGGGTGATCGCCGCTGCGGTCGAGACGCCGCGTTTCAACGTTCGCCACCGTCGCCGTGCCGAAACCGGTGCATGAGGGCGGCGTGGGAACTCACCTTGAAATGGCTGTAGATGTCCTTTTGGTAACCCGCGATCGTGTTCTCCGACAGGTTCAATTCGGAGGCGATCGCCTTCCGGCTGCGGCCTTCGAGCAGGAGGTTCAGGACAAGCTGGCGGCGCGGGGAGAGCTTCGGCACCGTCGAGCCGCGATCCTCGGGCCAGCCCTGCTCGTGGAGCCAGGAAACCTCGCTCAGGACGATGTGCGCGATGCGGCATTCACGCTCGGTGAAGGCCGGATCGGCGGCGCGACGATAAAGGCCGAGCGTGCTCACCGAGCGTCCGTCGATCGGACGCATGACGATGAGAAAGGGACCGATGTCCGCCTCGCGCATGTGCGTGGCGATGCCAGCCACGGCGAGTTCGTTCTCATCGGCGAACTGCTCCCGCTGCCGGGTCACCTGGGAATTCTTCCGCCGCATGTCGCGGATCATTTCCTCCGAGATCCACACGAGGTCCGGATGCGCCGCGGCGCGGAGCATGCCGGCATAGCGTTCCTCGTCGAACCCTCCGTGCGCCATGCTCAAATAAACAGGCATCTTCCCCGGCTCCATCTCGCAGCCGAGACACCAGACCCACGCATCCGCGCCGACCAGTCGGCAGAGCCCATCCATGAGCAGGCGCTTCATGCCTGCGTGGTCACTGCGCGAGGCCACCACTTCACCGACGAGCCGGATCATGCTGCGGACGTCGGATTCGGCAAGGGGGGATTCCGGCTCTGGTCGCATTCGGGGCCGGTTATGGCAGGGAAACGGAGGCCCGGCGATGGGAGAATTGCGCAGACGTTGCGCGTTCGATGCTCGTCCTAGCCGTGGACACGACTGCGCAGTTTCTTCGTCTCGCCGCGGCGGCGCTTGCTCTCGACCATCCTGCGCTTGGTCCCGGGGCTGCGGCGGGCGCGCTGGCGGCGACGTTTGGCGGCGGCGGGCCTGCGCGGCTTCGGCGCGCTGTTGCTCGAGCTTTTCGACGAGACGGAGCAGGGCGAGTCCGCGGTTCGTGTGCTGCGAGCGGGAATCGCTGCAGGTGACGGTGACGCCGGACGGGACGTGGGTGATCTCGACGGCGGTGGAGACTTTGTTGACGTGCTGACCGCCGGGGCCGCTGGCGCGTGTGCAGAGAATGCGCAGGTCGGATTCGCGGAGCCCGAGTTTTTCCATGCGGGCGCGCAGGGCGTCGTCGGGTTTCATCGCCGGCCGCTCGTTTTCACGAACTCGAGAATCTTCGCGTCATCATCGTGAGCGGCCCAGACGGCGCGGAGAAAGTCGGCGGGGTGGATGTTGTGCGTTTTCAGGAACCGCCGGTCGCCGCCGCAGCAATACATGATGTCGTGGCAGAGGCAGCCCTGGAGGAAGCACCGGGCCTTGGCAATGATGCGCGGCAGCCAGGGGATGCCGTCCATTTCCGCGGCCTTGGGGGGAAGCTCGCTGGCGTAGATGTCCTTCTGGCAGGTGACGCCGTGTTGTTCGTAGAGGAAATAATCGCGGCGCGCGGCCATGATGAGCAGAGCGGTGTCCCAGTCGGGCTCGCCACTGGTGACGAAGTCCTCGGCGTAGTCGTAAAGATTGATCGGACGCAGGCCGACGCCGGCGAGGATTTGACGCTCGTCGGCGCTGAAGTAGGTGTCGGCTCCGCGTTCGCCGGCGCGGTATTTTTCGACGGCCTTGTCGTAGAGGGCGCGGACCGTGCGCGTCCATGCGTTGAGTTCCATTCACGGAACATAGCGTCCGGAATGCCGTGCACAAAAGCATTCGCCCGTGACGGCCGGTTTCTGTTAGCAGAACGAAGTCATCCCATGAGCTGCATCTACCAGACGGAGACGGACGAGTTCGGCACCTACGACGTTCTCGAGAACGAAGCGACGGGGGTTCGCCTGAAAATCCGGCGCAAGGGCGCGGAACCCGTCAGCCTCGCACGGAAATCGGCTTCCGGCGGATGGGTGGGATTTCTTTATCGTGACAACGACACCGCTCCGGCGACCTCGGGCTGGGGAAACCACGCGACGGTGATGGGCTACTACCTCCACCGGCTGCTGCACGAGCGCACGACGTATTACGGAACGGAGATTCGTGGCGGAAACCATGGATTCCTGCGCAATTTCGAGTTCGATGCGCCGACGTTCGACCCAAACACGCAGTCGCTCACGTTTTCGGTCCCGACGGACCGCATCCCGGCGGAGACCTATCCGCTGAAGGTCTCTCTGGACCTGAGCTACCACCTGCTGCCCGACGGCGTGCGCGTGGAATTCGTCTTCGCGAATCATGAGCCGGAGCGCACCGCGCACGTAAGTTTCGGGCTGCATCCGGGATTCGCCGTGTCATCCGTGGCGAATGCGGAGGTGCTGCTGCCGGCGGGGACGTATCTGCGCCACTGGGCACCGGGAAACTTCCTCGATGGCCGCGTCCAGCCGGTCGAGCATCGCGGCGGGCCCATGCCCTTCGACAAGGGGGCGCTTCCCGACTCGTATCTGCTCGAGCTTTCGCAGGTGCCAACCCGGCTCTTCACGCTGCGCGATGCCGGCAGGGCGGTCGTCCTGGATTTCTCCGAGGTCCCGTATTGCACGCTGTGGAGCGACGGAGGGTCGTTTCTCTGCATCGAACCGTGCTGGGGCCTGCCCGACAGCGATCCGCAAAAGCCGTTCGAGAAAAAGGACGGCATCCAGACCATCGCGCCGCTCGGCACGCTCCGGGCCGGCTTTTCCATCCACCCCGCACTCGAACCATGAAAGCGCTCTCCGTCCTCGTGCAGGTCGGGCTCTTCCTTGTCGCGACGTTTGCCTTCATCGTCCTCATCGACCACGGCCCGAGGGATTTCCTGCGCAATGCCGCCACGGAGTGGGACGAGCTGTCCGCGCTGGTCATGGGGTCGGGCCGTTAGGCAGCCGTCATCTTCACGCAGAAAACCTCTTTTCAACCGGACACCGCTGACGCAGATTGGAGATTCCGTCCTATGCCCGTTAAGACCGAAAAAGATCTCCCCGAACAGCACCGCGCGACCTGGCTGAAGGCGTTGAGCGCGATGCAACTCAAGAACTACGGCTACGTCATCCAGCTCATGCAGGGCGTGCTGAAGCAGGAACCCGACTTCCTCGCCGGGCGCCAGCTGCTTCGCAAGGCGGAGGTCGGCAAATCGGCGACGGGCAAGAAAAGCCTGCTCGGCGGCGCCGGCGGACTTTCCGCCATGAAGATCGGCGGCATGATCAAGAAGGACCCGCTCGCCGCGATCGTCGAGGTCGAGAAGCTTCTCGAAAACGACCCGGTCAGCCCCGCCCTGAATCTCCAGCTCCGCGACGCCGCGATTGCGGCGAACATGGTCGAGACGGCGACCTTCGCCCTCGAGACGATCGTCCAGGGCGCACCGCGTGACGTGAAGATGCTTCACGAACTCGCGAAGCATTACATCGACCATGACATGCCCGAGAAGGCGGTCGACATTTACACGAAGATCACGGACATCAACCCGTCCGACCTCATCGCGATCAAGGCCGGCAAGGACGCGGCGGCCCGCGCCTCGATGAAACGCGGTGGTTGGGAAAAGGAAGGCGCCACCTATCGCGATCTCATTCGCGACAAGGACGCGGCGGTTTCCCTCGAGCAGCAGAGCCGCACCGTGCTCAGCGCGGAGATGATCGATCAGCAGCTCGCGGAACTCGGCGCGAAATACGAGGAGAATCCCCAGCACGTCGACACGGCCCGCAAGATCGCGGAGCTCTACGAGCAGAAGGAGGACCTCGACAACGCGGTCCAGTGGTTCACCTACGCCGCCAGCCTGACGAACAATTCCGACATCGCCCTTGTCCGAAAGGCAGCCGATCTCCGGATCAAGCAATACGACAAGAGCATCGCCGACTACGAAGCCTACCTCGCCGCGGCGGATCCCAACTCGCCCGAGACGGAGCAGCACCGTCAGGAATACGAGCGTATCAAGCAGGAACGCGTCGAGATGGAGTTGCAGGAGGCGCGTGCCCGCGTCGAGCGAAACCCCACCGACCTCATGTTCCGCTTCGAGCTCGGCGAAATCCTCGTCCGGCTTGCCAACTACAAGGATGCCATCCCCGAGTTGCAGAAGGCGCGCCAGAATCCGAACGTCCGCCTTCGCGCGATGAACCTGCTCGGCAAATGCTTCGTCGAGCGAAACATGCTCGACCTTGCAGCGAAGACCCTCGAGGACGCCGCAGGCGAGATCACGAGCATGGACGCCGTAAAGAAGGACATCGTCTACAACCTCGGCCTCGTTTACGAGAAGATGGGCAACAACGAGAAGTCCATCGACTGCATGAAGCAGATCTACGAGGTGGACTACGGATACAAGGACGTCGCCCAGCGCGTCGAAAGCTCCTACGGCGCGTAACCCGACAGGGATGGATCGGACCGAGAAAGTCTACGTCGCGGGACATCGCGGCATGGTCGGCAGCGCGATCGTGCGCAAGCTCCAGGCCGAGGGGTTCACGAACATTCTTACCCGTTCCCGCGCGGAACTCGATCTGCTCGACGCTGCAGCGGTGAAGACCTTCTACGAGGAACATCGCCCGTCCGTCGTCGTCGTCGCCGCTGCGAAGGTCGGAGGCATCGTTGCCAACAACGAAAAGCCGGTCGAGTTCCTCCTCGAGAACCTCCAGATCCAGAACAACCTCATCTCGAACGCCGCCACCTTCGGCGCGCGCAAGCTCCTCTTTCTCGGCAGCTCGTGCATCTATCCGAAGTTTGCGCCGCAGCCCATTCCCGAGGACGCCCTGCTGACCGGTCCGCTCGAACCGACCAACGACGCCTACGCGCTCGCCAAGATCGCCGGCATCAAGCTCTGCCAGGCCTACGCGAAGGAATACGGAAAGAATTTCATCAGCGGGATGCCGACGAACCTCTACGGGCCGAATGACAACTTCGACCTGCACACGTCGCATGTGCTGCCCGCGCTTATTCGCAAGGTTCACGCCGCCAAATTGTCCGGCGCAAAAAGCGTTCCGATCTGGGGCACGGGCACGCCGCGCCGCGAGTTCCTCCACGTCGACGACCTTGCCGACGCCTGCTTCTTCCTGCTCGAGAACTACGACGACCCCGCCATCGTGAACATCGGCTGCGGCGAGGACATCACGATCCGCGAACTTGCCGAAACCGTCTGCGAGGTCGTCGGATTCGAAGGCTCGCTTGAGTTCGATACGAGCAAGCCCGATGGCACTCCGCGCAAGCTCCTCGACATGTCGAAACTCTTCGGCATGGGCTGGAAGCCACGCATCCCTCTCCGTGAGGGCATCGCGAGTGCTTACGAGTGGTTCCTCGCGAACGTGAAATAAACGGCCAACCCGGGCCCGGCTCTATGCGGCGGCGGCCGCCGCCGGCTTCACATCCTTCGTCGAGGCGATCTTCGCCGCCTTCGCCAGCGCCTTCGCCACGAGAACCGCTTCCGCCGGACTCATTTCCCGGCCGTGCTCGACCTTCAGCGACACGTAACCGGTGAGCGCACTCGTGCGAACCACCACCACCGGCCCGTTCGGATCGTCCCCAAACGGCTTCACACTGACGATCTCGTCGCCGAGCGCGTCGTCCCGACGTTTCTCGATCCACGGCAACTGGCGCTCGTTTTCGCGAATGGCGATGACGTGCGCGCGCACGGATTCCTCGTCTCCGGAAAGTGGAGACCGGAGCAGGATCTTGCGTTGCTTGAGCGGATTGCGGCCGCGTCCGAGAAAGGACGTGCGCAATTCGCGCCCTTCGTCCCAGACCCGGATGTCGTAGCTGCCTTTTGGCGTCGACCCTCGAACAAGGATGGAAGTCGCAATTTCGACGCGAAGCTGCGGAACGAGCGCGCTGAGCATGCGCAGCACGCTGTCGGTAAAGGGAGGATGCTTGATCATGATGACGGAATACGGATGGGAGAGCATCTCCCGCGCCGTCTCGAACCCGATTAGAATGCGACGATCCCGCCGCATTGCAACGCGAATCCCGCGCCGTCAGGAACGGGGCGCAATGAAATATCCGGATACGCCCCGGCCTCCACTGCGCCGAGCAGCCACGCGGCCATTTCGGCAAAAACCTGCTGGGGAGTTCCAAGAACATTGCCATGCGCGGCATTTTTCACCGGGACCCATCGCTTTACGGGTGACGCCGCCTCGTCGTAAAGCCGCCGCCCGGCCTGTATGGGAATCAGCGTGTCCACGTCACCATGGACGAACATCGCTGGAACATCCGTCCGGCGGACGAGCCTGGCCGGCATGATATCGGAGATCCAGACACCTCCGCGAAACCGCGTGATGAGGACCAGCCACGGCTGAAGTGCCGGCGCCCAGGGGCCGAGCTCCTTTCTGGCCTGTTCCCGCACGACGGGAGCCAGCGCGTCGAAGCTGCTGACGACGACCATCGCCTTCCATCGGGACGGCTGCTCCGCCGCGGCGGCAATCGCATACGATCCACCCATCGACATCCCCCACAGCACCGCAGGTTGCGCCGGAAAGCCGAATTCCGCCGCGGCTGCGTCGAGCACATCCGCGGCAAGCGTCGCCTCGTTCGGACCGAACCCGAATCCGGTCCGCGAGACCGGATTATCCCCATGTCCGGGCAGATCGGGAATTACGCAGCGCAAACCGGCGGCACAAAACCTCTCGGCAACCCGCAGGAGGTTCTCCTTTCGCGCCCCCCATCCGTGCAGGAGAACCATGGTTCCGACGATCTTCCCGTAGTCTCCAGGATCGACGCCGCGCTCGAGAAGTTCGTGTCGAAGAGTGCTTCCGCGTTTCCCGGGCCGCCCGAGGGGCACCGGCTCACACACAAGGAACGGAACGCCGCCGTCGGTCCTTGCTTCGCGGATTGCGATTCCGGCCGCGGAAACCTCTGCGAGCGCGGTGCGATTCTTCTCAAGCAGCGGCCTGCGGGGCGGCATCACCAGGTATTCCGCAGCGATCCAGCAGGGAATCGCCGGGATCCCAACGACCGCGGCCAGCAAAACCAGCAAAACAACCATGAGTCTTTTCATGGGACGAAAATGACCCCGTCGCGTGAGCATTCGGTGAAGTGTGGATGAAAGTTTCGCGATCTCCGGCGGCGGGAGAATTTTCCCGGTGACATCCAAGGTGCATTGACAGCGCAGCGGGAGCACTTAACTTTTCCACGATTCCTGTCTGGTGGTTGATTGAAGACCGCAGTCGGTATTTCTAACAATCATCCTTCATTCGACTCCCGTGCGCGACTTCTTGCGAAACATCCGCTGGCTCAACACCGCCTTTCTCTTCACCACCTTCTTCACCACGGTCATCGGGGTTCCCATCTACATCTGGCACCATGGGATTGATGCGTTTCAGATCGGGCTTTTCCTCGCATTCTTCATCGCGACCGGGCTGAGCATCACACTCGGATACCACCGCCTCTTCTCGCATCTCACATTTCAGGCGAACCCCATCGTCAAGCTCTTCACGCTGGTGTTCGGTGCCGCGGCCTTCGAGGGCTCCGCGCTGGTGTGGTCCGCCGATCACCGCCGCCATCACAAACACGTGGATCACGACGAGGATCCCTACGACATCTCGCGCGGCTTTTTCCACGCCCACATCGGCTGGCTGCTTTTCCGCACGGGCCCCGATACGCCGCTGACCTGGGTGCGTGATCTGCAAAAGGACGCGCTCGCCGTCTGGCAGCACAAATACTACGTCCCGCTCGCGTTCGGCGTGAGCTTCGGTCTGCCCACCCTGATCGGCTGGCTCGTTGGCGGACCGCAGGCCGCGCTTGGCGCGTTCCTCATCGCCGGAGTCGCCCGCGTGGTGTTCGTCCACCACATGACCTTTTGCATCAACTCGCTGTGCCACTGGATCGGCGACCGTCCGTATTCGTCGAAGTGCTCGGCGCGCGACAGCCTGCTGATGGCGTTCTTCACCTTCGGCGAGGGCTACCACAACTTTCACCACGAGTTTCAATACGACTACCGCAACGGCGTGAAGCCATGGCAGTTCGACCCCACGAAGTGGACGATCTGGCTGCTTCACAAGGTCGGCCTCGTGAAGAACCTCCGCACCGTGCCGGAGGAGAAGATTCTCAAGGCACAGATCGCCGAGCAGGAGCGCCGCAATGCCGCGCGGCTGGCATCGCATGGCACTCCGATTTGCGAGTCGGTGCAGGCTGCGATCCAATCGATGCAGCAGAAGATGAACGAGGCGCTCGCCCACTGGGAGGACGCCCTTGCCGCCTGGCGGCAGGCCCGCGAGCGGCGGCACGAAGTGTCCGCCGCGCGGCGGCGCGAACTCAAACGCGAGCTCGATGCCGCGACCGATCGTCTTCGCGCGGCACTCGAGCAGTGGCAGGCCTCCTACCGGATCCCGGTATAAGGCGCTTCGTCCGCACTGTTCCGCCGCCGGGCGCGATCAGCGCCCTTGCGGGGAGCTTTCACCACTGACGGCCGCGGCGCGTCCGCGACGACGGGCTGCGTCCGCAACGAAGATGGCGATCGCCGCCCAGATGAATCCGAACGCGACCATCCGGCGCGACGTGAACGGCTCGCCATACACCAGCAGCCCGACGAGGAGCTGAAGGGTGGGGGCGAGGTATTGAAGAAATCCGATCACCGTGAGCGGCAGGAGCTTTGCCGCGGCGTTGAACCACAACAGCGGAGCGGCGGTGACGATCCCCGCGCTGACAAAGAGCAGCATCTTTCCCGGTGATCCTGGAAAATGCCCCGTGCCGCTCGCGAAGAAAAACGCGCCGACCGCTGCAGCGACGGGAGTGATCAATGCCGTCTCCATGAACAGTCCCGGCAGCGGCTGGATCGGCACCATCTTGCGGATCAAGCCGTAGAGTCCAAAAGTCAGCGAGAGTCCGAGCGCAATCCACGGCAGATGCCCGAGATGCCATCCGAAGACCGCCACTCCGATGCCGGCCAGCACGGCCGCGACGGACTGCGCACGGCTGAGACGTTCGCGCAGAACTACACAGCCGAGAAGCACGGTGAACAGGGGATTGATGAAATACCCGAGGCTCGTCTCGACGATGCGGCCCGTATTCACCCCAAGCACGAACAGGCCCCAGTTGATGCTCAGAAGCAGCGCCGTCCCGCAAAGAATTCCCGCAAGCCGCGGCGTGCGCAGAATCCGCAGGCACTCCCGAATTTCTCCACGTGCAGCGACAAGAATGCCGAGAAACATGAACGACCACACCAGACGGTGGGCGATGACTTCCACCGGTGGAGCGGAGCCGAAGCCCTTCCAGTAGATGGGAAAGATTCCCCACGCGCCGTAAGACAGCAGCGCATAAATTGCGCCGCGACGCATCGAGTCGCCGCCATGAGGGCTCCGCGAAGACACATTCATGCGGCATCCCTCCGGCAAAGAATTCCGCCGACGGATGCCGTAGGCCGCAACGCGACGAGCCGGGCGGGTGCGTTCCGAATCAGGTCTGTGGCAGGCGTCATGTCCATGTGGCGTGAAAGAAAAAGCCCTGCCGGCGTTGGTGCGGGCAGGGCTCAAAAGGGAACGATGGAGGCTTCTGTGCTAGCTGCTCGCGAAGGTTGTGTGGGCTCGATTGCCACGAATGATGACGCGCTTCATCGCGTGGACGGCGACCTTCGAGGTCGTCGCCTTGAGCCAATGAATCTTTGCGAGCTGCGTCATGAGATGAGCGACAGATACCGGCGCTTCGGTATCGCGTCAAGCGAACCGCCGTTTCCGACGAATCGTCTCAGCGGTCGGGAGACCGGCATGGGATTGCGATTTCGTGTCGCGATTTTTCGCGCCGGGCGCCGGCATTCCGGATGAGCTGAACATTCATCGTGGCAAGGCACACAGCGTCATCGAGGGATGCCATTCCCAGCGCCGTGCGAAAGGCTCGGTTGCATCCATATCGGAGGAGAGGGCGATTGGAAGCACGTCGGTTGACGCTCGACACGTCGCGAGGCGCCGGGCTTTCCTCCGGAATCCCATGAACATTCCGTATTTCCATGTCGATGCGTTCACGGACCGGGTCTACGCGGGAAATCCTGCCGGTGTCTGCCTGCTGGAGGAGGCCCTCCCCGACACCGCGATGCAATCGATCGCCGCGGAGAACAACCTCTCCGAAACCGCATTCCTGGGCTTTGTGGCCGAGGGCGTATTCGAACTTCGGTGGTTCACGCCGGAAGTGGAGGTTGACCTTTGCGGACATGCGACGCTCGCAGCCGCACATGTGATGTTCGACCTCGGTTACAAGGAGGACACCATTGCCTTCGACACGCGGTCCGGGCGCTTGCTCGTCAGCCGGGAGGACTCCCTGCTCGTGCTGGATTTTCCGGGGCGACCGGCGAGCGCCTGCAACGCTCCGGCGAACCTGCGCCTCGGCATTGAGCCGGTCGAGGTCCTCCGCGCGCGCGACTATCTCGCGGTGTTCGAATCGGAGGAGGATGTGCTCGCATTGACTCCGGATATGGATGCGATCCGGACACTCGATGCGCTCGGCGTCATCGCCACCGCGCCGGGGAAGGAATGCGATTTCGTCTCGCGATTTTTCGCGCCTGGCGCCGGCATTCCGGAGGACCCGGTGACCGGCTCCGCGCACTGCACGCTCGTGCCGTATTGGGCGGAACGGCTGGGTCGAATGAAACTGCACGCGCGCCAGGTTTCACGCCGCGGCGGCGAGTTGTTTTGCGAGCTGCGCGGCGACCGGGTGCGGATCGGCGGCCGAGCGGTGACCTACGCGAGGGGGAGTATTTTTCAGGGCTCCGCCTGAGAGCATCGCCCGCACTTCCTTCGATCTCTTTCGAACAATCGAGTCGGGAGACGGGTTGACCCCGGCAATTCCCGGCCGACATTCAGAAAGGAGTTATCGGGATGTGCGCAATCTTCGAGACCGGCGGTGTAAGGAGGAAACCCGGATCCGTGATCACCGCGTGGCGCGCGCCGCTTCGCACGATTTCCCTCCCATGGACGGGATTTGCGCGACACGAAATCCTCGAGTGGTGGATGCGGCGCGGATACGAACCGGTCGATGTGCCGGCGGAGCGATTTGCGGTGCGCTCGAATATCAGTGAGGAGCTGGTCTGGAGCGATCTTCCCGGCAACCGCGTCCTTCGTGCGATCGCCCATCGGAAGTCCGGGGAGCTGCGCATGGCCACGTGTGCGGCGACCGCGGAGGAACTGCTGCACTTTCAGCACGAGCGAATGCCGGTGGTGGACGAAGCATTGTTTAGCGCGGAACGCCCGCCCGCAGTGGGACTGCCGCTCTTCGAGATCCCGCGCAGGTCGAGGCGGCGGCTGCGCCCTGCGGAGGCGGTGCAGGAAATGTTGCTTTGATTCCGCCCGTCTCCCGCCGCCCGGAATCTTGCGTGCGCGCCGGGGCATGATTGAATCGGCGGCATGAACGCGCAGGAGAAGGAGTTTCTTTTCGAGTTGTTGAGCACGCCGAGTCCCACGGGCTGGGAGGCGCCGGGGCAGCGGGTGTGGGCGCGGAGGATGCGCGAGATCGCCGACGATGTGTCGAGCGACAGTTACGGAAACACATGGGCGACGCTCCGTGGGAGCGCGGACGATGGATTCAAGGTCATGCTCGAGGCCCACGCGGACGAGATCGGCCTCATCGTGAATCACATCGATGACAACGGGTTTCTCACGCTCGCGCCCATCGGCGGATCGGACCGCACGATTGCCGCCGCGCGACGCATCCGCATCTTTGGTGACAAGGGCGAGGTGCCTGGCGTCATCGGCAACACTGCGGTTCATCTGAGGGATCAGAGCAAGGACAGGATCCTCGAATGGAAGGATCATTTCGCCGATGTCGGCGCCACCTCGGCGAAGGAGGTCGCCGAACTCGGCATTCGTGTCGGACATCCGGCGTTGATGATCGCCGAACCCACCGAGCTGGCGTCCGGCCGCATCGTGAGTCGCGCGCTCGACAACCGGATCAGCGGATTCATTCTCACGCGCGCGCTTGCGGAGTTGCAGGCGGGCGGGGAGAGACCGTGGGCGACAACGGTCGCGGTCAACGCCGTGCAGGAGGAGGTCGGCTGCCATGGGGTCCGCATGGTGACCCATCGGATCTTCCCGAATGTCGCGATCTGCTTCGACGTCACGCACGCCACGGACGCTCCCGGAATGAACAACCGCCAGCACGGCACAGTGAAGCTCGGCGGCGGACCGACCCTTTCACACGGAGTCTCGAATCATCCGCGTGTCGTTCAACGCCTCATCGAGGTTGCCGCACGCGAGGGAATTCCGGTGCAGCACGAGGCCGTCTCCCGCTCGACCCACACGGATACCGACCAGATCTTCATTGTGCGGGAGGGCATTCCCAGCGCGCTGATCTCGATTCCGCTGCGATACATGCATTCGCCGACCGAGGTCGTCGATCCCGCCGACGTGGAACACGCGGTGAAGCTCGTCGTGGGATTCGTCCGGTCGATCCGCGAAGGCGAGAATTTTCACACGGAGATTTGACGAACCCGGCGCGACGGGACATCGATCGTCATGCCGATGCGCCTGGCCGCCGCGATTCTGATGCTGCCGGCGCTTGCCGCCATCGCCCAGCAGCGTGTGCATGTCGTGCGCGAAGGCGACACCCTGCCGCGTCTCGTCTTCCTGTATGGAGTCGATGCATCGCAGATCCAGCGCGCCAATGGGCTCCAGTCCCAGACACTGACTCCGGGCCAACGCCTGGTGATTCCTGGGACACCGCCCGTGAGCGCCGCAGAAGCGGTTCCAGCTGTTCGCGCCGAACCCGCGCCAGGGCAACAACCCGCCCGAGCCACCGCTCCTGCACCCACGCCGATCCAAACGGACCCGCCCGCAGCCGTGCCGGCTGATCCCACGCCGGCAGCCCGCTCCGCTCGTCCTGCACCGACTTCGATCGACACCGCACCATCCGCTTCCCCCGCGCCAGCTTCCGAACGCGGTGGAAGCAACGCATTCGCCGCAGCCATCTCGCTGCCGGCCTCGGCAAACGTCCGATACAACGGCCGCTGGACACCGCCCGGTGAGAAATCCGCGTGGGTGATGGATTGCTCGAATACCGCGCGCTGGCTGCATCGCACGGTCAACGGCATCGATCTCCCACGCACCGCCTCGGAGCAATACGAGTATCTCCGCACCCGTCGCAAGCTCTGGCGCGTGCGCCCCGACTCACGGAGTCTGCGGAAAAAACTCCAGCCGGGCGACCTCCTGTTCTGGGAACACACCTACAAGCCGACCCGCAAGCCGCCGGTCACTCACGTAATGGTCTACCTCGGCACGGATGCGGCTGGACGGATGAAAATGGCGGGCTCCCAGACCTCGAGCGGCCCGGACATCTACACATTCACGCCCGAGCAGAAAATGGGAGGCTACCGATTCTTTCTGTTTTTCCGGCGTGAAGGGCGCTTCGTCGCCTATGGCCGACCGTAACGGGATCACTCAATGTCGGATGTCTCGTGGCGGGCAGCCAACACAGACCAACGGACGTTCAACCTTTCGCCTTTAGCGAAACTGTCGCGAGCTGGTTCCCTCGCAGCGTCATTCCAAAGTCTCCGTTCAGTTTCCGTGCGCGTCCGCTCCCTTTCACTTTCACCGCGCAGGAGAACCCGAGATCCTGCCCGGCGATGGAGGTGAGCGCCGTGCCCTTGAGTCCGGACCGACCGTTTTTCTTGTATTTCCCCTTGGCGGTCGGGACGGGGATGTTGTTGCCGAGATCGATTTTCGAGACGCGCACCTTGCCACGCGGCTTCAAAGCAACCAATGCCCGGACCGGGACGACCGTGTCGGTCGACACCTTGCCGGTGATCAACACCTTTGCGGTCCTTCCGCTTCGCGGCACCTTGAACCGGACCTTCGCGGGACCGGAATAGGGATACCCCTGAAACACGATGGAAAGGTTTCCTTTGTAGGTCCCTTTGAATCGCGTGAAATCGATTCCACCCCCGCCATAAACCGGCGAGGCCAACAGCACAGCACCCGTCGCGATGGCCGCGAAGGTCGCTAAATGAGCACACGTTTTCATAATTCCCCATTACGGCCGGCGCGGGTCTTTCTCGAACTCATTCACATCGCAAGTTACCAACCATCAATTATTTGCGATTTATGAGCCGCAAATGTTTTCGCAAGATGCGGACACGAATGGCCAATGAATGGGCACGCCCGACCCGCACTACAGAGACGCGATTGATCCGACAAACGGGGACCGCGCGCGCGAGCGGATTACAAACCTCGCAGACAACGTCATGGCCTCAGCCAACGTCCGATGTGAGAGGGCTAACCCCAGTAACCTGACATCGGATGAGCCGGACGAATTCAGTCGGCGACGCTGAGATACTGCTCGCGGAACGGCACCCACGTATCCAGCTCGTCGTCGGGACTGTTTCGGCGAACGATGTTCAACGTCACCTGCAACTCCTGAAGCGCGCGGTCGAAGCGATTTTTCTCCGGCGGCCGGGTCATTCCCAGTTCCTCGCGCAGCGCGGCGGTCGTCATCGGATCCAATCGCACGGCGTTGTAGATCCTTCTCGCGGTCTCCGAGCACTCGCGCACCGGCCGGTGATGCTCCGCGTAGTGCGCGCGCAACCGGTCCATGCTCATCAACACGGCAAGGCCACCCCGGACCTTGCCGTAGAAGATCTCGTCGGGAAACTCCGCCGGCAGCTCATTTTTCCACCTCCAGATCGCGGTAATCTTCTCGCCCCAGCCCCGTTCGCCGGGCTTGCGGTCGGGCAGATCGGCGACGTCCCACAGACACGGCATCCGTCCCCGGCCATCCGAAAAAATGCCGCACAGTCCCACGTCCAGCACGAATGCCCGCGCCTGCCTCAATGTCCGCACCCGCCACGTTCGCATACATGCTCGAATGCCGGTTTGCCTGGCGCGAGACAAGCTTCGCATTTGACAGTCTGCGTCCGGCGGACGTATCAGCAGGTCGTCCAATGACCGCTCGCTCCACCGGCTCGAATCGATTCCGCCACGTCGGCACGACGTGGAAGCCGGTGATTTCCGTGGATTTCCGCGGCAAGCTTTTCCATCCCGCGCGCAAGCAGACCTAGCGTTCGCAACAAGTCGATTTCTCGCTTTCGAACCCTGCTTGCCGCGGCGAGCGGGGTTTTTCGTTTTCACGAAAACCGCAATGAACACCCCTTCGTCGACCCGATCGCGCTGCTTGCGCTGACCACGCTGGCCGGCTTCGCCGGTGGATTCTACAATCCGGCGGCAAGCGCTCTCGTGGCGGATCTCGTCCCGCAGGAACGGCGGCTCACCGCGTTTGCGTTGCTGCGCCTCGCGGGAAATGGCGGCTTTGCGCTCGGCACCTCCGCCGGCGGCCTTCTCGTCACGCTCAGTCCGTTCTGGCTGTTCGCAGGCAACTCGCTGACGACCCTCGCATACGGCGTCCTTGCGTTGATCGCGCTACCCCATGGCATCCGGCAGGCGAAAGGCGAAGCGAAGTGGATGGATGCCATCCGTCGTTTGCGGCGTGACGGGGCGTTCTGGGCGCTGGCGTTTTCGCAATTCGGCGTCGCATTCGTCTTTGCCCAATACACCGCGGCGTATGCGCTGGAGGTGACCCGTCGCGGAATCGACTTCGCGCTTGGTGGATGGTCGCTTGCTCCCGAGCAGATCTACGGCGCACTGATCGGATGGAACGGCCTGCTCATCGTGTTCCTCGAGTTGCCGCTCACCCGCCTGACCCGCACCCTGCAAACCCGCCGGGTGATGGCGGCCGGCTATGTGCTCGTCGGGCTGGGATTCGCGTCCAACATTCTCGACGCGGGCTTCGGCCTGCTCGCGGCAGGGATGACCCTTTTCACGATCGGCGAGATGTTCGTGATGCCCATGGTCGGCACATGGATTTCGCAAATCGCCCCGCTCCACATGCGCGGCCGATACATGGGCGCACTTGCCGCCGCATGGGCGGTGGGAAGTGTCGTCGGACAAAACGCCGGCCTGCGCATCTTCGCATTCAGTCCGGACGCGCTGTGGATTCTGTGCGCGCTGGTCGGCGCCGCGTCGGCGTTGACTATCGTCCGGTTCGGACGGCGAGGCGACTCAATGGGTTCCTCCAACGCCCTTCCTTAGCCTGAAGGAGGAACGACGAACCGGATGCGTTGAAGAAGTCCTCGTGTCGTTGCCGGATCCATCCGAGAAACCAGCAAGCGAGGCGCGGCCTCAATAGGGAGGCATCCGGCGCTGCATCATCATCGCGCGCTGGAGATCCTGGCGGATCTGGCGCAGCTCCTCGAGCACCACGCCGTTGGCGTCCTCGAACGCAGCGGGATGACTCTGCCGCAAACGGGCGAGCGCCTCCTCCGCCTGTTTCGTCGGGGCATACTTCCCGGTTTGTCCGCTGGTGATCGCGCGACGGTATTCGTTGATCGCCGCCAGCGCGTCGCCCGCGGCTTCGAGCTGCGCCCCGCTCGCGTAGGCCGCAAGGGCGGCGGGGTCGTTGGGCGACCACGGCACATTCTGCAGATTGATTCCACGTTGAAGCTCCCCTACACGCGCCATGATCTTCGCCATCTCCGCGAATTTCCCCTCCGCCTGCAACCGGTCGAGTGTCGCAGAGAGGAATGCTCCGACGGACTGTCCTTCCGAAAGCTGCCCGCCGGCAATTTCCGCAACCTCCGCGGTGGCAAGACGGTTCAGGAGGTTCGAGCGCAGTTCCCGCAGCGCCGGAACATTGATGACGAGGTTCGACGAATCCTGCGAAATGAGCTTCGCCCGGGCATCGGCAAGGCGTCCCTGATCGATAGCCTCCTCGGCATCGCACATTTCCAGCACCGACGAAAAATTCCAATCTCTCGCCTCTCTGGCGAGAGACGGCTTTTTCAGCAACTCCCTGGCGCGCTCGACGGCGGCCGGCAACTGATCCGCAGTTTCCACGTCGCGGAAGGCGAACCTTGCGGCGTCGATGGCATTATCCGGCGTATACGCCCCCTCGGAGGCAAACTTCTGCAACTCGGCTGCGGACAGGACCGGAAATCCTCCGCCTCGCGAGAGTTCCTGAAGAATGTTGTTTGCCTGATTCGTCTCCCCCGCGTCGCGGCAATCGAGGAACCGGGCCCATTGGTCCAGAAAACGCGCCGTTCCTTCGAGTTTCTGGGTCGCACGCTGGGAAAGAATGTTATTCGACGAGACACGCTTCATCTGAAGTGCGGCGATCTCGATCATTACCTCATCGAGGTCGGCACTGCTTTTCGCCGTGGAGCAGGCTTCCTTCGCCTTTGCCGCCACACCGTCGACGGACTTTTTCCAATCGATCGCTGCCTGCTGCTGCATCTCCACGATTTTGGCAGCGAGATCGTCCGCAAGGGCCTGCCATTCCGCGCGCAGCTCCGGCGGAACACCATAGGCACCAAGATTCTGAATGAGCTGCTGCGCACGCTCGAAATCCCCCCGCTTGAGCGCGATGCTCAACACCTCGAACTGCTGGGCGGCTTCCGCGCCATATGCCCGATCGGTCTGCTTGCTCGCGAGAGACTTCTTCAACTTGTCGACAAATGCGTTCAGGTCGTCCGAGGAATCGGCGAAGAGGCTCGAGCCGATCACGAATGAGGCGGCCACGATCAATGGGAACGTTCGCATTTCCACAGGGAACCCCTTTTCCCATCCGGTCGCAAGCTCTCACGTGGCCGTGACACAATGGACAATCCCAACTCAACCCGTCGTCTACGACAGACGGTGTGTTCATGCGCCACTCGCACAAATCGTGCCCCATGCAATTTGGAAGATTCCTCCGCTCGTGGCCCCACGAATCAATGGCCGCAGGACGTCCGGTTCGCGGATTCGCGCAGCGCGGCGCAGGAAAAATTCCGCCGTTTTCATCCGGAAAATCCGTGTAAGCTCCCCGCCAGCATTATGTGTGGAATCGTCGGATACGTCGGGCGCGCCGAAGCTGCGCCGCTCCTCCTTCAGGGCCTCAAGCGCCTGGAATACCGCGGCTATGATTCGGCGGGCATTGCCACGCTGAACGGCTCGGGCATCGAGGTCCGGAAGTCGGTCGGCCGCATCGCCGATCTCGAGCAGCTCGTCGCATCAAGTCCGCTCTCCGGCTCCACCGGCATCAGCCACACCCGCTGGGCGACGCACGGCGGAGTGACGCATGAAAACGCGCACCCGCATTTCGACGCGTCGGGCAAACTCGCGCTCGTTCACAACGGGGTGATTGAGAATTACGCGGAGCTTCGCGCGTCGCTCGAGGAACAGGGTCACGTGTTCCTGTCCCAGACCGACACCGAGGTCCTCGCGCACCTCGTGGGCGTCGAGTTCGACCGCATCGGAAATCCATCGAAGGGCGCGCTCGTGGAAGCCCTCCGCACCGCGCTCAAGCAGGTGATCGGCACCTATGGCATTGCGGCAATCCATCGCGACGTGCCCGGGGTGATTGTCGGCGCCCGGCGCGGCAGTCCGCTGGTGCTCGGCATCGGCAAGGACGAGAACCTGCTCGCCAGCGACGCGTCGGCGATGGTCAGCCGCACGCGCGACGTCGTGTTTCTCAAGGACTACGAACTCGTCTCGCTCGACGAGGAGGGATTCGAGATCACGACGCTCCAGGGTGAAGGCGCGGGCTACGAGATCAGCAAGGTCGAGTTCACCGACAAGGAGATCAGCAAGGGCACGTATCCGCATTACATGCTCAAGGAAATCTTCGAGCAGCCGGCGAGCGTGCGCGACGCGATGCGTGGCCGGCTCGCGCACGAAGAAGCGACCGCCAAACTCGGCGGTCTCGACATGACGAATTCCGAGTTGCGCGCGGTCGAGCGGATCGTGATCAGCGGCTGCGGCACCGCGCTGCATGCCGGAATGATCGGCGAATACATGATCGAGTCGCTCGCGCACATGCCGGTGGAGTGCGAATTCGCCAGCGAGTTCCGTTACCGCAATCTTCCGCTCGGCAAGGACACGCTCGTCTTCGTGATCAGCCAGAGCGGCGAGACCGCCGACACGCTCGCCGCGCTCCGCGAAAGCCGACGCAAGGGCCATCGCACGCTCGGCATCTGCAACAACGTCGGCTCGACGATCGCCCGGGAAAGCGACGGCGGCGTCTACATGCACGCGGGCCCGGAGATCGGCGTGGCCGCGACGAAATCGTTCACCTCGCAGGTGGTCATCCAGGCATTGATCGCATTGCTCCTTGGCCGCATCCACCACCTCTCCCACAGCGAGGGCATGCGGATCATTGCGGAACTCGAGGCGCTTCCCGACAAGGTCGCGCGTGCGCTCGAACAGGCGCCGGTCGTCGAGCGGATCGCGAAGAAATACGCTCAGAGCGACGTGATGCTCTTCCTCGGCCGGCAGTTCAACTACCCGGTCGCCCTCGAAGGTGCGCTGAAGCTCAAGGAGACGAGCTATATCGCGGCTTCGGGCCATCCGAGCGCCGAGCTCAAGCACGGCATCATCGCGTTGATCGACGAAAAGGTGCCATCCGTCTTCATCGCGCCGCGCGACCCCGTTTTCGAAAAAAACCTCAGCAACATGGAGGAGGTCCGGGCGCGCAAGGGTCCGCTCATCGCCGTCGGCACCGAGGGCGACGACCGCCTCCGCCACGTCACCGAGGACGTCATTCTCGTGCCGGACGCTCCGGAGTTTCTCACGCCGGTGCTCACCGCGATTCCGCTCCAGCTCCTCGCCTACTACATCGCCGTGGAGCGCGGCTGCGACGTGGACAAGCCGCGCAATCTCGCAAAGTCCGTGACCGTCGAATAGCGCTCACGGGACACGCGAGCGAAAGGAAGTTTCAGCTGCTCCGGCCGAGCCAGAGCGCCATGAGCCCGGTGCGGCCGCGAACGCCGAACTTCCGGAAGATGCCCGTGATGTATTTGTGCGTGGTCGTCGGGGACTGACTGAGTTCCTGAGCGATCTCCTTTTCCGTGCGCTCGGTGAGAAGCAGGGCCACGATGCGGCGTTCCATCGACGTCAGCGGGTGATCGGCCAGAATCAACCCATGACTGAGCAGGAGTTCGCGGTGGAACCACTTCAGCCCGCGCATCACTTCGGCCAGCACCTCCGCGTCGGCATCCGTGAACGGACGATGCCCCGTCATTCGATCGAGCAGGAAAAAGGATTCCGTGTCGGCATTGATGGGCATCCCGAGAAACATCCGGTCCACAATGCCGGCGTCGGCGTAAAAGGCCCGGTAGTGCGCGGTTTGACGAAATGCCTCCATGTCGACAAATCCGCCTTGAAGTCGATGAATGCGAAACCGGCCCGCATCGGCGACAATCGCGCGCGTGGTCATGCCGGGATCGGTATCCTGCTCGCGCGCGGCCTGAAGCGATCGTTGTGCGATGACGGGATTCAGATTCAGGTGACGGACCACGAGGCCACGCCAGCCGGATTGCGGATCGCGTCGCGCCGCAGCACCCTGCCGCAGCCGGGCGGCGCCGATCCAGACGACATCCCCCGCGTCCAGCCACTCGCTGAGCCGTCGCATGAGCAAAAGAAGGGCCTCGTCCGTCCGGGACGCGGGAAAATCGGCGAGTTCATCCCAGAGCTGATGAATTGCCTTCTGGAGAGGACCGCCTTCCATGGCCACGGGTGCAATATCACAGCCAGGCGTTTCCGGGAAATTGTTTAAGAAACTATCCGTCTGGAAACTTCCGTTCCGGCGATAAAATGACTCGCGAATCCTGGATCCGCGGACTTTCGAAGATAGAACGTCACGCGTCCGCCACACACCGAAAACCAAGATGGCCGGTCGAGGTATCCGGTGTATTGGACGAGCGCGCCGAGCAACGGTAGCGGTTGCAGTAGCTCGCGTGGCAGAGATAGGAGCCGCCGCGCATCGCCTTCCGCTGGCCGGTTTCCGGACCGCGGGGATTTTCGCGCGGAGCGTTGCGTCCGTAGGTGGGACTGAACCAGTCTGCGGTCCACTCCCACACGTTGCCGGTCATGTTGAAAAGGCCGTGGCCGTTTGGGGGAAACGACCGCGCCGGTGCGGTGCCGCGGTAGCCGTCCTCGCCCGTATCGAGGGTGGGAAACGTGCCCTGCCAGATGTTGCAGCGATGGACGCCGTCCGGAGTGAGGTCGTCTCCCCAGGGATACAACTTCTGCTCGAGCCCGCCGCGAGCGGCGAATTCCCACTCGGCCTCGGTGGGCAGGCGTTTGCCAGCCCAGCGGGCAAAGGCGGCGGCATCGTTCCACGAGACGTGAACCACCGGGTGATCCTCGCGTCCGAGTTCCTCGATCGAGCGTCCGTCACCGAGCGGCGCGCGCCAGCTTGCACCCGGAATACCGAACCACCATTCGAGTCCCGCCACGCGGCCTGCGGCGTGTTTCTCGCGAAGTTCCTCCGAAAGCTGACTGGCATGAACAAACGACCATCCGAACCGCTCCGCCTCGGTCACGTAGCCGGTCGCCTCGACGAATGCGCGGTAGGCGGCGTTTGTGACGGTGGTCTCGTCGATCCAGAACGGCGACACGACGGTTTCCCTCACGGGGCCTTCGCCGTCGGCGAACCACACCCCCGCGCCTTTTCCGCCCATTAGAAATGCCCCGCCGTCGAGCCGCACCATGCCCTCGCGGGAGGGTTGAACACCGGATGCGGGAACATCCACCGATGACGGCGCCACAGACGGGCGCGGATCTGGCGTGGGACTGCAGCAGGCGGATTTCATGAGCACGGGACGCCGGGAACGAGCGGCAGGAGGTTCATCTTTCCACCGGACGAAAGCAGATTCCGCAGGCGCTGCGAAGCCGTGCGTCCGAGCACGAGCGGCTCGGGGACGGAATCCAGGCCAAGGTGGCTCTCGTCGCGCGAGCGCGCTTCGAGCGCACGAACGCGGGAGAGATTGACGAGCAGCGAGCGGTCAATGCGGGAGAACGGCGGCGAAGGCAGCACGCTTTCCCATTCCCCGATCGGCCGCAGCACGAGCATCGCAGGCAGTCCGGCAAGGAGCACTCTCGTATAGGCAGCCTCGGCCTGAATGGCGGCGATCCCGCTGACGGCGACCATGCGCAACATTCCACCATCGCGCAGCGGCACGAGATCCGCGAGGCCGAGCCTGTCGGTGCTCGCAGGTGCAGGTGTTCCAACGGAAGGCACGTTCAATCGCCGGACGGTTTCCGCGAGACGGTCGGGATGAACCGGTTTGAGAAGGTAATCGAGGGCGTTCGCGTCGAACGCGCGCACGGCATACACGTCATACGCCGTCACAAACACGATGCGCGTGGTGGCTGGCAGCACCGGAAGCACCTCGAAACCGGAGCCGGGCTGCATCTGCACGTCGAGAAACACGACATCCGGCGCCAGCGAAGCGACGCACTCCCTGGCGGTTGGAACATCTCCGGCCTCACCCACGACGGAAATTCCGGGATGTGCGGAAAGCAGCTCCCGCAACCATCGACGGGCGGGCGGTTCGTCATCGACGATCAAGGCGCGGAGCGGGGTGGTCATGAGGATGATCCCGCCGGCAATCGCACCCGCGCACGGACCTCGCCGTTGCCGGCATCCAGATCGAGCGAAGCCTGCCCGGGGTGCAGGAGATCCAGCCGGCGCCGAAGGTTGCTAAGGCCGGTCCTGGTCGATGCATCCCCGACGACCCATTTCCCGGAATTGGTTACGGTTACCACAAGCGTGCCGTTTTCAATCGCAGCGGAAATCGTCACGCGCAAGGGCCGGATTTCGGACCGCTGCCCATACTTGATCGCGTTCTCGAGAAGCGGCTGCACGAGGGCGACGGGAGCAAGCGTCCGCCGCGCGGCTGCGTCGGCGTCGATGCGGTATTCCAGGCTGTCCTCGAACCGCGCCTTCTCGACGCGAAGGTAGTTCTCGAGCGCATCGAGTTCGACGCCGAGTTCCTCCTCCTCCGCGCGCTGTCGCAGGGAAAAGCGCAGATACTCGGCAAGGGCGAGGGTGATGCGACGGACCGACTCCGGATTTGAGGACTCGGCAAGCAGGGAGTTCAAGGCGTTGAAAAGGAAATGCGGATTCACCTGCGAGCGGAGCACCTGAAGCTCGCTGGATCGCGCAGCCGCCTCGACCTCCGCCACGCGCACCCGGTCCTGCTGGGAGTCGAGCCAGTATTGGACCCCGAAGTAAAGCACGCTCCAGAACGTGTAGAGCACCGCGCGAAGGAAGACACTGACCGCGAGGAACCGCCTCACTCCCGGCTGGTCGAGATCGAGACCGGCAAACTGCGCGAGATGCACCGTGGAGACGGTGTCCACCAATCCCAGCGCCCCGCAGAAGAGCAACACGACAAGGATGTGCCCCGTGGTCAGCGGTCCTCCTCGATGCCGGATGATGCGCAACACCGGTCTCAGAATCAGCGACGAGGCAAGAAAGCCGAAGACCACGCGAAAAAAGCCGACACTGGCTCCGGCGAGCGCGGGAGAGTAGAGCAGTCCGCTGATGCCGAGCGTGACGAAGATCGTCCCGCCCCAGCCGAGCACCTGCAGACGCCAGAACAGACGTGCGCGATCGTCCGTCTCGAAGAACGCGGCGGGGGTCATCCCCGGAACGATAACGCCGCGGCGCCGCGGCACAAAGCGGTCAGTTGGCCAATGGATCCGGATCCGTGAGGGATTTTGCCGGATTCGTAAAATTTTGTGTGCGGATCGTTGATTGCAATCAACAATCAACAGGCAAAATCGATCCCATGAAAAGCTCCTCCCCTGAAAACCCGATCGACATTCCCTCCGGCATCAATCGGCGTGGATTTCTCAAAACCGTCGGCGGCGCAGCGGCCTTCGCCGCGGCTCACGGTTTCATCACAATTCCCGTCGGGCGCGCACAGGCGGCAACGGGGAAGCGGAACCTCATCTTGTTCCTGTCCGACCAGGAGCGCGCGATCCAGTGGTTCCCGCCGGGCTGGGCGGAGGCGCACCTGCCGAACTACACCGCACTGCGCAACAGCGGCATTCTCTTCGAGAACTGCTGCACGAACACCGCGATGTGCACACCGTCGCGGAATACGATCTTCACGGGCCTTTTCCCCGCGCAGCACCAGTCGTTCGACACGCTCACCGACGGTTTCGAGCAGTCCGAGTCGGAGCACCAGCTCGACCCGACGCTGCCGAACCTCGCAACGGTGTTGAAGGCCGCTGGCTACGAGGTCGTCTACAAGGGCAAGTGGCACCTCAGCAAGGGCGTGGAAGGTTGCGACGGCACCTTCATCAATGACGACATCGTGCGCTACGGGTTCGACCTGTGGGATCCGCCGGATGCGGGACAGGATACGAAGATCGAGAACTACGGCGGCGGCACGGCGGACAATGACCAGCGCTTCATCGACGACGCCGTCGCGTATTTGCAGGAAAAGGTCGCGAATCCCGGCGACAAGCCGTTCTGCCTCGTCGTCTCGCTCGTGAACCCGCACGACGTGCTCGGCTACCCGGGCAACCAGGGTGCGGGCGGATACGGACCCGAGGACCTGCTCGGCGATCTCGACCTGCCTCCGAGCGTTCACGAGGAGCTGCTCGCAAACTTCAAACCGACCTGCCAGCAGGAACTGCTCGTCAAGCTGATGGGCCTCGGACCGCTCGTGAACGACGACATGAAGCGGAAGTATGTGAACTTCTACGGCAACCTGCTGAAGATCGTCGACGGACATCTCGGGGCGTTGCTCGACGTGTTCAACTCCTCGGAGGCGGGCCAGCGGCTTCGCGAGAACACGTGGATCGTTCGCACCTCCGACCACGGGGAAATGGGCATGTCCCACGGCGGCATGCGCCAGAAGACGTTCAACTGCTACGAGGAAACCATCCGCGTGCCGTTGATCTGGTCGAATCCCGTGGACTTCCCCGAAGGCCGCGTGTGTCCCGAGCTCGTATCCCATGTCGACCTGCTGCCGACGATCTGCTCGATGCTCGGCGTCGACGGATGGGAGGGCTACAACTTCGCCGGTGTCGACTACAGCCCGCTGATCAAGGACGCCGCCGCGCCGCCGGTGCAGGATTACATCCTGTTCACCTTTGACGACGTCTGGGCCGGCCAGAATGCCGCGGGAAATCCGCAGGGCATCGTCTCTCCGCCAAACCGGATTCAAATGATCCGCACGCGGGAGTTCAAATACGCCCGCTACTACGACATCCAGGGCATCCAGGCGGACCAGGAGGAATTCTACGACCTTCGGCCCGCCCACCTCGGCGGCACCGATGTCGATCCCGCCACGGGGCGGCCCGTGGAAATGGTCAATCTCTCCTCGTGGGCGGAACGCCTTCGTGTGATTACGGGACAATCGCCCGTGGCAACACCGGCACAGGCCGCCGTCCGTCAGGAACTGTCGGACATGCTGCCGCAGATCGTCCAGCAACGCCTGCAGCCGCGACCGCCGGGTTCGCCCGTGCCGCCGCAGAACTTCAAGACGAAGACCATTCAGTGGACGGACGACAGCGGCGCCACCCAGTCCGCAGTCCAGATCACGTGGGACTCCCGCACGACGACCCAGTATCAGCTCCAGTGGTCGGCCGACGGCAAGGCCTGGCAGAACATCGGCAAGCCCATCATCGGCAACAACGGACCGCAGATCCTCTGCCAGCCGGTCAACCCGAACGTCTCCTACTACCGTCTCGCGTGGAGCGCTGCGGGCGCCGCACAACCGCAACCCGAGCCCTATCTCGAGATCCGCGGCAAAGGAAAGTATCGGACGAAGAACTCCCGCTTCTCGCTCAAAGGCCGCACAAACGCCCCCGGCAACCGTGTGGAATACAAGGTCGCCGGCGAGGGTGGCCGCATCCGCGGAAAGACCGTGTCCGCGCAGAACTGGACGCTTCCCATCAAGGGTCTTCGCAAGGGGAAGACCACGGTTTACGTCCGTTCGCGCAACGTCGCGGGAGCGGTCACGAAGTGGAAGCGCATCGTGATCGAGCGCGTGTAGCGACTTCATTCATCCCCCACCGCGCGGGCGGCCGTCGAAGTCCCATCCGGGATCAGGCGCGCCGCCCGCACTGTTTCTGGAGTCGACGCGGTCCGTTGTCCGCGCCGCTCCACATGGCAATCCGATTCGCCAATCGCCGGCCGGCGATCGCCAAGATCGGTGTAGTGGGAATCCGGGCAACGGCGTTCCTTGAGATCACGACCCTCCGGTGGGCGGAGGTCGAAAATTCTCCCACTCAGCCATGCCTTCTCTTCCCTTCGTCACTGCTGAAGAAGCCGCCTCTCTCATCGACCACGGCGATCTCGTCGGCTTCAGCGGATTCACTCCCGCCGGAGCCGCAAAAGCCGTGCCCGAGGCCATCGCCGCACGGGCGACACGACTCCACGCAGAGGGCAAGCCATTCAAGATCGGCGTGATGACCGGCGCGTCGACGGGCCCTTCCCTCGACGGCGCTCTTGCGATGGCCGACGCGATCTCGTTCCGCACGCCGTATCAATCGAACACCGACCTGCGCAAGAGAATCAACGCCCGCCAGACGAAGTTCTTCGACATGCACCTCTCCGCAGTCGCCCAGACGCTGCGATACGGATTCTTCGGTCCGATGAAATGGGCCGTCATCGAAGCCTGCGACGTGACGCCAAATGGGGAGGTCGTCCCGACTTCGTCAGTCGGAAACTCGCTGACCTTCTGCAACTATGCCGAGCGCATCATCGTCGAACTGAACCGACGTCATCCCTCGGCACTCCGGGGTTTCCACGACCTCTACGAACCGCTCGATCCGCCGCACCGCCGGGAGATTCCCCTCTACGGCGTCGCCGACCGAATCGGGAGCGATTGCATTCGCGTCGATCCGAAAAAGATCGCCGCCGTCGTCGAGACAAACCTCGAGGACGAGACGTCCGCCTTCAAACCCTCCAACGAAATCACGCAACAGATCGGCCGTCACGTGGCGCGATTCCTTGCGGACGAACTCGCCGCCGGCCGCATCCCGCAGCCGTTTCTCCCGGTGCAGTCCGGCGTGGGAAACATCGCCAACGCCACACTGGCCGCACTCGGCACGCAAGCCGGCCTTCCGCCATTCCAGATGTTCACGGAAGTGATTCAGGACTCCGTGATCGACCTCATCCGCGCGGGGCGCATCACCTTTGCGACCGGCACTTCGTTGACGCTCAGCCCGCCGGTCCTGCAGTCGGTCTACGACGACCTCAAGTTCTTCCGCAGCCGGCTGCTCCTGCGTCCGCAGGAGATCACGAATCACCCGGAGCTCGTCCGACGTCTCGGGCTGCTGGCCATCAACACCGCCATCGAGGTCGATCTCTTCGGGCACGTGAACAGCAGCCACGTGATGGGCCGGGACATGATGAACGGCATCGGCGGATCCGCCGATTTCACACGCAACGCCTACCTTTCGATCTTCACCTGTCCGTCGACCGCAAGGAACGGCGCGATCAGCGCGATCGTTCCGATGGTCAGCCACGTCGACCACAGCGAACACTCCGTGCAGGTGCTGGTCACCGAACACGGCGTCGCCGATCTGCGCGGAAAGGACCCCGAGGAGCGTGCGGAACTCATCGTGGAGAACTGCGCCGACCCGGACTACCGCGACGAGCTGCGCGGCTACCTCAGGCTGGTCTCCAAGGGGCACATCCCGCAGACGCTCTCAAACGCCTTCGCCATGCACGAGCAATACCTTCGCACCGGCAGCATGCGCGGCGTGGAGTGGGATTCCGAGATCGTGCGCCAGCCCGCGCCCGTCCGTGCTCCGGAGGGACGCGCTCTTGCGGCGGAGCTTTCCGCCACGGCGCAATGAGTCTTCCGGCGACGGCGGCTGATCCCTTCGCGGATGGAGAGGTTCCTTCCTGGGATCCGGACCTTTGCGTGCAATGCGGCAGGTGCGTGATCGCGTGCCCCCACGCAGCCATCCGCGCGGGATTGCTCAAGCATGCCACGCTCTCCAGCGCGCCGACCGGATTCAAATCCCGCAAGGCACTGCACGCGGGACGGGAGGGGCTTCGATATACGATCCAGATTTCGCCCTCCGGTTGTTCCGGCTGCGGCATCTGCGTGGAGACATGTCCCGCCCGCAACCCCTCGGACAAACGCATCAAAGCACTCCGAATGCGCCGGGAATCCCCATGGCACCTCGCAGACCTCCGGAGCTGGGAATTTCTGCTCTCCGCGTCTGAGACAGGACCCGGGTTTTCACCTCCGTCCTCGACCCGCACTCTCCAGTTTCGTCCTTCGACCCTCAGCGTCGGCCGACCGTGCGCCGGATGCGGACAGACGCCCTACCTTCACCTCCTTTCGCGACTGTTCGGAGATCATGTCGTCATCGCACGTTGCGAGGGACACCGTCGAAGCCCACGATGCTCGCGCCTTATTTCAAACGAATCCGCGGCCGATGCGATCTCCCTGCGCGTGGAGCTCGATCAACTGCGCGCACACGCGGAGGATCTGCTTGCCCGACTCGCACCGGATCTCGGCCAGCTCGCGTGGGACATTTTGGCTGCCGATCAAAGCACGGGAGCCGGAATCGCCGAGCAGCGCCGTCGCATCGGCGCACTGAAGCGATGCCTGCAGAAACGGACGGGCAAGGACGAACGGGATCTGGAGAGGATCGCTCACGCCCTCGTTCGCCGGACGATCTGGGCCGTCACGAACCGCTACCCCTCCGACATCGAGCGGATGTTTGAAACCGCTGTCGACGTGAACTTCCTCATTCTCGACGAGGGATCGGACACGGTGGCAACCAACATCGATCTCGCGGCGGTCCGCTCGGAACGGGCCTATGTGGCATCCATCGCCCTTTTCGCACGGGACGACCACGCGATTGGGACCCTGCTCGAAGCGGCTGCACATGATGGTCCGTCCCTCGTCTTTGCGCTCGGATCCTGTCCCGCCGACGACCGTGTGCCGGACATTCGTGCGCATCGGCTCGCGGTCGAAAGCGGGGCGTGGCTCCTCTTCCGGCACGATCCATCCCTCCGGCAAATCGGCGCGCATCCTTTTCGGTTCGATTCGCCCCAGCCTCGCGAGAATGAGGGCACGCTGTCCGGGAGGGCGCGCGAGGTCATCACCCGGCGCTGGCAGGCGTTTCACGACATCAGCCGCTCACGGGCTGGAAAGCCAACCAAGGACCATCAATGAGCAATTCCCGGAAAGCCGCGTTTCCCCGCCGCGGGTAGATAAAAAATCAGACACGCACGCCTCCCATGAAACTCGACTCTTCGATTTCTCCGACCCCTGCGGAGCACCTCCCGATCGAGGATCCTTCGATCGACGCATTGTCCTTCGACGAGTTCGAGGCCGCAACACCGGAAGCCTGGCGCGCGGAAGCGGAAGCAGTTCTCAAAGGCGCCCCGTTCGAGAAGAAACTCGTCACGCGGACGCGTGAGGGCATCGCGATTCAGCCCATCTATTTTGCCGAAGACCGCTCCACGACGATTCGTCCCGGATCCTTTTCGCAACTCATTGCGCAGGAGATTCCCGCGACGAATCCAGTGGAATTCAACCGCATGTTGCTCGCCGATTTGATGGCGGGGCAGAACACCACTCCCCTCGTCCTCGATGCCGCAGCCCGCGAATCCGGGAACGGCCGATCCGGTCTCGCCATCCGCTCTCTCCCGGATCTCCGCGCCGCACTTGACGGCGTCGACCTCGCTGCAGCGCCCATCCTGGCGTGGGCCGGTCCAAGCGCACTTCCGTTTCTCGGTCTCCTTGGAGCCATTGCAGAGGAACGCGGTATTCGTCCATCGGGCTGGGAGGGTGCGGTGCTTGCGGATCCGCTCACGGATTGGGTCCGCTCCGGCTCCCTGGCGATACCACTGTCCGAAATCTTCGACGAAATCGCCCTTTCCGTGCGGTGGGCAATCGCCAACGTCCCGCGCCTGCGGGTCGTTGGCGTGCAGGCTTCCACATGGGGCGATGCGGGAGCGTCCACCGTTGACGAGCTCGCGTTCGCGATCGCAACCGGCGTGGAATATCTCCGCGAGATGGTCCGCAGCGGCATTGATCCCGCCGAGGCCGCGGATCGTTTCCTCTTCGAGTTCTCGCTCGACTCGCAGATCTTCATGCAGATCGCAAAGCTCCGCGCGGCGCGCCTTTTGTGGACAAAGGTCCTTGAGGCATTCGGAGCGGATGCCACGACCATCGCCTTCCACGGTCGCAGCACGACGGTCACAAAGAGCGCACTCGACCCGCATACGAATCTGCTCCGCATCACCGCGGAGGCGTTCGCGGCCATGGTCGGCGGCGTCGAGGCCATGCATCTCGCGGCGTTCGACGACGCCATTCGGATCCCGGACACATTCTCACGACGACTCTCCCGCAACGTGCAGATCATTCTCGCCGAGGAATGCAGTCTCGCCGATGTCGCCGATCCGGCAGGCGGCTCGTGGTTCGTCGAATCACTGACCCGCGAGGTCGCGGAGAAGGCCTGGGCCCGATTCCAGGAAATTGAAGCGATCGGGGGGATGGCCGCCGCCCTTCGCGCGGGCACGCCGCAGCAGGCGACTGCCGAGCAGGCGGGCGCGCTTCTTTCCTCGGTCGCCGCCGGTCGCAATCTGCTCGTAGGCGTGAACCTTTCCGCAAATCCGTCCGAGGAACCGCTGGTTGCTGAACGTGATGGCAATGCCGGCTCCGTCACCTGCGAACCTGACCCAGCCACCTCCGACACCGCGTTCGAGGGTCGCATCTCCGACATCCCCGGTGCAATCGAGGCATTTCTCAGCGGTTGGACAATTGGCCAGGTCCGGCGCGCGCTGGGCCGCAGCCCGTCGGACGGAACCGCAATTCCGCGTGTCCAGGCAATCAGGGCCTCGGGGGGGTTCGAGGCGCTGCGCGCCAGGGCACGCGAACTTTCCAGAACAAAAAACGCCACAGCGGCGGCATGGCTTGCGACTTTTGGGCCGCCGCGCCAGCACCGCGCCCGGGCGGACTTCTCCAGCGCGTTTCTTGCGTGCGGAGGATTCGACGTCCGCTCGGGGAAATCTGCGTCGACGATCGACGAAGCCGTCGCGGACGCCGTGCGCGCGATGCTTCCCGTCGTGGTGATCTGCTCCACGGACGAGACCTATCCCGAGATCGTTCCGGCGTTCGCCAGGGCTCTCAAGCGGCAGCTTCCCGGAGTCCGCCTCCTCGTCGCAGGCGCTCCGGGCGAAAACGAGGCCGCGTGGCGGGAGGCCGGTGTCGACGACTTCATCCACCTCCGCGTCAACCGGCTCGCCTTTCTCGAGAACCTTCTCTCCACCCTCAGCCCCAGCGCGCAATGACCTTCCCGGACTTCACCACGATTCCGCTCTCCGATCCGACGACCGCGCCTTCGCAACCTTCACGGCCGGTGACGCACACGAACGAAGGCATCGATGTGAAGCCGATCTACGGCCCGGACGATCTCGCGGACTGCCGGCATCTCGGATTCACCGCCGGCATCGCGCCCTTCCTGCGGGGTCCCTACGCCACGATGTATGTGCTGCGTCCGTGGACGATCCGCCAATACGCCGGATTCTCGACGGCCGAGGAATCGAACGCGTTCTACAAGCGCAACATCGCCGCAGGCCAGCAGGGGCTCTCGGTCGCATTCGACCTGGCCACGCACCGCGGCTACGACTCCGATCATCCGCGCGTCGTCGGCGATGTCGGCAAGGCGGGCGTCGCCATCGATTCCGTCCTCGACATGCAGATCCTCTTCGACGGCATCCCGCTCGATCAGATCAGCGTGTCGATGACCATGAATGGCGCGGTGCTTCCGGTGCTCGCATTCTACATCGTCACGGCCCTCGAGCAGGGCGCCACCCTTGAGCAGCTTTCCGGCACGATCCAGAACGACATCCTCAAGGAGTTCATGGTGCGGAACACCTACATTTATCCGCCCGAACCCTCGATGCGGATCATCGCCGACATCTTCGCGTTCACTTCGCGTCACATGCCGAAGTTCAACTCGATCTCGATCTCCGGCTACCACATGCAGGAGGCGGGCGCGACCGCCGACCTCGAGATGGGATACACCCTCGCCGACGGGCTGGAATACCTCCGCACCGGCGTCGCGGCCGGACTCGACATCGACGCCTTTGCGCCGCGGCTCTCGTTTTTCTGGGCGCAGGGAAAGAACCTTTTCATGGAGATCGCAAAGATGCGCGCCGCCCGTGTGCTTTGGGCGAAGATCGTGAAGGGCTTCGACCCGAAGAATCCGAAGTCGATGGCTCTGCGCACGCACTCACAGACCAGCGGCTGGTCGCTCACCGAGCAGGATCCGTTCAACAACGTTACTCGCACGTGCATCGAGGCAATGGCCGCCGCGATGGGTCACACCCAGAGTCTGCACACGAACTCGCTCGACGAGGCCATCGCGCTTCCCACCGACTTCTCCGCCCGCATCGCACGCAACACCCAGCTTTTCCTTCAGAACGAAACGGGCATCTGCTCGGTCGTCGATCCGTGGGGCGGCAGCTACTACGTCGAGTCGCTCACGCGCGATTTGCTCCGCAAGGGGTGGGCGCACATCCAGGAAATCGAAAAGCTCGGCGGCATGGCAAAGGCCATCGAAAGCGGAATTCCGAAGATGAGAATCGAGGAAGCCGCCGCACGTCGCCAGGCGCGCATCGATTCCGGCCGCGAAACGATCGTCGGCGTGAACAAATACCGCCTCGAAAAGGAGGAGCCGCTCGACATCCTCGACGTCGACAATGCCGCGGTGCGCGAAGCCCAGGTCCGACGGCTGAATCAACTCAAGGCCAATCGAGACTCCGCCGCGGTATCCCGCGCACTCGAAGCTCTCACACACGCGGCCGCCGATCCCCGAAACGGAAACCTTCTCGCGCTGTCGATCGAGGCGGCCAAGGCACGCGCCACCCTCGGCGAAATCAGCGACGCGCTGGAGAAGGTCTACGGTCGCTACCGGGCCAGCGTCCGGACGATCAGCGGCGTCTACAGCTCTACCTACGGAGAAATGGACAACATCAAGGAAGTTCGTCAGCTCGCCGCGGAGTTTGAGCAGCGCGAAGGACGTCGCCCGCGCATTCTGATCGCGAAGATCGGACAGGACGGTCACGACCGCGGAGCCAAGGTCGTTGCCACGGCGCTCGCGGATCTCGGGTTCGACGTGGATATGGGGCCGCTGTTCCAAACGCCGGAGGAGACCGCGAAGCAGGCGGTGGAGAACGACGTCCATGTCGTCGCGATGTCGTCCCTCGCGGCCGGTCACAAGACCCTGCTGCCCCAGCTCATCGAGGAACTCGCGAAGCAGGGGCGGCCCGACATTCTGGTCGTTGCCGGCGGCGTCATTCCGCAGCAGGACTACGACTTTCTCTACAACGCCGGTGCAGTCGCCATTTTCGGTCCGGGAACCGTCATCCCCGAGGCTGCCGCAAAGATCATCGAGATCCTCAACAAACGCCTCGCGCCATGCTCGTAATGGATGCCCCGCGCCACGCAGCCCGCGCTCCGCGCCGGCAGATCGCGCCCCCTCCGGGTGTCGATTCCGCCGCGCTCGCCGACGGGGTGCTGCGTGGAGATCGGGCCCCGCTGGCACGCGCCATCACACTGGTGGAAAGCAACTCCCCCCTGCACCGGCCGGCCGCGCGCGAGGTGCTGCGCGCCGTTGCGAGCCGCACTGGCCATGCGATGCGCATTGGAATCTCCGGCGTGCCGGGCGCGGGAAAGAGCACATTCATCGAGTCCTTTGGAAATCACCTTTGCGACCTCGGCCATCGCGTCGCCGTGCTCGCCGTCGATCCCAGCAGCTCCCTGAGCGGCGGCAGCATTCTGGGTGACAAGACACGCATGGAAACCCTGTCGCGCAGGCCGGAGTGCTTCATCAGGCCGTCGCCTTCGGGCGGCGCATTGGGAGGTGTGGCCCGCAAGACGCGCGAGACCATTTCGCTGTGCGAGGCTGCAGGCTACGATGTCGTTCTCATCGAGACCGTCGGAGTGGGACAGAGCGAAATCACCGTCCGCTCGATGGTCGACTGCATCATCCTGCTGCTGATCGCGGGGGCCGGCGACGAGCTGCAGGGCATGAAAAAGGGCATCCTCGAGATCGCCGACATCTTTGTCGTCAACAAGGCCGACGGCGGGAATCGCGCACGCGCCGAAGCCACACGCGCCGAGTTCGCGCGCATCGTGCCGCTCCTGAATTCCCAGGCGACGGGATGGCGCCCTCCCGTGCTTTCCATTTCGGCAATCGAACACCGCGGCATTTCCGATCTTTGGGACGTGACGTCCCGCTTCTTCGAGCATCTTCGCGAAGACGGCCGCCTCGACGCACTTCGTCGTGCGCAGACACTTCACTGGTGGCGCGAACTCGTCGAACAGGAGCTGCACCATCGCTTCGTCTCCAACCCCGCGATCGCCGAGTTCTCCCGCCGGCTCGAGAACGAGGTTCTCTCCGGCCGCACCCCGCCTTCCCTCGCAGCAGAGGAACTCCTCGACCGCTTCCTCCCACGCCTATGAAAACGCCCTCCCGAATCGATCACCTCGGCATCGCCGTCCGCTCCATCGAGGCCTCGCTGCCCTACTACGAGAAGACACTCGGGCTCCAATGCGAGCACATCGAGGAGGTGCCTTCGCAAAAGGTGAAAACCGCGTTCCTTTCCGTCGGTGAGGTCCATCTCGAGCTGCTCGAACCGACGGCGGACGACAGCCCGATCGCGAAGTTTCTCGAGACGCGCGGTGAAGGCATCCACCACATCGCCTTCGCCACCGATGACATCACCGCGCAGCTCGCGCAGGCGAAGGACGCGGGCACCCGTTTGATTCACGAAGTCCCGATCGAAGGCGCCGGAGACAAGCTCGTCGCCTTTCTCCATCCGAAAAGCACGTTCGGAGTGCTCACGGAATTCTGCCAGCCGAAGACCGCCCACTGACCCGCCATGCCCATCTCCAAGGACCTCCTCGCCAACTACCGCAAACGCCACGCCGCCGCACTCCTCGGTGGCGGAGAGGCAAAGCTCGCCGCGCGCCGCAAGAAGGGCGTGATGACCGCCCGCGACCGGCTGGAGAATCTCTTCCAGCCCGGCACGTTCATGGAGTTTGGCCTGCACGCGCAGCACACCTGCACCCAGTTTGGAATGGCCGCAAAGTCCATGCCCGGCGACGGCGTAATCACCGGCGTCGGCTATGTGGATGGGCGCCCGATCGCCGCATACAGCCAGGACTTCACCGTGGGTGGCGGCGCGCTCGGCCGCATTCACGCAAGGAAGATCTGTGATCTTATGGAATACGCGATGCAGGCCGGCATGCCCGTGCTCGGCATCAACGACTCCGGCGGTGCGCGCATTCAGGAAGGCGAGGACTCCCTCTCCGGCTACGGGCAGGTCTTCTTTCACAACGTCCAGGCGTCCGGCCTCGTCCCGCAGATTTCCATCATCGCCGGCCCCTGCGCGGGTGGTGCCGCCTACAGCCCCGCGCTCACCGATTTCCTCATCATGGTGAAGGATACGGCGAACATGTTCATCTGCGGACCCGATGTCATCCAGGCCGCCACCGGCCAGAAATGCACGATGGCCGAGGTCGGCAGCGCCGCCGCCCACGCCACAATCAGCGGGAACATCCACTTCGTCGCGGAGAACGACGCCGATGCCCTCGGAATTGCCAAGAAGCTCCTCTCGTTCCTTCCCTCGAACAACATCACCGACCCACCGCACCATTTTGCGGACAAGCTTGATCTCGGGCCGAATCCCGCCTTCAACGACCTCGTTCCCGAAGACCCGAAATCCCCGCTCGACGTGCTGAAGGTCATCGCGCTCCTCGCCGACGACGCCGACTTTCTCGAGGTGCAGGCCGACTTCGCAAAGAACATCGTTGTCGGATTCTGCCGCATCCAGGGCATCGTCGCCGGCATCATTGCGAACCAGCCGATGGTCAAGGCGGGCACGCTGGACATCGACGCCTCGGACAAGGCCGCGCGATTCATTCGCTTCTGCAACGTCTTCAACATCCCGATCGTGAATCTCGTGGATGTCCCCGGCTTCCTCCCGGGACTCGCGCAGGAGCGCGGCGGCATCATCCGTCACGGCGCGAAGATGCTTTTCGCCTACGCCGCGGCCACCGTTCCGAAGATCACCGTCATCATGCGCAAGGCCTACGGCGGAGCCTACCTCGCCATGTGCAGCAAGGACCTCGGCGCGGACCTCGTCTTTGCATGGCCCACGGCCGAGATCGCCGTCATGGGCGCGGAAGGCGCTGTAAAAATTCTCTACAAGAAAGAGATCGCCGAGGCCCCCGATCCGGCAGCCCGCGCCGCGGAACTCGCAGCGGAATACCGCGAGCGTTTCGCCTCCCCCTACGCCGCCGCGTCGAAGGCCATGATCACCGACGTCATCGAACCTGCGCAGACCCGAAGCGCCGTCGCCCTCGCCCTGCGCAACACCCTCTCCAAGCGGGAGACCCGCCCGCCCAAAAAACACGGCAACATTCCTCTATGAAGAAGCTCCGCATCACCATCGACGGCAAAGTCTACGACGTCACGGTCGAGTCCCTCGACGATCCCGCGGGCGCACCACTGTCCGTCCCGTCCGCTCCACGCGCCGCGGTCACTGCGCCTGAGTCGTCCAGTCCGGCACCCGCCGCCCAGCCCGCCGCAGGCCCCGGAGCCGTTACCAGCCCGCTCGCCGGCCGCGTCGTATCCATCGATTGCAAACCCGGCCAGCAAGTCTCCGCAGGCGACGCCCTCGTCACGCTGGAGGCAATGAAAATGAACACGACCATCGCCGCGCAAGCGGCCGGAACGGTGGGAGAAATCTCGGTCGGCGTCGGCGACGCCGTCGCGGAAGGACAGACACTTCTCACAATCAAGTAAGCAACCCGCCATGTTTGCCGTTCTCTCGAGTCGCCCCGACTTCCTCACGAACATCAGCTACCAGACAGCAGGCATTTTCGTCGTCATGGGGTCGCTCACGTTCCTCATGGTCGTCGTGGCGATCATGGGACGGCTGCTCAATCCCAAACCCCGCCCCGCACCATCCGTCGTCGTTTCACCGACGGCCGCCTCCGTGCCCGATGACGACCTCCCACCGGAGCTGCGCGCGGCGATCGTCGCCGCGGCCGTCGCTTCGCTCGAAGGCGCGCACCGCGTCGTCGAGATCCGGCCCGTCGATATCCGCCTGCAGGCATGGTCGCTCGAGGGCCGCCGCCACATCTTCCAATCCCACACCCTTCGCTGACCGCCATGATTCAGGACGTCCTCAACTTTCTTCAACTCACCGCCTTCGCCAGCGTCACCTGGCAGATGGTCGTCATGTGGGGCGTCGTGCTCGTCCTGATGTATCTCGCCGTCTATCGCGGCTTCGAGCCCCTCCTCCTCGTGCCGATCGCCTTCGGCGCGCTGCTCGCGAACCTCCCGACCGCCGGCCTCATCAATGAACCGCCCGGCCCCGTCCACAGCCCCGTCGCCGGCCAGGTGCTCGAGTGGAAGGTGCGGGATGGCGACAGCGTGAAGGAAGGCGACCTGCTCGCCATTCTCCAAAATTCCGATCCGGAGGACGCCGCCCTCTACGAACTCCGCGCTCACAGCCACGGCACTGTCACCGAAATCAACGCACCCGTCGGCTCCGACATCCACGAAGGCGAGACACTCGTTACAATCTTCAGCCGCGAACCCGGCGGCCTTTTCTATTACATCTCACGAGGCATCGAGTGGGAGCTGTTCCCGCCCCTCATCTTCCTCGGGGTCGGTGCACTCACCGACTTCGGCCCGCTCATCGCGCGACCTGTCACGCTGCTCCTTGGAGCCGCCGCGCAGATCGGCGTCGCCGCCACCTTCATCGGAGCCGCTCTCATCGGATTTTCCGTCGGCGAGGCCGCCTCGATCGGCATCATCGGCGGCGCGGACGGCCCGACTGCGATTTTCCTCTCCGCAAAGCTCGCGCCGCACCTCCTCCCCGCCATCGCGGTCGCCGCCTACAGCTACATGGCCCTCGTGCCGCTTATCCAGCCGCCGATCATGCGAGGTCTCACGACCACGGAAGAGCGCAGGATTCGCATGAAATCCCTGCGAACCGTCGGCAAACTCGAGCGCCTCTGCTTCGCTCTCATTGTCTGTATTTTTTGCATCCTGCTCGTGCCTGCCGCCGCTGCGCTCATCGGCATGCTCATGCTGGGCAACTTCCTGCGCGAATGCGGCGTCACGGAGCGCCTCGTGAAGGCCGCGCAGAACGAGATCATCAACATCGTCACCATCTTCCTGGGAACCGCCGTGGGCATCACCATGACCGGCGAACGATTCCTGCGCCCCGAGACCCTCATGATCATCGGCCTCGGTGTCGTGGCCTTCGGCGTCTCCACCGCGTCGGGCGTCATCATGGCGAAGATCCTCAACCTC